>JAFCCI010000078.1 GCA_017610275.1 Candidatus Woesearchaeota archaeon
CTGCATTTGATCTGTATATCCTTAATGTATATTAAATAGAATTTGTTCTATTTGGGTAGAAGTACGTCTTCGAATAAGTCCCTCCTTTTTTTGGCAAATGTTAGCGTATAGCAGAAGTTATGCGGGATTTTAAACTTTGCCAGAAGAGTATCAATTTGAATATGTTAAATAAACCCAACGGCGGTAGCCTATCAAAAAAACCGGGACATGTGCTTGTTACGGGTCCCTGTTTTTTGTTCCTAATTTTTCCTAAAAAATTAAAGGAGTAACAATATTATGGAAACTCTTTCATTTATAGTCCTTATTCTATTATCCCTAGTTGGTTATTCTGGAGGCACTGCAGGTAAAGCTGGAAAACATATAGACATAAAGCCACAACTTTTTGACCTGATAATAATTCTGCTTATTTGGACAGGAGCGATTTATTCAAGGCTAACATTTGATTTAAACAAATGGCTTCTAATTCTCATATGGGTAGTCTTAGCTGCCACAATAGGAGTAATAGTTGTATTGTTCCGAAAATTACCCAAAGAAAAAAGCTCACACAACAAGGAACCTGAAAAAGTCCCAAAAAATCTCATAAAAAAATTATGGCAGCGCTGGGGAAACTTCTCTAAAAGAATGGGAAGTTTTCAAAGCAGAATAATTCTCTCATTATTCTTTTTTATTTTTGTTACTCCCTTTGCTTTAGCTGTGAAAATATTTTCAGACCCCCTTAATATAAAACATCAAACCACCAAATCTCATTGGCTCACCAAAAAAGAAATTAATGCCGACCTAGAACAGTCAAGGAGGCAGTTCTAATGTATATACTGGGAATTTCCTGTTTCTACCATGATGCCGCCGCAGCCCTTATAAAAGATGGTAAGCTCGTAGCAGCAGCAGAAGAAGAAAGATTTACAAGAGTGAAACATGACTTTGATTTCCCTAAAAATGCTATAAATTTCTGCCTGGAACACGAAGGTCTTTCCGCTAATGACTTAGATTATGTCGTCTTTTATGAAAAACCTTTCCATAAATTTGAGCGTATTTTGATGACTACCCTCCAGAATTTTCCAAGATCTTGGAAAGTCTTCAGAGAAGCAATGCTCACCTGGCTTGGAGATAAGCTTTGGGTAAAAAGTATCATAAAAGATAAGTTGAACATAGAAGATAAAAAGATTCTTTTTGGAGAACATCATCTCTCCCATGCAGCTAGTGCTTTTTATCCATCGCCTTTCAAAGAAGCAGCAATTCTTACAGTGGATGGAGTTGGGGAGTGGACAACTACAACAATGGGCATAGGCAAAGGAACTGATATAAAATTACTAAAAGAAATAAAATTCCCCCATTCTCTTGGCCTTCTCTACAGTGTCTTTACTGCTTTTTTAGGGTTCAGGGTAAACAATGGGGAATACAAAGTCATGGGAATGTCACCTTATGGAATGCCGAAATATATTGACAAGATATATGACAATCTCATTAATGTAGCCTCTGATGGTTCATTTTGGCTGAACATGGATTATTTTACTTATCATTATTCTGATGAGAGAACATTTAATTCCAAGTTTGAAAACTTATTCGGAAAACCTAGACCTCAAGAGATGGATTTTTTCACTTCAAACACAAGATATCCCTCCTACTTTGGTGATAAACCAGCTAATTATAAAGAGCTCTGCCGAGAAAACGAACACTATGCAGATATCGCTGCTAGTATCCAAAGAGTAACAGAAGAAACCTTATTAAAGCTTTTAAATTCTCTTTATAAAGAGACAGGGATGAAGAATCTCTGTATTGCCGGAGGTGTCGGCCTTAATTCAAAGGCAAATGGAAGAATTCTGCGTGAATCTCCATTTGAAGAGCTTTTCATCCAGCCGGCAGCAGGAGACAGCGGCGGCGCTTTAGGTGCTGCCTTACATGCTTATCATGGGTTAATGGGAAATCCTAGAACCTTTATTCTTGAGCATGCTTACTGGGGAAAGGACTACTCGGAGAGCCAAATCAAGGAATTCTTAGATAGCAGCAATATCTCTTATGAATATTTCTCTGATGATGATAAGCTCAAAGACAGCATTGTAGATGACCTTGTGGATGGAAAAGTTGTAGGCTTGTTTCAAGGCAGGTTTGAATGGGGGCCAAGAGCATTAGGAAATAGAAGCATTTTAGCAGATCC
>JAFCCI010000027.1 GCA_017610275.1 Candidatus Woesearchaeota archaeon
AGGAGGAACAGTATTTCATTCATATATAGGTGAGAGATTAACTAAAGAGGGAGTAAAAGCATTAGTAAAAAAAATAGCTGAGAATTTTAGGATGCCTTATTTTACAATTACACCCACTTTTTCAATATGCCCAATACATGGCTATATTCCTGGTGAGCATGAATACTGCCCTAAATGCGAGTTAATTTCCAATGAAGAATTTAAAAAAATAAAAGAGGTAATAAAATGAAAACAAAATGCGAAGTTTATTCAAGAGTTGTAGGTTATTTGAGGCCGGTTGAGCAGTGGAATGAAGGCAAAGCTGAGGAATTTAAGGACAGAAAAAATTTTGAAGTAGGAGAAAAAGGATAGGATTAAGAATGCAAGTAGCAGGATTACAAAAATTAACTTTAATTGACTACCCCAGTAAATTAGCATGCACTATATTTTTATCTGGATGCAATTTTAAGTGTGGGTTTTGTCATAATCCTGAGCTTGTTTTTACAAACACACAAAAAGGGGTTTACAGTGAAAATGACATTTTGGATTTTCTGGACAAAAGAAAAAAATACCTTGATGGGGTTTGCATTACTGGCGGGGAGCCATTAATAAATCCTGATTTAAAAGACCTTCTTGAAAAAATAAAAGAAAAAGGATATCTTATTAAGGTTGATACAAACGGTTCAAATCCTGAGTTATTGAAAAAAATTATAGAACAAAAATTAGCTGATTATATTGCCATGGATATAAAAACAGATGCAGAAAATTATGACTAAATCTGGTTTGGATTATGAATTCAGGACTACTGTTATAAGAGGGTATCATGACTCTGAGAAAATTAAAAAGATAGGGGAATGGTTAAAAAGATTGGCTGGAAAGCCAAAAAAATATTGTATTCAAAATTTTATCCCAAGGGAAGGCAAACTTATTGATGAGAAGTTTGAGAAGATAAGATATTTTGAGGATGAAGAACTTGAAGAAATGAAAAAAGCTGCAATGCCTTACTTTGAGAAGGTTGAGGTAAGGGCTTAGTTTTTTAATTAAAATTAATTCAAATAGGGGTGAATGTTTAATGAATAAAATAATAGCTATTGTTGGAATGACTGGTGGTGGTAAAACTGTTATTTCTGATTATTTAACAGACAAAGGTTTTAAGTTTTTAAGATTTGGGCAGATTACACTTGATATAGTGAAAGAAAAAAAATTAAAGCCAACAGAAGAAAATGAAGTTAAAATACGGGAAGGTATAAGAAAAAAACATGGCATGGGTTGTTTTGCTATCTTAAACTTGCCAAAGATTGAGAATTTGCTTAAAACCGGAGATGTTGTTGCTGACGGGCTTTACAGCTGGTCAGAGTATAAAATATTAAAAGAAAAATTTAAAGATAACCTTACAATAGTTGCTGTTTATGCATCACCCAAAATAAGATATGACAGACTGGCTAACAGAAAATTAAAAGAAGATGATACTAAACTAAGAAGCAGGCCTATGACTTATGAACAGGCAAAATCAAGGGATTACGCAGAAATAGAAAACATAGAAAAAGGCGGGCCAATAGCAATGGCTGATTTTATGATAATAAATGAAGGAAGTTTTGAAGAGCTTTACAAGAAAGTGGAGGATATTTTAAATGAAATCAGAAGAAAATAAAAGGCCAACTTGGGATGAATATTTTATGAAAATGGCCTCTTTGGTTGCTGAAAGAAGCACATGCCTTAGACATCATGTTGGAGCTGTAATAGTCAAGGAAAAAAGAGCATTAACAACTGGTTATAATGGGGCTGCAAAAGGCATGAAGGATTGCCTTGAGCTTGGGTGTTTGAGAGATGAATTAGGCATAGAGTCAGGAACAAGACATGAGATATGCAGGGCAATACATGCAGAGCAAAATGCAATCATACAGGCAGGAGTTCATGGAATTAACATCTCTAACTCAACTATGTACTGTACTCATACCCCCTGCATGATTTGTGCAAAAATGATAGTAAATGCAGGCATTAAAAAAGTAGTGAGTTATCATGATTATGCAGATGAGGAAGCAAGGAAATTCCTAAAAGAAGCAGGAATTGAACTTAGGAAAGTTCCAAGGCCTAATAATATAATCATCTTCAAGGATTAAAAAGTAGAAAATTTTATTAAGAAACCCAATTTCTTTTAATTATGCTTACAGAAAAACATTACAAAGAGATAAGAGAAGAACTTGATAATTGCAAGAGACCTTTATTCTTCTTTGATGATGACCCTGACGGGCTTTGTTCTTTTCTCTTGCTTTATAGGTATAAAAGAGAAGGGAAAGGCATTGTTGTAAAGAGCAGCCCAGAGCTTAAGCCAATGTTTATAAAAACTGTTGAGAACTATGGTCCGGATAAAGTATTTATAGTTGACAAGCCAATGGTAAGCCAGGAGTTTATAGACGCTGTCAAGGTTCCAATAATATGGATAGACCACCATGACATTATCAAGAACAGCGGAACAAAATACTATAATTCAAGAAAAGACGGCTTTGGAGAGCCAGCATCATGCATTTGCTACAGGGTTGTAAAGCAGGACTTGTGGATTGCAGTATGCGGGACAGTTGGAGATTGGTACCTACCAGATTTTATATCAGAATTCTCAAAAAAATATCCTGATTTGCTTCCTTCAAAAATAAAAAAACCTGAGAAGGCATTATATGAAACAAAACTCGGAGAGCTTGTCAAAATGCTTTCATTTATTCTTAAAGGAAAAACATCAGATGTCCTAAGCTGCGTCAAAATATTAACAAGAATAAAAGACCCTTATGAAATTATTGAGGGCAGTACAGCCCAAGCAAGATTCATAATAAAAAAATATGAAAGCGTAGTGGAAGATTACAACAGGCTTTTGAATGAGGCAATAAAATCAAATGACAAAAGCAAGATTCTTCTTTTCAAATACTCAAACAGAATGAGTTTTACAGGCGACTTGTCAAACGAACTTCTTTACAGGTTTCCAAAAAAGCTCATTATAATTGCCCGTGAAAAAGATGGAGAAATGAAATGCAGCCTTCGCTCATCAGACCATCTTTCAGTATCTGAAATACTCAAAAAGGCATTGATTGACATTGATGGCTACGGCGGTGGCCATGAGCATGCCTGCGGGGCCTGCATAAAAAAAGAAGATTTTGATAAATTTGTTGATAACATAAGAAAAGAGTTATAATCTAATTTCTGTGCCTCTGGCCTTCGTAAAACTCCTCAACCATTTTTAATGTGCTGCATTCTTCTGCAGACCTTTCCAGCCTTAAATTTATTACTCTTGGAAACCTCAGTGCATATCCTGAATTATAAGTTGGGCTTTTCTGGATTTCCTCATAATTTATTTCTACAACAATCTCTGGCTTAACCTTAACATTTTTCCCTTTTTCAGATGTTATCAATGGCTTGAGTTCTTCTGTAAGCTGGCTAAATGAAACTCCAGGCCCTGACTTTTCCTTAATGCCTGTTCCAACCTTTCCTATTTCAAGGAAATTATCGTTTTCATCAATGCATGCAAGAGTAAATGAACTCAGCCAGTTAGAGCGCTTGCCTTCACCCCACTCTGCTCCAACAATAACCAAATCAAGAGTATCCATAACAGGCTTGAACTTCACCATATGCCCGACCCTTGCCCCTGGCTTGTAAACAGCATCAAGAGTCTTAAACATAATGCCTTCATTACCTTTATTAAGAGATTCCTTGTAAAACTTTAAAACCTCTTTCTCATCAGATGTTATAAGATTCCTGACATAAACAATCTTTCTTTCAGCAGGCTTTACTATTTTCTCAACCAGCTTTCTTCTCTTAATCAAAGGCATCTTAATCATATTTTCCCCATTATAATAAATAACATCAAAAACATTCAGCTCAACAGGAAACTCCTTTGCTATATTTTTAATATTATACTTTCTCTTAATTCTCTGGGAAATGCTTTGGAATGGAAGATATTTTTTTGTTTTTGGATTAAAGCCAACTGCTTCTGAATCAATTATAAAAGAATCCCCTTTAACATAATTTTTAACATAATCAACAACCTCTGGAAACTGCTTTGTGACATTCTCAAGCCTTCTTGTAAAAAGCTTTATTTTATTATCTTTCTTATGTATCTGCAGCCTGAAGCCATCTAATTTATATTCAACATCTGCTGGCTTTCCAACCCTTTCAAATCCTTCTTTTATATCCTTTACTTTTATGGCAAGCATTACCTTTACAGGTCTGCCAGGCTCAAGGCCAACGCTCGTTAAGCCTTTAATGCCATCAACTTTTGCTTTTTCTGCAACAACAGAAAAATCATTTGCAACATCATAAGCCCCTTGCACAGCATTAACAAGATAATTATAGCACTCCCTTGCTAAATTCTCATCTTTGCATAAAATCAAATCATATTTTTTAAGGTCAGCTTTCTTAAGTTCATCAATGTTTTTCAGTTTAAGAACATTCTTTCCATTAAATCTTTCAACCTCTTTACTAAACTTATTTTCTATAGCCTGATTGCATTCAAGGCATTTAGCTATATTGGGCATATAATTATTGCATTTATCACATTTGAAAAATATTCCAGCAACCTTTGGGAAGAATGCCCATGCAATTGCATCCCTTAAAGAGCCTGCTCCAACACCAACCCTTAATTCCTCTAAAACATTCCTTACAATGTACCTTGCTTCGATTGGCTTTGCAGATGTAAGCAACTCAGATATTAATTTTACTTTCTGGTCAACAGAGCCAAGTCCTTCTAATGTAGCAAGTTTTCTTAAATTATCAAAAACCTTGCTGACAGATAAATCCTGTGAAAATAAAGTAGCCTGCCTTTTTCTTTTAATTAAATTCTCAGCAGTCTTGCCCAAATCCCCTGTTTTTTTCCACTCATTTTCAATTTCATTAACACTTAAGCCAGATGAAACATTTATTGCCTTTAAAACCATTCTTGATGCAACACCTATCTTTCGCTCATCCCATGGGGGAAAGATTTTTCCCTGCAATAAAAGTGTTATCCTTGAAAGATCCCCTAATGGTGTTTCTCTCAACAATTTAGATATAAAGTATGTTTTTTCAAGCCTCTTTGTTGTTGAGTCAAGCCTTTGATAGACCTCAACTAAATCAATGTATTTCATGCTCTTTAATAAATTTCTTTACTATAAATAATTTTTGCAATAAAGCGATAATTTTATTAATAAAGAGTTTTATAATGGTTAATATGGAAGTTTTTGAATGCATAATCACAAGAAGAAGCATAAGAAACTATCTTGATATTCCAGTTGAATGGGATAAGGTAGGAACTATCTTAGAAGCTGGAAGGCTTGCCCCAAGTTCTGGAAACATACAGGATTATAATTTTATTGTTGTACAGGATGAAGAAAAGAGAAAAGCAATTGCAGAAGCCTCATTAAGGCAGCATTGGATGTCAAAAGCTCCTGTTTATATAGTTGTCTGCGCAGACCTGAAAAAAAGTGAGAGGCTTTATGGTGTAAGAGGAAACAGGCTTTACTCTATACAGAACTGTGCAGCTGCAATAGAAAATATGCTCTTAACAGCGCATTCTCTTGATCTTGGAGCATGCTGGGTAGGTGCGTTTGATGAGAATGTTGTTTCAAGAGTTCTTAACATTCCGGACTATGCAAGACCTCAGGCAATAATAACAATCGGCTATTCTGATGAAAATCCAAAAGCCCCTCAAAGATTTCCTCTGACAACTGTTACTTTCCTTGAGAAATATGGCAACAGGATAAAAGATATGCCAGCAGTTATGCACGATTATAGTTTAGTAATGGAGAGAAACCTTAAGCAAGGCAAGTCAGCATTAGGAAAAACAGGCAGTTTATTAACTGAAAAAGGAAAAGAGCTTGCAAAAAAGATTAAGGAAAAATTCGGAAAATAATCTGTTTCTTAAGATAAAGATTTATATAGCAACTATTTTCTTTTTTTAATATGATATCAAAACATAAGCTAGCTGAATTATTATTTCCGCATTCTAGAGTCAGGGAAATACAGAAGGATATGATTTTAGATGTTGATGATGTAATTAAAAACAAAAAAAGCCTGATTATGCATGCTCCGACAGGAATTGGAAAGACTGCCGGCGTCTTGGCTCCTGCACTTGCTTATGCAATCAAAAACAAACTGACAGTATTTTTTCTGACAAACAGGCATACACAGCATGTTATTGCAATCAACACCTTAAAAAAAATAAAAGAAAAATACAATCTTAATATAAAAGCTGCTGATATCATAGGCAAGAAATGGATGTGCCTTGTTCCAGGTGTTGAAACTCTTTATTCAGGTGAGTTTGCAGACTACTGCAAAACTGTAAGAGAAGACAATAAATGCGAGTTTTATGCAAACACAAGAAAAAAATCAAAATTAACAATAAAAGCGAAAGCAGTTCTATCAGAATTAAAACAATTATCCCCGTGCCATACAGAAACAGTTAAGGACATATGCTCAAAATACAAGCTCTGCCCTTATGAAATATCAGCTTTGATGGCAAAAGATGCAGATGTTATTGTAACCGATTATTATTATATTTTCAGCCCGGCTATCAGGGATTCTTTTTTCAAGAGAATACAAAAAGATGTTGAGGATACAATTATTATAGTTGATGAAGGCCATAATCTTGCTTCAAGAGTAAGGGATTTAATGACAGAAAGATTATCAAGTTTTACAGTGAAGAGAGCTATCAGCGAAGCAAAGAAGTTTAAGTATAATGAAGCAAGAGAAAGTCTAGTTGAGATTAAAAATATTCTGGAGAATCTTGCCAAAGATCTAAAAGAGTATGGTGAAATTATTATAAAAAAAGAGGAATTTACAAAAAAAATAAATCAGATTGCAGACTATGATGAACTGGTTTCAGACTTTGAGTTCATAGGCGATGCTGTCAGGGAAACAAAAAAGCAGAGCAGCATTGGCTCAGTTGCAAAGTTTCTTAGTGCATGGAATGGTTATGATGAGGGATTTGTGAGGATAATTGAAAAAAAGCCAAAATCAATAATTTTGTCATATCGCTGTTTGGATCCATCTTTGGTAACAAAAGATATATTAAATAGTGCACATTCAACAGTTATAATGTCCGGGACACTGACTCCGACACCAATGTACAAAGACCTTTTGGGATTTGAAGAAAACACAGTTGAGAAATTATACAAAAGCCCATTTCCAGCTAAAAACAGGCTTAATATCATAGTGCCTGAAACAAGCACAAAGTATTCTTTGAGAAATGAAAAGCAGTTCAGGAGGATAGCGAAAATATGCGCTGATATTGTAAATGAAGTCCCTGGAAATAGTGCACTATTCTTCCCAAGCTATTACCTAAGGGATTCTGTTAATCACTTTTTTACTAGATTATGCAGGAAGACAACTTTTCTTGAAACCCCTGGCCTGAAGAAAGAGGAGAAAAAAGAGCTTTTGGAGAAATTTAAGTCTTACAAAGATTCAGGTGCTGTGCTTTTATGTGTTGCATCAGGCTCTTTTGGAGAGGGTATTGACTTGCCGGGAATCTTAAAGTGCGTTGTTGTAATTGGCATTCCATTGCAAAAGCCAGATCTTGAGGCAAAAGCATTAATAGACTATTATGAGAAGAAATTTGGAAAGGGATGGGATTACGGATATATGTTTCCTGCATTCAATAAGTCATTGCAAAGCGCTGGCCGCTGCATAAGGTCATCAACTGACCGGGGGGTAATAATATTTTTAGACCAGAGATACTGCTGGCCAACATATTTCAAATGCTTTCCTATTAACATAGGTATTAAGATTACTAAAAATTATCTTGAAGAGATTAAAGGCTTTTTTTCTAAAAAATCATAAAAATCCACTGTGGATTTTTAGGACACAATGAAAACTTAGTTTTCCGGTGAACTTATAAATTTGCTTTGCAAATTTCTTGTTTCCCAGAAATCAGTAAAGCTGATTTCTAAGGATGCCAAAAATGCAGAGCATTTTTGAGCATGCCAGAAATGTTCATCATCATACTAAAGTAAAATGTTTTCACAAACATTTCTATGCATAAATCTTATAAAAGACTATGCCAGTATACAAAATAGTAACATTTATATACTAGTATGATTTATTATGTTAAAAATGGTCATTTTATTTGACTTATTCAATATTCCAGAGGATATATTGGAAATAATATTTGCAACAAAACAACAGAAGATAGTTGCTAATCTGCTGATAAATTACATTAAAGAAAATGGAGGTGAGATAGGAAAAACAGAAATGTCCCTGTTTGCCACAAGGCTTCATGAAGGTAATTTAATTGCAGAGATTGAAGAGCTGTCATACAAAAGCAAGAAAGTCAAGCTTTCATACAACAAAAGGCAGTTTTATGACAGAATATTAACTCCAATGAAGAGCATGGGCATAATCAACTATAACCTTTACAAAAAAACATACAAGATATCAGACAATTTCAACAATGAGATGATAAGAATAGGCACTATGTGGCTTGAGGAACTCAAAAAACCAGCAAAAAAATCAAAAATCACATTTATATAGGCTCCCTGCTTAATTCTTACTACCCCCAAACCCAAGAATAGGGAGCCTTTATTTTTTTTAGAAAGCTTTTTATTAAATTATTATTTCTGTTTCTTTATGAGAGTTATAACTGAAAAAGAGGCAGTTGAACTATTGAAGAAATATTCTACTAATGATGAAAGCTTTAACAAGGTATTAAATCATTCAAAAGCTGTCCAGAAGCTTGCTCTTGAGATAGCTGAGGAAGTTAAGAAAAATCATGATGTTAATATTGATCTTGTTAAGATAGGCTCTTTGCTCCACGATATTGGAAGGTTTAAATGCTATAAGAAAAATTCAATAAGGCACGGCCTTGTTGGTGGAGAAATACTAAAGAAGGAAGGCCTTGAAAAACATGCAAGAATTGCTGAAACACATATTGGGGTTGGAATAACAAAAGAGGATATAGAAAAACAAAAGCTTAATCTTCCATTAAAGGATTTTGTTCCTGAAATAACAGAGGAAAAAATAATAGCTTATGCAGATAATCTTATTTTTGGAAAAAAAAGAGGTACAATTAAAAAAGTAATAGAGAGATTCAGAAACGAACTTGAAGAGAGTTATGTAGAAAGAGTTAAAAATCTGCACAATGAAATAGAAAAACTAAGAGGAAGAAACAGTTTTTTATGATTATTGGGCCTATGGTCTAGTGGCTATGACATCACCTTCACAGGGTGAAGATCCCCGGTTCAAATCCGGGTGGGCCCATACCAATGGTTTTGTCCATTGACACCGAAGTGCGACATTCAACTTCATTGAAGTCCCACTCCTCGCTTCGCTCGCCACTTATGAAAGTTTGAGTTAACACATTAAAATTCTAAAAAAGAAAACATTTATAAGCTTTGGAACCAATATTAATAAAGGGTAGTTTATGTACGATAGATGTGAGTCGTGCGGAAAGCTTATACTTTCTGCAGAAGATTGTAGGCTGCAACTTGGCAATGATAATGCTATTCATACTTACTGCCTTGAGTGCAGCTCAAAGCATGCAGGGATGTCTTAGTTTACTGTTCATAGTAATCCAGGCTATATAGTTAATGCAATGTGATATATCCCTATTCTTTTTATTCTTAATCTTGCTTTAATATAAGAAAATTTAAATAATACCTAAAAAATAAGATTAATATGCTAACAGACAAAGAAGCAAAAAAATGGTTTAGGGAAGAGGCAGGCAAGAGCCCTGATAAGTATTATGCAACAGATGTTTTAAAGGAAGACGGGTTTGTCAGGAAGAAATGCACTAAGTGCGGAAAGTATTTCTGGACCACAAATAAAAATAGGGATTTCTGTGGTGATACTGCATGCTCAGGTGGCTTTAGGTTTTTTGAGAACAATCCCTGCAAGGAAAAGTTAAGTTATATTGAAGTATGGCAGAAATTCTCAAAAATGTTCAAAGAATTAGGTTACACCCCAATAAAAAGGTATCCTGTTGTTGCAAGGTGGCGCTCTGACATGGATTTTGTTATAGCAAGCATAGCTGATTTCCAGCCATATGTTGTTAGCGGAGAGGTTGAACCACCTGCAAATCCTTTGGTAGTGCCTCAATTCTGTTTAAGGTTTAGTGATATTGATAATGTTGGGATAACAGGCAGCCACATGACCTGCTTTAATATGATTGGCCAGCATATGTTTGTTTCGCCTGATAAATGGGATCAAGATAAGGTTTTCAGACACATAAAAAAATGGCTTAACAATGGTTTGGGAATTCCTGATTCAGAGATTACTTTTCATGAAGATGCATGGGCAGGAGGAGGCAATTTTGGGCCATGCATGGAATTCTTTTCCCGCGGCGTTGAATTGGGAAACCAGGTTTACACGATGTATGAACAGACAGAAACAGAGCCAAAAGAACTTTCATTAAAAGTTCTTGATATGGGTATGGGTATGGAACGCTGCGCATGGTTCAGCCAGGGCACACCTACAATTTATGATGCATCATTTCCGTCTGTTGTAAAAAAACTCATAGAAAAAACAGGCATAACATACAATAAAGAAATAATGAGAAAATATGTTCCTTATGCAGGATTCCTTAATATTGATGAGGTTGATGATATTGACAAGGCATGGAAAGATGTTGCTGATAAAGTGGGGATAAGTGTAGATGAATTAAAAAAAGCCATATTGCCAATGGCAGCCCTTTACTCAATTGCAGAGCATGCACGCGGATTGCTTATTGCATTAAGTGATGGTGCACTGCCATCTAATGTGGGAGGGTGTTATAATCTAAGGATACTTGCAAGGCGGTCATTTTCATTTATTGATAAATACAAATGGAATATTAACCTGCCAGATGTCTGCAGGTGGCATGCAGAAGAGTTAAAAAGTGAATTTCCAGAATTAAGCAAAAACCTTGGTGCAGTTGAAAAAATACTTGATGTTGAAAAGGAGAAATATGAGAACACAAAACAGAAGTCAAGGCAGATAATCCAGAAGCTAATTAGAGAAGAAATAACAAAGAAAAAACTTTTGCAATTATATGACAGCCAGGGCATTGACCCTGAAATTGTCAGTGAAGAAGCTTTAAAGCTTGGAAAAACAGTTGAAGTTCCAAAAAATTTTTATGCAATGGTTTCTGAACTTCACAGCAAGGGGGAAAAAGAAGTTTTTGAGAAAAAGGAAAAGCTTGATTTAAAGGATTTAAATGAAATAAAGACACTTTATTTTGATGATTATCGCAAAGATAAGTTTAAGGCAAAGGTTCTGAAAATTATTGGTAATAACATTGTTTTAGACCAGACAGCATTTTATCCAACATCTGGCGGTCAGGATCATGACACGGGCAGTATAAACAATCAAAAAGTTATTGATGTTTTCAAGCAGGGAAGTGTGATTATTCATGTTCTTTCTGAAAAACCTAAATTCAAAGAAGGGGACGAGGTTGATGGAATAATAAACCTTAACAGAAGATTGCAGCTGGCACAGCATCATACTGCTACCCATATAATAAATGCATGTGCAAGGAGGGTTTTAGGTTCTCATATAAATCAGGCAGGAGCTAAAAAGACAATTGAAAAAGCACATCTTGATATTACACATTATCAGAGTATTACAAATGATGAGCTTG
>JAFCCI010000028.1 GCA_017610275.1 Candidatus Woesearchaeota archaeon
AACTGCTTAAAGGGATGCAATAAAAAAATAAGCTAATTAGAGGTTAAAATGAAAAAAGTATATTTGGATAATGGCGCAACAACAATGCTTGATCCAAATGTAATTAAGGCAATGATGCCTTACTTTAATGTTAAATATGGAAATGCATCATCAACACATTTATTTGGAGAGGAAGCTAAAGAAGCATTAGAAAGATCAAGACAAATCATTGCAAAATCAATAAATGCAAGGCCAGATGAGATAATCTTTACATCAGGGGGAACAGAATCAAACAATTTTGCCTTAAAGAGCATAGCTTTCACAAACAAGGATAAAGGAAAACATATAATTGTATCAAAAGTTGAGCACAAGTGCATTATGAACTCATGCAAATGGCTTGAAAAACAGGGCTTTAATATAACATATCTTAATGTTGACAAAGAGGGCTTTGTAAATCCAGATGAATTTGATAAGGCAATTACAGACAAGACAATCCTGGTTTCAATAATTCATGGAAATAATGAAGTTGGTACAATAAATGACTTAAAAAAATTAGGAGAAATATGCAAAAAGCATAATGTTTATTTTCACACAGATGCCTGCCAGAGCTATACAAAAACAGAATTAAATGTAAAAAAGCAAAATATTGATTTAATAACCTTAAATGCCCATAAAATCCATGGCCCAAAAGGCATTGGTGTTTTATATATAAAAAAAGGAACAAAAATAAAAACATGGCAGCACGGTGGTGACCATGAATTTGGCCTTAGGGCAGGAACAGAGAATATCCATGGGATTGTTGGCTTTGCAGAAGCAGTAAAAATAGCCATGAACAAAAAATATATTAATTATATGGCAAAGCTTAGGGATAAGTTAATCAAAGGAGTTTTAGAAATACCAGAAGTAAAGCTTAATGGGCCAACAGGAGATAAAAGATTATGCAATAATGCAAACTTTTCATTTAAAGGAATTGAGGGAGAGGCAATTGGCGGCTATTTAAACAACAAAGGAATTGCATCATCAACAGGCTCTGCATGCTCTGCAAAAACACTTGAGCCAAGCTATGTCCTGATAGCAATTGGCTTAAGCCCTGAGCAGGCAAACAGCAGCTTAAGATTAACTCTAAGCAGGTTTACAACAGAAGAAGAAATTGATTATACCTTAAAAGTATTGCCAGAAATAGTAAAAAGCCTGAGAAAAATCTCACCGTTTTGGAAGGAATAAAAATGTATTATTCAAAAAAAACATTAAAGCGCTTCAAAAGCCCGGAATTTGCAGGAGAGATAAAAAATCCTGACGCAGTTGGCCAGGAAGGAAATCCGCAATGCGGGGATGTAATGAAAATATTTCTTAAGATAGATAAAGATATAATAAAAGACATTAAATTTAAGACATATGGCTGCATAGCTGCAATTGCTTCATCAGATATGATGTGCGAGCTTGCAAAGGGAAAAACAATTGGTGAGGCATTGAAAATAAAAGCAGAGGATATTGTTAATGGCCTTGGAAAGATGCCTCCAATAAAATTCCACTGCTCAATACTCGGAACAGAGGCATTAAAAAAAGCAATAGAGAATTACAGGAGGACAAAAAAATGAAAATAACAAAAGATACAACGTTAGCAAAGGTTTTGGAAATAAAGGGTGCTGAAGAAACTCTTTCAAAATTTCAAATGCCATGCTTAGGCTGCCCAATGGCGCAGATGGAAATGGACAGTTTAAAGCTGGGTGATATCTGCAATATGTATGGCATTGACCTTGATAAACTATTGAAAGAATTAAATGAAAACATTAAAGTGAAAAAATGAAGAAATTATTCTTAGTAATCTTAATAATAATGGGATTATTTTTTATTTCTGGATGTGTTACAGAACAAAATAAAGGAACAATGATTTCTTTAAAAAATCTTTCAACAGATAAAGCATTGTACCATTCCTCAGAAAACGTAAACCTTACTACAATGATTTACTCAAAATCAGATTTAGAAAATGTTACAGTTATGGCAAACGGAATAAATGGAAGATTAAATGAAAAAAGAATTTTAGATTTGAAAACCGGAATAAATGAGATATCCTTTAGTTATAAACTGCCAAGGTGCAATGTTTGCGGCGGAATAAGTGTAGGTGATTACAGCCTGAATTGCGAGGTAATCTATAAAAATATAACAGAAAAAAAATCTATCACAATAAACATCCAGCAATAAAAAACCAGATTAAAAGCGATATTCTAACTTAACTTCCCATTCTGAAGCATCATAAGGGAACTCATTTTGACACCCTTCTTTTAATTTGATAACTGTTGCTGAATATTTAATGCCTATTTGTTCTATGATAATTCTTTCTCCTTTTTTTAGATTATTTGAAATTTTAATTATATTATCTATGACTTTATTAAAAGACAGGCCTTCTTCTATTTCATCAAGGCTTTTCACACATTTTTGCTGTAATATCCTGTTTTCATACATCATTATCCCCCCATATCTTATTTTCCTGGTAACTATGCCCTAACCTAAATCCAAAGAAAGTATGGAATTCATCCAACAGTTCAGGATGTTTTTCCTTGATTATATTGTTAACATCCTTTATGAAGCAGTATGGGCATATCTCAACCTGCTTGCCGCACTTTATGCATTTTGGGCCATTAACTTCCTTGTTATCAAAGTGTGTAATGCTTTTTCTTAGATTATCCAAATACATTGGATTCTTGTTGGATAGCCATTGTTCTATTTCTTCCTGAATACACTCAGGGCATATTGGATTATCTATTACATCCCTGCATATAGGGCATGTTGCATCCCAGTTATTTTTTTGCATTACACTCACCTTTTTGGAATTATTTAACTGGACTTTGCAAAGAATCTGAAAAAGTTTTGTCAGAAATCAAGAAAACATTGCACGAGCCCAGAAAAATTTTGGGTCTTACCATGTCTTCTTATAACAAATTGATGTCATATTATCATGGGCAAATGAATTAGACAAAAGTCTCATACTCAGTTTGATTAGCCCTTTATTTGACATCTTATTACATGGAAACAGATTTTCATATAAATACTTTTCTATAGTCGAGGCAATAAATCAGCTTATTTAACAAATCAAAACTAATATAAACAAAAAATCTTTTTCCAGCCAGATGGAGAAAGTTGTTATAGTAAGGTATTCTGAGATTGGTCTCAAAGGTAATAACAGGATACTTTTTGAGAAAAAGCTTATTGATAACATAAAAGATTCTCTCAGGAAAAATAATATTAAATATAAAAAAATAGAAAGGCTTAGGGGAAGAATTATTATATTTGCAGAGCAGGAATTGAATTGCCTGAAATATATTTTTGGAATTTCTTCTTTCAGTCCTGCATTAATTATTGAGCCTAAGATAAATGAAATAGAAAAAGCAGTTTCAAAATTAGCAGAAAACAAAAAATTCAAGACATTTAGGGTTTCTACGCAAAGGCTTAATAAAAATTTTTCCCTAACATCTCCTGAGATAGAAAGGGTAATTGGCTCTTTTGTTTGCGAAAAGCTTAATAAAAAAGTCAGCTTAAAAAATTTTGATTTGGAAATAGGAATAGAAATTCTTGAGCAGGCATATGTTTTTACAGAAAGAGTTAATGGGCCTGGTGGTTTGCCAGTTGGTATTGAAGGAAAAATTATTTCTTTAATAGAAGATAAAAACTCTTTGCTTGCCTCATTGTTAATGATGAAGCGCGGCTGTTCTGTAATTCCTGTTTCAATGAAAAAAACAGATATTAATTTAATAAAAAAGTTTGCTTATGGCTTTGAGCAAGAACTAATAATAATAAAAAGTATTGAAGAGTTAGATAAGATAGCAAAAGAAAATAATGCAAGGGCTGTTGTTGTTGGCCAAACCCTGGAAACATTTAAAGAGTTAAATATCAAAACAATGGTTTTGCAGCCATTGATAGGATTTGACAAGAAAATAAAAAGTTTGATTTTTAACTTTCTTTAACTCTTTTATAAACCTCTGCAGTAACATCATCAAGGTGAATTATCTTATTGCTGTTATAAACAAGATTTCTGCTTACTTTTCGTATGTTTTTGTTGTATCTTGCTCTTTCAGCCAGCCCCATTTTTTTTACTTCTTCTTTTGTCTTGTTTTCTGTTATGTATGGTTTACTTATAGCCTCTTCTTTATCAAGAAGATAATTTATGCACTTTACTGGCTTGATTATGCCTTTTTTCTGGAAATATGATGAAACAGCAGAGAATTTATCTGAGAAGTATTTTTCATTCAAAAGGGCCATGTCAAGATTTATTTTACTGTATTCACTAAGTGAGTTTACAATTGAGTAAAGGTCATTGCAGCATTTTTCAGCACTTAATACTGCTTTGCCAGACTCACTGCTGCTGTTTGTAGCATACTGCATAAGATAATTTGCGAAAATCGTGTCAAGGTTAACTTTCACCTGTCGCCCTATATTATCAATAATATCCTCTGCAAATTTCTTTCTTTTTTCCCTGTGGCCAGCAATGTCCTCCTGACCCTTAAATATCATATGATGGCCAAAAGTTATTGTAACATCCTTAAGGATATTATAGGTTATTGCAACAGGCATGATCTTCACAGGATTACCACTTTCTTTCTGCGCAAGTTCTGCAAGATGAACAAGGCCTGTTGGTGCCCTTTCTTTTTTGAGCATATAGTTAAACCTGCCGTCTCTTGACCTTGTCCCGCCAAAGAATATAGCCAGAATGTCATCATGCAGGATTTTCTTGAAAAAAATATGCTGTTCAGGTGTTATGCGCTCTCTGTTTACCTGATATGCATTAACCTTATTGGTTAGGTTATTAACCATCCTGCTAAGAGCATTGTTGCCAAATAAGTCTGGCAGCATCATAAAATTAAGGTGAATGCCTGTTTTTGTATGTTTATGAATGGCATATGCAAGATAAACCGGGTCAATATAATTTGTGTGATTGGCAAGAACAAGCATAGGTCCTTTTTCAGGTATTTTTTCTGCCCCTTCAACATAAACCCTTTTGTTAAGAAATTCTTTTGCGCACAGCAGGGATAGCCCAAAATCATACATCCAGCGGGAAGGCTTAAGATAGTTGATTTCTTTTGGTGTTTTTTTCATCTTTTAATTGGTTAATCTAAAACAAAGCTATATAAACTTTTATATATCAAAAAATAGTTTATAAATTATCTATATTATGGTGTATGATGATGAAATGTAAAGAAAAAGTGTTTTTTGAAGGTTTGGACAGAAAACACTTTATTGAACATGTTGAGAATAAGGTAAAGATGACTATAAAGAAGTATAAGCTATTTACAAAAAAGGAAAAGATTCTGGTTGCATGCTCTGGGGGCAAGGACAGCACAGCACTTGCTTATATTTTGAAAAAACTTGGCTATGATATAGAGGCAATAACCTTAAATCCATCAATAAAGAACTCAAGCAGGAAAAACTTGGACAATCTTAAATGCTTTTGCAGGAAAAACATGATAAAACTTCATATTGTTTCATTTAAGCAGGAGACAGGATATGCGCTTGATGAGATTAAAAAAATCCTTGATTCAAAGGGTGTTAGTATGGCTTACTGCACAATATGCGGAATTCTAAGGCGTTATTTACTGAACAAAAAAGCAAAAGAGCTTAAGGCAGAAAAGCTTGCAACAGGCCACAACATTGACGATGAGGCAGAATCAGTTCTTATGAATTTACTTAGAGGGAATATAGGGCTTATGGCAAGGCTTGGCCCAATAGCAGGTGTTGTCAAAAGCAAAGGGTTTATTCCAAGGGTAAAGCCATTGTATCTTTGCAGGGAAAAAGATATACAATCATATTCAAAACTAATGAAATTTCCAGTGGCATATGAAAGATGCCCATATGCACAGTCATCTTACAGGGAGATTGTAAGAAATGAGCTTATTGATTTTGAGAAAAAATATCCAAAAACAAAAGAGAATATTATTAATTGGTTTTTAAGAATACTGCCTGAACTGAAAAAAGACTTTAAAAAAGATGAAGAAATGACATACTGCACTGTTTGTGGAGAGCCATCACAAAGAACAATTTGCAATGCATGCACTATACTTGAAAAACTGGAAAACAAAAAGATTTAAATAAATCACACAATTAAATTATAATATGTTCATTGACCTTGTTTTTCCAAAAAACAATGAGAAAGAGTTTATTGAAATAACTGGAAGGTTAAACATTGAGGGAATATGCTTTGTTTATAAATTTAAGAACAAAAATGATTTCCTTCAGAATCAGGAGAAAATTAACAAACTGCAGGAAAAAACAGAAATAAAGCTTTTTATTGGTTTGATTGCAGATTCTAAAAATATAAGTAAAGCAAAAAAATTATCTAAGATTGTTATTTACAAATCAACAGGAAATGACAGGCATGCCATAGAAAAAAGCAAGGCAAATGTTATTTTTGATTTAGAAACTATTGCAGCAAGGGATTCCATGCACCACAGGAACTCTGGCCTTAACCAGATTTTATGCAAGCTGGCAAACAAAAACAATGTTATGATAGGTTTTTCATTCTCAACAATATTAAATGAAGAAGGAATGATTAGGTCGCAGATTTTAGGCAGGATAATGCAGAACATAAGGCTTTGCAGGAAATATAAGGTAAAAATAATAATTGCTTCTTTTGCTGAAAAGCCATATGACATGAGGCCATGCCCTGATTTGAAAAGCGTTTTTATTAGCCTGGGGATGCACCCAACAGAGGCAAAGGATTCATTGGAAAACATATACAATTACTTATCTTAATCAAAAATCAAATTTTATCGAAACATTTTAATATATAGTTTTATTTAAATAGAAATTATAATTAAATACATGAAAAAAGCCTGTTGAGGTGCATAATAAAAAACAAAAAAATAATATTCTTATAAAGAGGTATAAATTAAAACTTTTATTTATTATACCCTTTTAAAAGTAAAAAATGAAGAATTACTCTTTAAGTGATGTACAGTATGTATATAGTTTTTATGGCAAAATGCATTTTATTTATAGAATTGGTAATTATTTAAATTTTTTTGGAAAGGAAAACTTTTTAAGAAAAAAGACCGTAAAAAATCTTAATCTAAAAAAAGGGGATAAAGTCTTAGATTTGTGTTGTGGAATGGGTTATAATTTCAATTACTTAGAAAAAAGTATAGGAAAGAAAGGAGAAATTATAGGGGTGGATTATGTTAAAGAAATGCTAGATGTAGCAAGAAAAAGAATAAGGAAATCCGGATTTCAGAATGTAAAGTTATTAGAAACTGATGCAGCTGAATTAACATTTCCTAAGGATTATTTTGATGGAATAATATCTACAATTGGAATTAGTTCTATTCCTAATCATAAAGAAGCATTAAGATGTGCTATAAAAAGTTTAAAAACCAATAAAAAAATAGTTATATTAGATGGTAAATTATTTAATAGTAACCTAAAAATTTTTAATCCTTTTATTAAATTTTTCAGATGGTCTAAAAGCTGGGATGCCACTAAAAATATTATAAAAGATACTAAGAATTTAATTAAACATGTCCATGTTGAAGAATTTTTAGGAGGATTATTCTTCATAATTACAGGAATTAAAAAAAATTAAATATTTTGTTGAAATCTTTATTATTTTGATTAAGTTTTATACTGGAAAATAAATTCTCATCTATAAGTTATTATTAGAACAACAACAAATAAACTCAAAAATTATGCATATTGTGTTTGATTGTCCGAAGATAAGATACACCTAAGAGAAAGTTAATGTAAACCTAACTTAAATAGTAATTATTATAGAAAGATATTAATATTTGCACTATTTTAAACTATTTAAAATTAATAAAAAGTATTATAAGGTTTAACAATGCATAAAAAGAGGGCTCAGGTTACGATATATATAATTCTAGGGATTATTACTCTATTAGGGGTTATATTTTTGTTTTATTTGAGAGATACGACTGAAAAAGATATGAGTATACAAGAGATTGTAACGTCCCAGAAAATACCAAAAGACATAAGACCAATAACAAACTATGTAACAACAAACCTTGACGATGCTACAAAAAAAGGTCTTTTACTTATCGGAATGCAGGGAGGTTATATTTATGAATACCAGGGAGGCCCTGTACCTGATTGTAATTGCAGTCAATCTAAAAAAGCAATTTATTATAATGGATATTGGGTTTATTATGATATACATAAGGATGAAAGAGATTATTACAACTATTGGTTTTATGAAACAAAGAATTACCCATGGATTATTTATCCATACTATAGTTTTGAAGAAATGAGTAAAGACCAAGATTTTAATGGGATTGGTGGGCATTTTGGAATAAATGAACTGCCACCATTAGACGGTTCAAGTCCTGTTTCAATAGAATCACAGCTTACACTATACATAACAAATTATCTAAAAGATAACATTGATTTAACTATTTTTGATGAGCAGGGCTTTAAAATAGAGGATGGAGAGGTTGATGTTTCTGTTATAATAGGAGAAAATGATGTAACCGCTTTTTTGGAATATCCCTTAATTATAAATAAGACTATAACAAATAAGATAACAAAAGTCAGTTATTTCTATACAAACCCCCAGATAAGGCTAAAAAAGATTTATGAATTTACTGATGATATCATAAATAAGGATACAACAGACATTTTATTTGATACTGGAAGTCCAAACAATAATAAA
The DNA here is from genome assembly GCA_017610275.1 of Candidatus Woesearchaeota archaeon. GTDB lineage: Archaea > Nanobdellota > Nanobdellia > Woesearchaeales > CG1-02-33-12 > CG1-02-33-12. The sequence goes on from JAFCCI010000028.1 coordinate 8,633, forward strand.
GATGATATAAATATTGAAAAAGTAGAGGATGCATATGAAAATGATGATATTATTATAGCAAGGGATGATAAATCAATGCTTTATGCCGAGCCCTATACATTCCAGTTTGCCAGAGAAAACAGACCTCCTGCACTGCGCTATATCCCTATTACAAAGCTTACTTTTTTTGGAAATCAGGCTATAATGAATGCAAAAATAACAGAAGATAGGATAAGCCTAAGAGCAGATGATCCAGATGAGGATGAAGATCAAATTGTTTTCACATATGAGCCAAGCTTGCCCTATCATATAACCCAAGCTGACTTTGATAGAGGTTATGTGATATTAACTGTGTATGCAAAAGAAAATGGTTATCAGGATTGGCAGGAACTCAGAATTGATATAATAGGTGAGTCATGAAGTTATAAAATAATTAAAAACAAAAACTTTATATAGAAGTTTACAGAAGAAATAAATAAGAGTTAATATACTATAAAATTTAATAAAATTTATCAAAAATAATAAAGAGGCATTATTTAATGGTGTATCTAAGAGAACTCAGGAAAAATAAGAAAGGATTTGGGCTTGATCCTGTTACTATTGCTATTGGTCTTTTTATTCTTTTTGTTGGCTGGATGATTTCTAATAGCACTTCTGGCGACACCACTGATACCCTTTCAGATATTCCAGAACTACCAGGGCTAGGTTGTACTGTAGGACCAGAATCAGAATGCACTAATACTAATCCTTCTCCTTATAGCCCTCCTGAAGTAGCAGGATGTTATGACCCTCCTTGGCCAGAACACATGATAAAAGTTGGAGATGGGTGTAAATTTAGAGATATACTAGATGAGGATGGTAAGGTAATTAGTGAGGAAGCTATTGCTTATGACTTTCGTCCAGAAACATGTGAGGATTGTGGCGGAACTATATGCAAATGCGGAGTATGTATTGGGACATGGCTGAATCCTTCTGATGGGAATGAGAAATGTTGTAGTGGATTTTGTGTTTCACGATGCGGAAAAAATGAGGGGCTCCCTTTCCAGTCAATCATTGCGGATATGAATGAAAGCTCACAAGGGGGATTTGCTACTTGTATAGGCGCATGTATGGATTATAAATATTATTGTGAGGGGCCATGTACCCAGAGTCTCTGGTGTAAACATTGTTCTCCTTCACAGGCTCCATACTGTGGTATTTTTTGCCCTCCAAAAACAATTTATGAAAAAGGTAAGGGATGTATTCCCCCCCCTGCTGACCCTTGTGCAAATGTTACTGGTTTACCCTATGTTGATCCTGCTGATGAATCATATCCAGATTCAGGTTATTCAATATGCAAACAGGAATGTGGGGATAAGGATTTAGGAGAAGGAATTATATGGAAAGCCCATAATAGTGAAGAGGGCGATCTTTGGTGCTCACAGGCAAATTGCGGAACAGACTATGAAAATTATCAAAGTTGTTGTGCATACTGCCCCCCAGATTACCACTATGATCCTATTGGAAAGAACTGTACATCTGATGATAGCTTTAGTGAAGAGTTTACATGGGAACTTAGTTGTCCATACATAAAAGTATGGTGGGGCGAAGATAAAGAGGCAGAATCTTATCAAATTATTCCATTCTATGATGAAGACAAGGATGAAAATCCAGATGATGCATGTGATGGAGACATAGTTAATATTGGAGAGACGTTTTATTTTTATAATTTAGAAACAAGCAGCTGTGTAGAGCATTACAGTGGAAATGTAAGAATTCAAATTATTCCACAATATTCTGATGGTTCATCATCAATAAACACGCTTATCACAGATTGGATTGATGTAAGTGTATGTGATCTTGAAGGTAATGGTAGCTGTGGAGGAGGAGGTGACGGCGATGAAAGTACTACAGAAGACTGCACAGATGGTATTGATAATGATGATGATAACTTAACAGACTGTGAAGATGTAGATGACTGCCCAGAAGGAATAGATTGCAATGAAGAAGGCACAAAAACATGCCAGGGAGAGGTATGTGTAGAAGAGGAAGACTGCACAGATGATATTGATAATGATGAAGATGGCTTAAAAGACTGCGCAGATGTAGATGACTGCCCAGCAGGAATAGATTGCACAGAAGATGGCACAGGAAAATGTCATAATAGTATGTGTGAAATAGAAGGGGAGCATAATACTGATTTGACTGGAACAAAAGATGATTATGATGGAGATGACTTACTTAATGATGAAGATGAGGATAAGGATGGAGATGGTATTGATAACCCTTGGGATGATGAAGAATGGACAGAGTTAAAATGCGCGGTGGATGACCATGGTGTTGCAATAGATATT
>JAFCCI010000029.1 GCA_017610275.1 Candidatus Woesearchaeota archaeon
GCATGAAATTATTGTTCTGCCTTTTCTTATGTTAAGGGAATTCAAAATCTCAATTCCAGCTCTGACTTCATCAACAGGATTAGTCGTAAGTGATACTCTTATTGTGTCTCCAATACCATCTAAAAGAAGAGAGCCAATGCCTATTGATGATTTTATTGTTCCAGTATAAGCAGTTCCTGCCTCTGTAATTCCAATATGAAAAGGATAATCAACTTTAGTGGCCATCATCCTGTAAGCATCAACAGTTCTTTTAATATCAGAAGCTTTCATTGAAATAATTGTGTTATAAAAATCAATTTCTTCAAGAATTTTTATATGTTTTAAAGCAGATTCAACCATTGCTTTTGAGGTTAGGCCAAATTTTTCAATAATCTCTTTCTCTAAAGAGCCAAGGTTTACGCCAATTCTTATTGGAATATTATAATCCTTTGCTTGCCCTACAACTAATTTAACTTTATCATTGGAACCAATATTCCCAGGATTTATCCTGAGCTTGTCAGCATATTTTGCTGATTCAATTGCAAGCCTGTAATCAAAATGTATATCTGCAACTAAGGGTATGCTAATATTTTCCTTTATTTTCTTTAGTGATTTTGCCTCATCCATATCACTAACAGAAACCCTTATTATCTCGCATCCAGCTTCTTCTAACTCATGAATTTGTTTTAAGGTTGCATTTATATCTTTTGTATGTGTAGTACACATTGACTGGACACTAATTGGAGCATTGCCGCCAATCTTTAGTTTTCCTACTTTCACATCTCTTGTTTTTCTCCTCTTCATTTTAATAATCTCTTTTGATTATGTAATCTGCTATTTCCAAAAAGAAATCTTTGCCCTGTTTTTCAAAATCAGAATTTTTTATTGCATCCTTTGCTTTTTTCACTAGTTTTTCTGCAAGATGTTGTGAATAATTCAGAGAACCTGTCTCTTTTATTATTTTTCTTATCTTCATCATTTCTTCTTTGGTTATATTCTTACTTCTTAGGTTATTTTTAATAAATTCTTTTTGTTCTTTATTTGAATTTTCTATTGCTTTTAAAATAAGAAGTGTTTTTTTGCCTTCTTTTATATCAGAATCAGCAGGTTTTCCTAACTTAGCTTCTGACCCAAACATGCCTAGGATATCATCCTTTATCTGGAATGCCTGCCCTAATGGAATTGCATATTTAGTTAATGTTTTTAGCTGCTCATCTGATGCTCCTGCAGCTATTGCACCCATGTGTAAGGGCCCTTCTATTGTATAAACAGCTGTTTTTAGTTTATGCATTTTTGATATATCTTCCTCTGTCACATTAGTTTTTAGGCCGGATAAAATATCAATTATCTCACCATAGCCAGTCAGCTTTACAACTTTGTTGAATTTTTGCAATAATTTTAGCTTTTTTTTATCATCAAAATCTGATTTAGCTATTATTTCATTTCCAAGGGATGCCAAAAGATCGCCTGCTATTATTGCCATGCTTTCCCCAAATTTTTTTAGATTATTATAATTTTTGTATTTTTCTGCATATATTTTATGCATTGTTGGGCCGCCCCTTCTTAAATCATCATCATCAATTATATCATCATGAATAAGGAGGAATGACTGCATTAGCTCTGCTGACACAGCAATATCAATTATTGCATTTTCGTTTTTTCCTCCAAGAGATTTATAGGCCATTATAATCAATATTGACCTTATTCTCTTTCCTCCCCTAAGATTAAACTCCTTTATGTGCTGCATTATCTCTCTTGAAGAATCAGATATTTTTTCTGCTTCAATAATTTTCTCGTCCAGAAAGGTTTTTAGTCTAAGTTCTATTTTTTCTTTATAATATTTTAAGATATTGGTTATAATCATTTTATATTAAATTAACCTTGTCTGCTATTTCTGTTATTGCATCAATTGACAACTGCAGGAACTCACTTAACTCTAATCCTAATTCTCCGCATTCCTTGATTATTTCCCTGTTTACTGCAGCTGCAAAGCTCTTATCTTTAAACTTCTTTTTTAATCCCTTTACTTTCATGCCACCTATTGAGCCCCTTATTAATGAGTAAGCATGAATCAATCCGGTTACTGTTTCAGCGCAGGCAAGGGCATGCTCTGTTTTTGTTGTTCTTTTTTTATTTTCTAGGCCAGCACATTCATACCCATAACCATGGGAAACAATAATTTTAATAAAATCCTCACTAAAACCAGCTTTCCTCAAAATCTCAGGGGCCTTAGTTAAATGGTTCTTGGGATTATTTTTTGTTATGCCCCAATCAATATCATGTATTAAACCAAGCATTCCCCATGTTTCTTCATCTTCTCCTAATCTTTTTGCAAGAGCCAGCATAATAGCCTCGCTTTCAAGATAATGGTTAAGATCAGACTTATCTTTATTGTATTCTTTGATAAGTTCCCATGCTGCATCTCTTTTAAGCGGGAGAGAATGGTTTTTTTCAGAATTCATTTTATTTCTTGCCTCCTTTTTCTTAGACTTGCTCTTTAAATATCTGCGCCTGAAATTTGTAAATCTGGTTATTTATATCCTTCCATGTATCCTGCTTTAGCCATGCCTTTTCGCACAAATGTCCAAGAAATTCTTTAACATCCCAATTGTATTCTGTTGCAACCTGCGGAAGTAAAAGTCCGGAGCCAAGGCTTGACTTTATTATAAGGCCATCCTCTCCAATCTTTATCTTCTTAAGATAATCCTCAGGTTTTTTTACCTTAATTAATGCTGGAACAGTAAGAACAGATATTTCAATTTTTATGTCTTTTAACTCTTCCTTTTGTAATGGTGGAAATCTTGTATCCTCAAAGGCAGATGACCTTGCTGTTTTTATTATTGCTTCAAATAGGGGAAAAACAGGCTCTGGGAAGCCAATACAGCCTCTTAATTCATTATTTTTATTAAGTGTAACAAACACTCCCTGCCTGTCAGAAAATTGTTTTACAGCGCTTGTATCTGGCTCTTTTTGTAAGAAGTATGAGGAAATAGATTCTCTTGCCAGTTTTATCAATAATTTGCCGTCTGATGGCTTAATCATTTTAATGACTTTTTAGCTTCCTTTCTTAATTTTTCTGCCTTATTGGCAAGTCTTTCAGCAGCACTTTCTAATGCCTGTCTTGGAGTCTTATTTCCGTCTGTTTCAACAATCATAAAAGGAATCCCAAGTAGGGGGTGTTTGATAGTGTATGTTGCAACAGTCACATGCTTATCATTCCACAATTCATCTTTTAAAAGGTTGCAGAATGTGTTTCCTTCTCCTTTAATCTCGAAGCTTAATCTGTTCTTTTTTTCCTCAATGATATTGATTTCCATAATAACACCTTAAAAAAGAGTTTTTATAATGTTTATAAAGATTTCTATTTAATTTTCTTCATTCTCCAGCATCCAACCTTTATTCTTTGAATTCTTTTTTTGTGAAAGTTGTATGTTGATTTTATTGGAAAGTCAAATTTCCATAGATGTGTAATCTCAAAACCATTGTCTTTTGAAATACTGTTTACAAATCCTATTGTCTCAATTTTATGAAATGAATATATCACGTTGGTAAGCAAAAATGCTTTTTCAAGAAAAACCTTATCAGCATGTTTCTGTTTTGTGCCAAATGGGGGATTCTGTATTACTGTATCAACTTTATCATTAAAATTATTGATGTCTTGGTTAAGGAATATGGCTTTCTCAGAAAGATTTGTTTTAGTTTCTTTCTCAATAAAAGCAAGATTTTCTTTGATAATTTTAATCAAATCTTTGTCATTTTCAACAAAAAAAACCTTTTTTGCTTTCAATAATAAAGCACCAAAGCCTAGTATTCCTGTGCCACTTCCAAGATCAGCTATTGTTCTTTTTTCTATATCTCTTAAGTAATAAGCTTGCCACAAAACATCTGCTGCTATTTCTGAGTCAGTTGTATACTGCTCTGATTTTAGTTTTGGAACCTCAAAGACTCTTAATTTTGAGAGTAAAACCGCCAGACTTGATTTTGAGTTTATCATAACATACCTTTTTATGCTTTAGTAACAAAAATTCTGTTTCTATTTTTAAAATTTGTTATTTTTGGAAAAGTTTTTAAGTAACATAGAAAATGTAGTTAATCCGGGGTGATATGAATTAACTTTAGTTTATTCAATGGAAAAAAGAATAATGGTTCCAAAGAACTTCTTACAATTAATAAAACGCTTAAAAAAGCCTTCAATAGAATAAAAGAGGAATTTGAGGAGCATTTAGGTTCTATTAATGAAAATACTAACGAAATCCAGGCTAATTATGAGTATTTGTGCAATGTTGATTCTAAAATTGATAAATTAAATGAAAAAATAGAGGATTTGCAGCTTTTTATAAATCGTCTTGTTGCAAAGGATGATAAAAAGCATAATGAAGAACCAGTTTATACCCATATTTTTCTTACAACAAAGGAAAAGGAGGTATTTCTTGCACTTTACACAATGGCTGAGGAAAAAGGGCCGATAACATACAAGGCTATTTCAAGAAGAATTTGCCTAACAGAATTTATGGTCAGAGAGTATATAATTAACCTAATAGAAAAGGGAATTCCAGTTATAAAAAAATATGTTAATCAGGAAGTTTATCTTGATATTGATCAGAAGTTCAGGCATATGCAGGCAAAAGAAAATCTGGTTGACATTAATGAAAGCATGGCTAAAAGATTTGTTTAATCAAGCAATTCTTGTTGTAAAATTTTAACATAATTTTTAATTAAAAAATTTTGATTATAATATTTGATTGTTAATTATAATCTTTAATTACATTTTAGATAAGAATATTTAATCTTTGATTAAAATATTTAATTATATTAAAGACTAAAATATTTAAGCATTTATTAAATGTTTTATTAAACATCAAAAGGGCTTATTACTTTTTTTAGCTGAGCCCTTGATACTTTTGTATATCTTTCAGTTGTCTGAATGTTTGAATGCCCCAAAAGCTCCTGAATAATTCTTATATCTGTTCCATTCTCCAATAAATGCGTTGCAAAAGAGCTTCTTAATGCATGGCAAAACACTCTTTTCTGTATTCCTGCTTTTTTTGCTGCATCATGCACTATCTTTTGCGCCTGCCTTACACTTATATGTGTATCCCTAACAGGGAAAACATATGGATTATCATCACTTCTTTTAGCAATATAATCTGTTAAATGACTAACTAGTTTTCTTGAAAGTATTATATTCCTATCTTTTTTGCCTTTTCCGCTCTTAATCAAACCCATTTTTTCCTGCAGGTTAAGATCCTGTATTTTAATGCTAACACACTCTGAAACCCGTAATCCAGAGGAATACATAAGTTCTATCAAAAGCCTATGTTTTACATTCTTAAGTGCTTTTATCATTTTTTCAATTTCATCCCTTGTAAGCACAGTAGGCAGCTTTTTCTCATTTTTCGGAGATTTTATATCATCAAATATCCTTTTTTTCATGATTTCCTGATACATGAACTTTAAAGAACTTAAAACAAGATTAACAGAACTCGGCTTTTGCTTTTTCTCAGCCATAAGATAAGCCATGTAAGATTTTACATCATCTTCACTAATCTCACCTTGCTCTTTTTTAATAAAACTAAGAAATCTCTGATTATGAAAAATATAAGCTTTAATGGTTTTTGCACTAAAGCCCCTTATTTGTAATTCAGTCTTTAGTTTCTCAAGCAATTTATTAACCTCTTTTTAATATTAGTTTGAATGCCTTATTTTACCCAAAAAGCCGGGGTTTTTGTTGAAAATATGCCTTGAAATGGGTTTTATATATAAAAAAGGGCATATAATATACCTTATACGCACCTTTATATAAATCTTTCTAGAATTTAATATTTATTGATTTATGTAGTAGGTTACTATCATATTCTCATGGATTTTACAATAGTCTCTCTTAACTTTGTCAGGTATAATACCAAAACCATTATCCATATCCTGTTTAAGCTCTTGTTCTGTCCTTATGTTCATTAGCTTTATTTCATTTATGCCGTCTTTTTGTATAAAATCAAAGTATTTCTCAAGTATACTGTATTTTAATGGATTTGGAATTAAACACAACCTTTTAAGATATAGATCCTTGAATGGTTCACAGATTATTACTTTCTTTTTTGCTATGCAATATGCATAATTTATTGCCTTTTTTTCTTTTTCCAGCCCAAGGTTCTGTAGAGCATCACAAAACACTACAACATCAATGCTCTTATAATTATCTGGGTCAAGAGCACTGCCCAATATTATCTCTATATTATCTTTTCTTCTATGTTTCTTTTGAGCGTATTTGATAAAATTTTCATTGAGGTCAAAACCATTATATTTAAAATCTTTGCTTAAATAGTCAGGAAGGATTGCAGGTCCACAAAGAGGTTCCAGAACATCATCCCCCATTTCTATTTTGGAAGCAATATATTCATATCTCTCTTTAAGGTTCTTTTTTCCATGAACAAGCAGTAATCCAAGTTTATACCAGAATACTGAACTATAAAAAAGACTTCTTTCAACCATAAGTGTTGATTAGTAAATGGATTATATAAAAATTTCTAAAAAAACATAAAATTAAGGATTATTATTTTATTTAAGCAACAAAAATTAATTTTTGATTAAATTATTTAATCATTCTATATAATAAAACTTATAGTTTTTGATTAAAAGTTTTAGTTATTAAGTTAAGTAAAAGATTTAATCTTTAATTAAAACTTTTAGTTGTATTAATATACTATAAAATATATTTTACGTAATAGTTTTACAAAAGAATATTATTTAATCTATTTGTTAGAATATATCTTTTAAAGAATATAATTAATTTTTAAAATTTGAAAAAACCAGAAAATAAAGCAAAAAGTGAGAGTTAGGACAAATGCTCAAAAATTGGATAATTCTAAAAATTCATAAAAATAACTATAAAGAAAAATAAGGTATAAAAAAAGCTTAAAAAATTAGATAAAAGAGATAAAATTAAGTCAGAGATAAAAAACATCAAAAAATATACCATACAAAATAAAAAAGTGAGTTTTAACAAAAAGATTTATAAAGTTTGAATTTGTTAAAGATATAAAAAGGGGTGTTAGTTTAACTACTCCATGCATTTTCTTGGAGAATTTTGAAGGTGATAAAACATGTTAAGTGAGGAATTAAAAAAGATTAAATCATTTCAAGTAAGAAAATTTGTTGAAACTGCTCTTAATAATGCTGACCCTAAATTCTGGGAAGCACCTGCTAGCTCATCTGGTAAGTATCATCCCTATGAAGATTTAGGCAAAGGTGGGTTAATAAGGCATGTAAAAAAAGGTATTCTAGTAATTGAACAATGTGCAAGAAGGGCAGTATTTAGTGAATATGAATCTGACCTTGCAATAGGGGCATTCTTATTACATGATATTAAAAAAAATGGTGAATCATGGGGGGAAAAAACCGATTACACACATGGAATCATTGGCTCTGAATGGTTAAAGCAGTTTAAGATGGATGATCCATCTGGAAAACAAATGATATTAGATGCTGTAAGGTACCATATGGCTCCATGGTGCTGGGTAGTTCCACCTTTTGAAGATAGGCCTTATTCTAAGAAAGAGATGAATGATAATCTTGCAGAACTCACAAGAGCATTAGTTTCACCAGGCAGAATAGAATTAGCTGTCCGGGAAGGAGATTATTGGTCATCAAGGCAATCAATGTCATTCTTACCTGGAAAGTCAATAGTCTATGATCCAAGACTCCATGACAGCCCGAAAGAATGGATAGATTCCCTTAAAGAGGTAAGTGATAAAACCAATTAGACTAAAGATTAAAAAAGATTTAACCAAAATAACTCAATGCCTTTTTATCCCTGTTCTCAACTGATTGCTTGCTCTGCTGGAGTATTTCCTTCAGCTTATCTTCAAACTGTTTTGCTGTTTCAAGCAAGGGCTTGTAATCCACTTTTAAATTAAGATACATATCCAGAACCTTAATTATTTCGGCAGCTGCCTTGCTGTCTGGTAAATTAGTGTGTGTTTCAGCAAATATGCATGACATAGGTATTTTATCTACTTTTAACAACAAAGCTGAACTAACACCCATTATAATTCCATCTTTAAGAGGATTTAGTTTAAAACTCCTAAATGTTTTTTCTTTTCTCTTGTCATTTGTATAATAAAATGTCTTTGGTTTATCAGTTATATTGCTAGAGTTGACACTTTCCAAACTCACTATCTCTTTTGCATTCAGCTCTTTTGCTATGGCAATTATTATATCAGATATTTTCCATTCAGAGCCAGGTGCTGCAGTCATTGAATGTATTATAACTAGATTATACTTCTTATTATAGGATATTGATAAAGGCTCTATAATCTTGCCTTTGTGTATTGCAACTATTGCTGGCTCATCCTCAAGCAGAACTTTTCCTATAAGTTCTGTATTAAGATGATCCATTAAGAATTCACATGCTATTGTGCCAACAAGCCCAAATCCTGGAAAACCCTCTACAATTATTGGATTTTTTGGTTTTTTTATAAGTTTAATCTTCATTATAACACCCCTTAGCAGAATACTCTTTTTATTTCTTTATATAATTTTTGGTTAGAATAAGATAGCTATGTTTAATAATGTTATCACCAAAATTACAGCTATTCTATGTAAGTTATAAGCCCGCAGTCATTGCAGACTAGTTCTTTTGTTTTCCTGTTATATTTTATGTTTGTACTTCCACATTCCGGACATTTATTTGGAATTTTTTTAGGCATATTCTAAAAATAGAAATCAAACTTTAAAAAATTTTCGGAAAGTTCATTATTTCTTCAGGATTATTTTAAGAATATCTTCCTTACCTTTCCAGTTAAGAACCTCTTTCAAGACATCGCTAATTGTCTCAACAGGAATTATATTAATTTTGGAAATCTTTTCAGAATCAATTATTATATCCTTTAAATTAGCCTTTGGAACAATTACATTTTTTATGCCAGCCTCAATAGCTGCCTCTACTTTTGAACTTACTCCGCCAACCGGAAGGACATCTCCCCTTACAGACAGTGAGCCAGTCATTGCAAAGTTTTGTTTTACAGGTATATCCTTAAATGCAGAGATAATTGATGTTGCAACAGCTATGCTTGCTGAATCTCCTTCTACACCTTCATAAGTCTGCATGAACTGAACATAGAGATCATATGTTTCCTTTATGTCCTCTCCAAAATATTTTTTGATAATAGCTGAAACATTTTTTATGGATTCCTTTGCTATCTTTCCAAGCTGGCCAGTTGCAATTATTTCTGTCTCCTTGCCACCCGGTGTAACCTGTGATTCTATTGGTAAGATAATGCCAGAATAAGCCTCAGAGCCGCCTATGACTGCAAGACCATTAACCCTGCCAATCTTGTTTCCTGTTGTAACAATAACCTCATACTCTTTTTTCTGCTCAATATATTTATCAGCTATCTGCTGCTCAAGGGTTCTTGCTATCTTCTTTGCATTCATAATATGCTTTTTCATAACAAATTCTGCATTTTGTTCTTTTGCAATATCTCCTGCTGCCCTTATTAAGCCGCCAAGCTCTCTTAATCTTAGGGTTAAATGGCCTTTTCTATTGGCCATCTTCCTTGCCTCTTCTGTAATAGCATCAACAGCCTCCTTGCTGAAATGAGGTATCTTTTTGTCTTTTACAATCTCTTGTGCAGTAAAAACAGCTATTTTATTCCTGTTTTCAGGAGTATCTTTCATAGTTCCTTTCATATAAATCTCATATCCATAACCTCTTATCCTTGACCTTAAAGCAGGATGCATTTTCTTAACTGTTTCAAGATTGCCAGCAGCAACCAGGATAAAATTACATGGAACCGCTTCTGTCCTGACCATTGCCCCTGCACTGCGTTCGCTCTGGCCAGTTATTGCATATTTGCCTTCCTGCAAAGAGGTTAATAATTCCTGCTGTGTTGCTGGATGTAAAGTAGCTATTTCATCAACAAAAAGAACACCCATATTTGCCTTGTGAATCATTCCTGCAACAACCCTTTCATGGGCAGGTGTTCCTAAACCGCCAGATTGGAATGGGTCATGCAAAACATCACCCAATAAAGCGCCCGCATGAGCACCGGTTGCATCTAAAAATGGTGCCTGCTTTTTATTAAAATTATCAATTATAACCTTTGGCACACTAACTTTTGGACTCATTTTTTTGCCAAGGTTCATAAATATTATAAATGATGCAAGGAACATCATACCACCTAAGAAAAAGGCTGCAAACATTATGTCTGAGTTATATTCTGCCCTTACCCACCAGGGTGCAATCATTGAGATAATAACAAGAACAAAGATTATAATATTCTGGTTTTTGAAAAGATTTGTGCTTTCAACCCTTGACTTCATAACAATATCCCTGCCTTTGCCTGCAGGCATTACTCTTATCAAGGGCTGGTTCTCATCATTTTGGTTTGGAAATGAAACAACATCTACAAGTTTTTCCTTTGGCAGAAGTTCGGCCAGTGCCATGCCAAGCATTGATTTTCCTGTTCCTGGCTCTCCTATTAAAAGAACGTGCCTTCTCTGATTAGCAGATTTCCTTATAACATTAACAGCCTCTTCCTGCCCAATAACCTGATTTATTATCTTGTCAGAAACCTTTATGTCTTTTGTAGTTTTGAAGCTAACCTCTTTTGTCATAGTTCTCCAGAATATTCAGATAGTATAAAAAGGTTTTCAATTTAAGTTATATACAATTAATAAACCAGCCTGTTATTTCTCTTGTTCCTTCTTTATTTGTAATTGATGGCCAAAAATGGATGAAGTCTTTAGTCATAATATAAAGTTATTATTTCTATTATATAAATATAATGAAAC
>JAFCCI010000079.1 GCA_017610275.1 Candidatus Woesearchaeota archaeon
TGAAGATTTAAATGGTGGTGATTTTAGCAGAGCTGTAAAAATAGCAGGCACAGGATTTTATTATCTAAAAGGAAAAATTGCTTTGCTTGATTTGGCATTGCAAAGGTATGCAATTGATCTGCTTATTAAACGTGGCTATACTCTTGTTGAGCCCCCTTTCCTGATGAACAGAAAAGCATACGAAGGAGTAACTTCTCTAGCAGATTTTGAAAATGTTATGTACAAGATTGAGAATGAAGACCTTTTCCTTATTGCAACATCAGAGCATCCAATGGCCTCAATGTTTATGAATGAGATTTTAAAAGAGCTTCCAATTAAATTCTGCGGCTTATCTGCCTGCTTTAGAAAGGAAATTGGCTCGCATGGAATTGACACAAGGGGCACTTTTAGAGTGCACCAGTTCAGCAAGATAGAACAGTTCATATTCTGCAGGCCAGAAGAAAGCTGGAAACTGCATGAAGAGCTCCAGAAAAATGCAGAGGACTTATATAAAGGGCTTAAGATTCCATACAGGGTTGTGAATGTATGCACAGGAGATATTGGAATTATTGCAGCAAAGAAATATGACTTGGAGGCATGGTCACCAAGAGAAAACAAATACTTTGAGGTTGGCTCAAACTCAAACTGCACAGCATATCAGGCAGCAAGATTAAATATAAAGTATGAGAAAAAGAATGGAGAAAAAGAATTTGTCCATACTTTAAACAACACTGCAATTGCAACCTCAAGAGCTTTAAGGGCAGTACTTGAAAACTACCAGAACAAGGACGGCTCACTAACAATTCCAAAAGTTCTTGTGCCTTACATGAATGGAATAACCAAAATAGAAAAAGAGTAATTTCAAGCAAAAACTATATAAACTTCTTTCTTTTATTTTCTATTATGGCCTTGTTCAAAGACATGCTGAAATCTGATGAATCCCTTTTTAAGAATTCTGTGGCTCTGGATTATGACTACATACCAAAGCTGATTAAATACCGTGAGGGTGAGCAGCAGCAGATGGCCTCATGCATTAAGCCGTTGTTTCAGAAAAGAAATGGCCGCAACCTGTTCATATACGGAAAGCCAGGAATAGGAAAAACCCTTGCATGCAAGAATGTTCTGAAAGAGCTTGAACATGATTCAGATGATATTGTTCCAGTTTATATAAACTGCTGGCAAAAGAACACAAGCTTCAAGATATTAATTGAGATATGTAATCTTCTTGATTATAAGTTAACACACAATAAAAAAACAGACGAACTTTTTAAGATTGTCAAAAATATATTAAACAAAAAGTCAGTTGTTTTTGTTTTTGACGAAGCAGATAAGCTTGATGACTTTGATTTTCTTTACTCAATCATGGAGGAAATCTACCGCAGGTCAATATTTCTCATAAACAATGACAGCTCCTGGCTTTCAGAGCTTGAAGACAGGATAAAATCAAGATTAATGCCAGAGATGCTTGAATTCAGGCCTTATAACAACAAAGAGATAGATGGCATAATAAGGGAAAGAATCAAATACGCATTCTTTGAAAATGTCTGGCAGGAAGAGGCAGTTGAATTGGCTGTTGAGAAAACATTTGAATTAGGGGATATAAGGTCAGGCCTTTACCTTTTGAGAGAAGCAGGAAATGCAGCAGAAGATAGGTCTTCAAGAAAAATAAATTTAGAGGATGTAAAAAAGGCGATGGAGAAGCTACCAGAATTCAGCTCAAAAAAAACCAATGAGCTTGATGAAGATAAGAAATTCATACTTGAAATAATAAAGAAAAACTCCGGAGAAAAGATAGGTGAAATCTATAAGAAATATAAGTCAGCTAGCGGCAAAGCTGTTTACAAAACATTCCAGAGAAAGATAGCAAAGCTTGAGAAGGACAATTTCATATCAACAGAAAAGATAGCCGGTGGAAAAGAAGGCAAGACAACAATAATAAATATGAAAGACATCACAAAAAAGATTACTGATTTCTAAAATCTGACTGTAAAATCATCAAACTCTCCTTTAAACTTTTCATATTCAAATTTAAGATTAGCAACACACGAGAGCCTAGAACCTTTTCTGCAGAAATTA
>JAFCCI010000030.1 GCA_017610275.1 Candidatus Woesearchaeota archaeon
CATCCAATTTTCCACTAAGCTCAACTTCTTTAAGGCAGTCATCTGTTTTTCCCTCTTTCAAAAAGCAGGCAAGATAATCTAAATATTTGTCATTATAATCTTTCTGTATGCAGTACTGTAATGTCTGCTCATCCAGTTCTTTTTTGCCGTGCATTGCATAACTGCAAAATCTTATCTTAGAATCAATCTTATCACCTAATAGATTTAATACTGGCAGTATTCCCTTTTCAATCTGTGTTCCAAATGGGCAGTATGCCATAACAAATAGTTCTACTTCTGGTTTATCTTTTTTAGGCATGCACTGCCAGCTTTTTTTGCAGTCTGGGTCATCACAATCAACCAAGCCATCACCATCATCATCTTTGCCGTCATTGCAGACTGTTTCCATACATGCTGGATTAGTCTTACATGATTCGTCATCACAGTCTATTTTGCCATTATTATTGTCATCTATTTCATTGTCACATATCTCACCAGTTGGGTCAAAGTTTGCACCATTAATCCTTAAAGAAAGATAATCCCCCTTTTGCTCAAGAAATTTTTTTACTTGGGAATAATTTTCTTCTTGTTTTATTGAATTATTATTAAATAATATTGCCGGAAGAAACCTTACACCTGTTTCTTCATAGAGTTTTTTGCCTTCTTCACTTATATAATCTACATTTCCAAAGCTTAAATCAGGAAACAATTCTTTTAATTGACTTACAATCTGATTCGAAACCTGGGTGCATTCTTTACATCTTTCATCATTTAATACTATAACATCAACTGCATTACCTTTTGAATTAGTATTAGTAATGTTTCCTGGTAGAAACTTAACACCTAAAACTATAACAACTAAAATAACTATTGATATTACTAAGTGTTTCTTTTTTACTTTAATCACAAAATCTTTGTCTTTCATTCTAAACCACCATTACTATGCTCTGCATTGGTCTGCAAATTCTCTAAGATTTTCAATAGGCATCCCGCCAGTATGCTCTGCTCCGTTTGGGCATATGAACTGTGGAACATAACCTTTCATTACATCAGCAAAACACTCATTTAACATTTCTCTTGATTTTGAGTCGCTGCCTCCAGCCCAGTAAAAATTATAACCTTCTCCCTCTAGTTCTTTAACTAATGGCTTCATGTTTGTGCAGTGGGGGCATGAGTCAGAATAAACAAAAATAACAGTATCTTTTGTTATATCATCATATTTTGTGATGCATTCATTATCAACAGCACTTGCTGTTATTGGTGATGTTTTTGATTCAGCTAAAGTTTCTTTTTCTTCAATAAATCTTTCTTCAAAAATTTTAATATTTGACTTATCTATTAGCATATTCAAATAATCAGTAACTACTGCATTTTGTTTTTCTTGTTTTAGTTTTAATTCTATTTCTCCCATTGCACCTTCTAGATTAGTTACTGTTTCAGGCTTTTTATCAAGCAGTTTAATAATATGATATCCAAACTGCGTCTCAACAACAGGAGATATTTCCCCAACATCAAGTGCAAAAGAAGCATCCTCAAACTCTTTTACCATTTGTCCCCTTGCAAAATATCCTAAATCACCGCCTTGTGATGCGGATGGGCATGTTGATTTTTTCTTTGCCAAATCAATGAAATCTGCTTCTTTATTTAATTCTTCTAAAATTTCTTCTGCTTCTTCAATTGAATTAACCAAAATATGCCTTGCCCTTACCTGTTCAGGCATAACAAATTCATTTTGATTATTTTCATAATACTCTTTAATTTCAGAACTGCTTACAATTATCTTAGAAATAACAGTTTTGTTCAATAACTCATTTATTGTTAGTTGTTTCCTGTAATAATCCTCTAAAAATTCTATTGTCAGGTTTTGTTCTTCAAGAGTTTTATCAAAATCTTCTTTTGAAAGCCCAGATTGTGTTATTAAATTATCAATAACTTCTGATAATTCTTCTGCAGTTACAGATATTCCTTCTTTTTTGGCTTCCTGCAAAAGCAATAGCTCATTAACAGACTGATTCAAGAGCATTTCCTTTGTTATTACTTGCTTATATTGTTCTGGAACACGGTCATATTGATCATTAATCTCTTGTATTGTAATTGATTCTCCATTCACAATTGCTGCAACATCACCAGAAGGAGACTTATTAAAGTATAAAACAAATGCACATATAATAATTACCCCTATCACAGCTATAATAATCAATTTATTTTTTGATTTATCTTCTTTAAATGTTTTAACTTCATTTTTTTTACTTTTTACTTTTTTAGAAATACTAGTATTAAATTTTCTCATTTTTACATTGCTTTTTCTTTTAATCATTTTCTTAACCAAAAATATCACCCCTAAAATATATCTGTGAAAAAACACTTACATATAAATCTTTCGAAAAACACAAACAAAAAGATATATATACCAAGATTATTTTTTTATGCAAAATGAGGAAAAAACATAAAGAAAAAGATAAAAAAGGTATAGCTCTTGTTTTATTTATTGCATTTATTATGCTAACAAGCACTATTGGCTATGTTTTTAAAGGGGACTCAAAGGAAAAATATAATGATTTCTCATTTTCAATAGGAGATGACCAAAGATGGCATACAAAAATCAATGGGATGCAAATAAGCTTTAAATATTTTCCAGCAGACCTTGAAAAAATTAATTTGAGCACTGAAATAGTTAACAAGATAAAAAACACAAACATGATTTATTTTACTCACAATCCTGAAAATTATTATAGTGGGGATATTGCCTTATTAAAGGAAACATTCTGGCCATATTTTAAGATATATGCAGAGATTGGGCTTACAGAAAAAAATGATTTTGGATTGCCATTGATTGACTGCAATAATGCAACTTTTGCAGCACCGGTAATTTATATAAGTGAATCAAACCAGACTGATTTTTACATTGATAATGACTGCATTGTCTTTGAAATAAATTCTGGAGAGGATTTTATTGCTATTAAAGAAAGATTGTTATACTCATTATTTGGAGTAATGGAGTGATTAAATGGCAAAAGAAAAATTACCTAAAGAATCTGATAAACCTGCTGATGAAACTCCGGAATCAAAAGAGATAAAAAAAGAAGATGATAAAAGCAGCACCAGAAACATTATATTAATTATTATCATGATTGTTGGTCTTCTTGTTTTGTTCTTCAGCATAAAATATTTCTATCATCCAACTCCGCCCGAGGAAAGTTATGTATATAATGGGTTTAAATTTACTAAAGTATCCAGCCTCTGGCTTACAGAAGTACAGGTTGATAATATGGTTTTTAGAATAACAACAAGGTATTCACCAAATGAGCTTGAGCACATCACTGTTGAGCCAGGAGTATATGAAAAAATTGTAGGTTCAAAAAAGATTTATTTTACATTAGCAAACAACTTGAGTTCTGTGGCTGTTCTTGGTGTTACTGAGTTAGGAAGGATAGTTGGCACACGCTATGGACTATTCAACATACCTTCCCAGGCTGCTCTTACAGGAAGCAATGATCAAGGAACTCCTGTTAAGACATGCAAGGATGCTGTTAATGGAACAGGAGTTATATGGTTTAAACTAGGAAATAACACATTAGCATATTCTGATGGAAATTGTGTTATTATACAGGGAGCAGATGAGTGGGGTATTGTAAAGACAGCAGACAGGGTTACATTTGGTCTTCTTGGAATAATGCATTGATAGAAACTTTTAAAAGCATCTTTAATATTATTCTTTTTATGACACACTATTATTCAGAGAAACAGACAAGCCCCCTGAGGCTCTGCAAAATAAAATCTGCTTTAATGGGAAAAGTGTTGGAATTTTATTCTGGCTCAGGAGTTTTTTCAAAGAAAAAAGTAGACAATGGAACAAGAGTTCTTGTTGAAAATTGTATTGTAAAAGATGGATGGAAAGTTTTAGACCTTGGCTGTGGATATGGTGTTGTTGGTATTGTTATTGCAAAAATGTTTCCAAAAACAACTGTTTTAATGGTTGATGTGAATAAAAGGGCATTAAAGCTGGTTAAGATGAATCTTGAACTTAACAATATTGAAAATGCTGAAGTAAAGTATAGCAATATCTACTCAGCTGTAAAGGAAAAATTCAACACAATTATTGTAAATCCGCCAATGGCAGCAGGCAGAAAGCTCTGCTTTAGGATTATTGAAGAGGCAAAAGAGCATATTGAAAAAGATGGGTTACTGCAATTGATTGCTAAGCACCGCAAGGGGGGAAAAATGCTTGGTGAGAAAATGCTTGAAGTCTTTGGAAACATGGAAGAAAAAGCAAAAAGTGGTGGTTATAGATTATATATCTCTAAAAATTAAAGTTGGGAGGCAAAAATGGAAAATATAGATGAAAAAAAGTTTTATGAAATTCAGTTTGTGCAGCTGATTTTTAGCCTGAAAACCAGCGCAATAATGCAGCTTGGGAAGATAGCAAACCCTTTAACAGGCAAGATTGAGCGAAATTTAAATGAGGCAAAATACACTATTGACATGCTGAACATGATTAAAGAAAAAACAAAGGGCAATCTAACAGATGATGAGAAAAAAATAATTGATGATGCTGTTTTTGAGCTGCAGATGAACTACATTGATGAGGTTAAAAAAGAAGAAGAGAAGAAAGAACCAAAACCAGAAGAAAAAGAAGAAATAACTGAAAAGAGACAAAAGAACAAACAAAAAAACCAGTAGATAAAACAGAAGAAGGGCAAAAACCAGAAGTTGAAGAAAAAGAAGAAACTGAAGAAAGCAAAGAGCATGCAGAAAAAGAAAAAAAGCATGAGAAAAAAATTAAAGAAAAATCAGGCAAAAAGAAACATTCAAAAGCTAAAAAGAAAAATGAAAACAAAGCTTGAAAAAGCCCTTGATGAAATCCAGGAAGAAGAGCTTAGAAAGAAGAGTAAAAAGAAACTTAACATAAAAAAAGAGAAGAAACTGCAGTATTACAGCAATTGGAATAAAGATGACAAAGAAATTAATAAAATAAATAATAAAAAGAAAACCAAGCAGTCCAAATTAAAAAGTTTCTGTTTTTAAACCAATAAAGAGAAAGTTTTATAAAAATTAAGATTATATTAAGATTGGGGGTATTAAAATCAAATATAAAAAGAAACAGCCAGTTTCAGCATTAAAAGATGGCGATAAGGTAGATGATGTCTTTGTTGTGAAGATAAAGAAAACAATGTCATCTTATGCAAAGGGATTCTTTTTCCAGCTGCTCTTATCAGACAATAGCGGCAAAACCCTTGATTACAGGTATTGGGGCAGCCAGGATGAGAAAAAAATCAGAGAACTTTATAACTCAATAAAGCCTGATTCAGTTGTACATGTACAGGGAAAGGTTTCTGTTTATAACAAAAAGCTTCAATTAGCCACAAACGAGCCATTTATAATTGAGCCATTAAAAGAGGATGAGTATGATAAAGCTGATTTCATAAAGTCAGCAAGGAAAAATATGGATGATATGTATTCTGAATTAAAAGCAGCTATTGATGATGTTAAAAATCCAGACATAAAAAAATTGCTGGAAAATATATTTAATGAGCCTGCTATGGAAGCAAAATTCAAGACACATCCAGGTGCAATTGAGATACACCACAACTGGATAGGCGGATTATTGGAGCATACTTTAGAGGTCTTGAAGTATTCCCTTTTGAGCTTTGATTTATTTCCAGTTTTAGATAAGGACTTATTGATTGCAGGTGCGTTATTGCATGATATAGGAAAACTAGATGAACTTGAAGTAACTTCAAGGATTAAGGGCTCTGATTCAGGCCAGCTGATTGGACATATTGTCCTAAGCTCTATCTTTGTTTCCAATAAGATGGATAAGATTGGCCTTGACAAAAAGCTAAAAAATAAACTGCTTCATATTATAGTAAGCCATCATGGAAAAACAGAATATGGCTCACCTAAACAGCCAATGTTTCCAGAAGCAGTTGTTGTTTATTATGCAGATGAAATGAGCTCAAAAATAGCTGAGATAACTGAATTTGTCAAGAATTCAATAGAAGACACAGAAGATAATTTTATGTATCACAGAAGAAAGCAGCACAATATTTATCTTAAATGAGGCTGGAAAATGAATCATTATAGAAAAAAAACAATAAAGACCTTGGTTATTTTGCTGCTTGTATTTGTAGCTATCTTTTTTGTAAGCTATGCCCAGCTTAAGAAAGGAACCTTAATATTTGACCTTGGCATGCCAAATGGAATAGAAAATCTTATTGTTATGTTCTTTTCAATAGCTGCAATAGTAAAAGTTGTGTTTGAGATAAACAGAGGTTGAAAGCCACAAATCTTTTGAAGAAAGAATGAAAAAAGCATATTAAAATCTTTAAAGAAACATTTAAATAACTAGGGCTTGTTCTTATTATGAATATGAAGAAAAAAATAATTAATATTGAGAAGCTTGTTCCTGACACTTCTGTTATAATAGAGGGCCTTGTATCTTCAAAAATAGAAAAGAAAGAGATATTTCCGAAATCTGTTATTATACATGAAGCAGTCCTGGCAGAACTTGAGCACCAGGCCAATCAAAATAAAGAAACAGGAGTTATTGGTCTTGAAGAAATTAACAAAATAAGAGAGCTTTCAAAGAAACTCGAGTTTAGTTTAGGGTTTTCCGGAAAAAGGCCAAATGCTTATGAAATAAAATATGCACGCCTTGGCGAGATTGACTCATTGATAAGAGAGCTTGCTTATAATGAGAATGCAAGCCTAATGACTTCTGACAAAACTCAGGCAAGGGTTGCAGAGGCAAAAGGAATTCATGTTATATTTATTGAGATAAGAAAGCTTTTCAAAAAACTAAAGCTTGAGAAGTTCTTTGATGAAACAACAATGAGTGTTCATCTCAGGGAAAATGTTGTTCCATATGCAAAAAAAGGAATGCCTGGAAAATGGAAATTTGTTGCTGTTAGCAAAACAAAACTAACAAGAGAAGATATAAAAGACATAAGCAGGGAAATAATTGAGGAATCAAGCATAGCAAGAGATGCTTTTATAGAAATAGAAAGGGCTGGCTCAACAATAGCCCAGATTGGAAAGTTCAGGATAGTAATAACAAAGCCTCCATTTTCAGACGGCTGGGAAATAACAGCTGTCAGGCCAGTCAAGACACTTTCATTGGAAGAATATAAACTTTCTGACAAGCTAAAGCAAAGAATTTCAGACCAGGCAGAAGGCATTTTGATAGCTGGCTCGCCTGGAATGGGAAAGTCAACATTTGCTCAGGCACTTGCACAATTTTATGCTGAGCAGGGTAAGATTGTAAAGACAATAGAAGCGCCTAGAGATTTAGTGTTATCAGATAATATAACCCAATATGCCATATCGCACGGAAGTGCCCAGGAAATTCATGATGTTCTGCTCTTGTCAAGGCCAGATTACACAATATTTGATGAGATGAGAAATACATCAGACTTTCAGCTTTTTGCTGACTTAAGATTATCTGGAATTGGCTTAGCTGGAGTTGTTCATGCAACAAATCCAATAGATGCTATCCAGCGCTTTGTCGGAAGAATTGAACTAGGGGTTATACCCCAGGTTATAGACACTGTAATATTCATAAAAGATGGTTTTGTTGACAAGGTTTTAAGCCTGAAAATGGTTGTCAAGGTGCCAACAGGAATGACTGAGGCAGATCTGGCAAGGCCTGTTGTTGTGGTAAATGATTTTGAGACAAATAAATTGGAGTATGAGCTTTATTCTTATGGTGAGGAAACAGTTGTTGTTCCTGTTATAGGAAACTTAAAATCACCTACAAACAAGCTTGCTGAAAAAACAATAAAACAGGCATTTAGGCATTATTCTGAAGATGTTGAGGTGGATGTTGTATCAGAGAACAAATGCATTGTATATGTTCCTGAAGACAGGATTTCCAAGATAATCGGGAGGCAGGGCAGGAATATTTCTGAAATGGAAAAAAGATTAAGCATGAGCATAGATGTTAAGGAGCTTGATAAAAAAACACCTGGCCAAACCATAGAATTCAACACAGAGATAAAAAAGAAAAACATTGTTTTTTATCTTGATATAAAATTTAAAAATCAAAATATAAATATTTATGTCAATGATGACTATCTTTTGACAGCAAAGTCAGGCAAGACCGGCCTTATAAAGATAA
Organism: Candidatus Woesearchaeota archaeon; assembly: GCA_017610275.1. Lineage (GTDB taxonomy): Archaea > Nanobdellota > Nanobdellia > Woesearchaeales > CG1-02-33-12 > CG1-02-33-12. Next base: position 8,096 of record JAFCCI010000030.1, read on the forward strand.
AAAAGAACAACAAGATAGCAAGAATTCTTGTTGACGCAATTAATACTGGCGAGAAGATTAAGCTTATGCTTTAATTAACTTTTTTGTTTTTCTTATCTCTTCCATGACTATTTCCTTATCTTTTAATTTCAGCACTTTCCTTATCTTATGGTCTGTTATAAATCCATTGAGAAGGCCCCTCTTCGCAACTTCAGGGAAGACATCATAGGAAAGACTGTGCCCTTTTTCATCAAGAAATCTTTGGTTTAAGACAAAAATAGAATTAAATGTAATATGTGGTATCTTTGAGCTCCTTTCTTCGAAATAGATTATTTTAGTTCCATTTACTTCAAGATAGCTCTTTGCCTCCGGATCGCCCCAGGTCATGTTTAATGTTGCATAACGATGATTATTTATGTGCTCATCAAATATTCCCTCTAAATTCATGTTTGGGTAATCATGCCCAAAGAAACACAAAAAGTCAGAATTTACCTTTCCCTTTAGAAGCCTTAATGCATCCATTGTTTTTAGGCCATGATTATTTTCTATGTAAATTATATTTTTCTTTCTTCCCAATATTTCTTTTATTTTTATGATTATTTCAGGGAGGGCTATTATGAATATTTTTTTGAATCCAGCACTTTTTACCAAGTCAATCTGCTCCTCAACAAGAGTTTTTCCATGAGGCAGCTTTGCTGTTATATTATATTCTCCATTCTCAAGCTTCATCCTGTCATCTATATTGAAGTATTTTGTATCAGTTCCCTTGCTTAGTATTACCGCTATTCTCTCTGTATGTATGGCTTTCTTCACCAGATTTCTTATAGCATCAGACCTGTTTTTTACTATGATATTATCTACTAAATTGTCAATTCTCTTCAAAATCTCTGGTTCTACTCTTATTGATATCTTAATTAAATTACCTTCTGCCATATAAAGGTCATAAAAAGTAGAAATATTTAAACTTTGCTATTTGTCCGACATATATTTAAAATTTATCTAAAAATAGAATATTCTATATATCAAAAATCAAAAATTTAATATGAAAATTATGTCCGACAAAAGTTACCTTTATAAATCAATTACTATTAGGAAGTTATTAATTTATTAATAATAGGGGATAAAATGGCAAAAGTATGTGTAAAAAATATTGATAAAATATTATTGAATATAATTCCAATTGAAAGAAGGTTTGATTCTGAGGGAGACTTAGCAATTGACTCAAGAGTAAGAGATATGTACATAAAAAAGGGTTATGAATCAGCACCAAAATCTCGCGAAGAAGCAGATGCGAGAGGAATAAAAAACTTTAATGGTTTAATGAGTTCTTTTCCAAGAATTAATGTTTATACTAATGGCAAAGAGACAATAGTTGCAGCAGATATTACCCCTACAAGATACTTAATTGGCCAGGCTGCCAGAGATATTATGAAACAAGGTATTTACAGTGAAGAAGAAATTCAAAAAATGATTCCTTGCATGGCAAATGTTTCTGTATTAACCCCAATAAAAAAAGAAGGCAAATACTATCTATTATCTCAGATTAAGGGAAAAGCAATAGGTTCTGGGCAAATTCTTGCTGCTCCTGTTGCAGGGAATGTAGATGCTAAATATTTAAATGCAGCAGATCCTTTGACTGAAGCATTGAAAAATGAGTGTTCTGAGGAGATAGGAATGGATTTAAGTTATCTGAATTCAACGTCATTTGTCTGCATGATTGATGATGGAGCTGGAGGCAGAAATTTTGCTTCTGTTGCTCGAAACGCCAATTTACAGGAAATATTAAATTCTTATGAATCTGATACCAAAAGAAAACTAGCCAAAAATGAGAAACTAGAACTGATGGCTCTTTCTGTCTTACCAGTTGCAGGGCTTGCATTAACACCTCTTGAGGATGGGAATAATGGATTACATCATATAACTTGTTATAAGCCAACTATTAATGGATTAAAAGAAGTTGTAGAGGACAGGGGAGTCAGACCTTATACAGAAGCAGTTATAGAATATGTTGCAGATCAAGAAAATGTTAAATTTCTGCTTGAAAAAGCTGGGTTTTGATATAATTAAAATAATTGAAAAATATTTGATAAAATGAATAAAACATGTGTGGTTGTTGGATTAGGAAAAGCATTTAAGATTCATAAAAAAGTTTTGGAAGATATAGGCATAAATTTAGTTGGTTATGTTGATATTGATGATTCAAAACTGGAAGAAGTCAGGAAAGAATCTCCAAATGTTTTTAATTCTTCAAGTGAAGCAGTAAATAAGGTTAAACCTTTTTTCTGGGATAGTTGTGTCCCAAATGAAAATCATCTTGAAGTTATAAAAGAGATTGTATCTATAGACTCAAAAGCAAATATCCTTGTGGAAAAACCTGTCTGCGAATACAACCAGATTAATGATTTAAAGCAAATAATCAGGAACAATCCCAAACTAAAAATATCAGTAAATGAAAACTACATGTCATCAAACACTACAAAAGTTGCTAGAGGAATGATAAATCAAAAATCTTTAAAGCCTTATATTGTTATATCAGAAATGAGCAAACACCGTGGTCAGGATTTTGCCAATGGCCGCTTTGTTGATAAAAAACTTTATGTTTGGGGCTATGAAGGGCCGCATATGCTAACTATGATTTGGGG
>JAFCCI010000031.1 GCA_017610275.1 Candidatus Woesearchaeota archaeon
GTGAGGGATGCTCTTTTTCATCCATCTCTTTTGCTTTGTCCAGTATATACAAGATATCTTCCTTTGAAAGATCCCTTATTGAGATTATGTTTTTTCCTTTAAACTCCATTCTTACACCTTAATCTCTCTGCTTCCTGGCTTGGTTATTGGTATTTTATTTTTACACAAAGGGCAATTATCTGGCTCATAAGTGTTCATTTTTATTGTTAGTAATTTTTCATACCTGATTCCAAAATCCACTTTTCCGCCGCTCCTGTCAATTAGTGCTCCAACACCAACTACCTCTGCTTGCCTTGATTTAACTATGTCTATAACTTCTCTTACAGAGCTCCCTGTTGTTGTAATGTCCTCTACAACCAGAACCTTTTCACCTTTTTTTATCTCAAAGCTTCTTCTCAGGATCATTTTTCCGTTTTCCCTTTCTGTAAAGATTGCCCTGACCCACGGCCCTAAAACTCTGGCCATTACATGAGACATAATAACAGCACCCATTGCAGGCCCTACAATTACATCAATATTCTCTCCCCTAAACTTCTTTCCAAGTTCGCTGCACAGATTATGAATAAATTCTGGGTACTGCATAATTTGGGCACACTGGATATAAGCATCAGAATGCACACCAGAGGTTAGTTTAAAATGTCCTTTTTGTATTGCTCCTGCTTCTTCAAATTTTCTCATTATTTCCTCTTTGTTTATCATTTTTTAATATTCCTCCATTTCTTCTAATATATTTTTAGCTGCTTTTACTGGATTTTTTGCATTTCTTATTGGTCTTCCAATCACAATAAAATCAGCCCCTTGTTCAAGAGCCTGCTTTGGGGTCATTACTCTTTTTTGGTCATTTAGCTCTTCTCCAGCAGGCCTTACCCCTGGAGTTAAAATTATAAAATCATCTCCACAGCCAGCCCTTATTCCTTTGATTTCCTGGGGAGAGGCAACCACACCATCAAGCCCAGCTGATTTGGCTAGTTTTGCAAGGTGAACAACATGTTCTTTCACATTCTTGTTTACACCTATTTCTTTTTCCAGAACTTTTTGGTTAATGCTTGTCAGGATAGTAACACCCAAAACCAATGGTTTTTTTATGTTAAGTTTTACACTTATTTCCCTTGCTGCATCAGCAGCAGCTTTCATCATCTCATAGCCACCTGAGGCATGAATATTGAACATGTAAATTCCTAGTTTGGTTGCAGATTCAGCAGCTCCTTTCACTGTGTTTGGAATATCATGAAACTTTAGATCCAAAAAAACCTTGCCGCCTTTCTGATTTACCATATCAATAACTTTAATCCCTTCAGAAGTAAAGAGCTGGCTGCCGACCTTAAATATCCCAACATAATCCTTTAATTTATTTACTAACTCTTCTGCAGATTTGAGGCCATCCACATCAAGGGCCAAAACAAGCCTTTCCCTTGCTAATAATCCTTTTTTAATTACTTTAGAAATATTTACCACCCCTATTAATTTTTGAAAAATAAGTTTTAGACTGGAAAGATTGGTCTAGATTAACACAAGAAAGAGTATTTTTATTGAAAACAAACATCCTAAAAAAATTATAAGGATGTTTTGATTTATATAGTTTTATCTTTTGCAGGATATGCTTTTTGAAAAACAAAGGTTTTAATATTAATTTAACTATTGCTCTAGTATGAAAGAAGCAAGCTATTACAAAAAGCTTGAAGATGGAAATGTTCAATGCTTGTTATGCCCTAAAAAATGTGTTATAAAAAAAGATTCCTATGGCTTCTGTAATGCAAGGAAAAACATTAAAGGTAAGCTTTATTCTGTTGTTTATTCTAATCCATGTGCAGTTCATATAGACTCTATTGAGAAAAAACCACTATATCATTTTCTTCCTGGCTCAAAAGCACTTTCAATTGGCACTGCTGGCTGCAATCTTGACTGCAGGCATTGCCAGAACTTCACGATGTCAAGGGCAAAGCCAGAAGAGATTTTAACAGAAAAAATCACTCCTGATGAAATTATTGAGCTTGCAATAAAAAATAACTGCAAGATTATTTCTTACACATACAACGAGCCAACAGTATTTTTTGAATACATGCTGGATTGTGCAAAAATTGCAAAAAAGAAAGGAATAAAGAATATGATTGTCTCAAATGGCTTTATCAGTGAAGAGCCATTAAAAGAGTTATGCAAATACATTGATGGGGCAAACATTGATTTAAAGGCATTTAACAACAAATTTTACAAAGAGATATGCTCTGCTTGGCTTGAGCCAGTACTTAAGTCATTGAAGATTATTAAACAAAAAAATGTCTGGCTTGAAGTAACCAACCTTATAATACCCACACTTAATGATAACCTTAAAGAAATAAAGAAAATGTGTTTTTGGATCAAGGAAAACCTTGGAACAGATATTCCACTGCATTTTACAGGATTTTACCCCTGCTACAAGCTACTAGACCTTCCAGGAACAAGCCCTGAAATTCTGAAAAAAGCAAGGAAGATTGCATTAAAGGTTGGAATAAAGCATTCTTATGTTGGAAATGTTTTTGCAGCAGAGGAAAATAATACATACTGTCCAAAATGTGGCAAGCTTTTAATAGAAAGATCTGGCTTTGGCATAGTAAAAAACAATATAAAAAATAACAAATGCCCTTGCATGGAAAAAATATCAGGGATTTTTGAATGAACACAAAATATAATTCAGACTTTGCAGAAAATTCTATTGATGCAGTTGTGCTTGCAGGTAAAAGCAAACTTATTGTTAAAAGCCAACTGCCTATCACATACCCTTCTTCCTATTTTTATCCTTTATGCTCCTTTAGTTCTTACCCAATAGAAATTATAAATCAACAACAACCAGAAACTAAAGCAGAATTTGATTATAAGGCAATTATTAAAATAAATGGAAAGCCAATGGTTAATTATGTGGTGGAAGCATTAGCAGAATCATACTATATTAACAATATTTATGTTGTAGGAGAAGAAGACCTACTGAATAAAGTAGACATCCAAAGAGGAAAGGAAAAAATAAAATTTGTAAATGACAAAGGCAATTTTGTTGATAATCTTGTTGAGGGAGGAAACAAAGCAAAGTCAAAGAAAATCCTTTATTCAACCTCTGATATTCCTTTAATTACAAGCAAAGATGTTGATAATTTCATTAGAAAATGTTCTCATAGAGAGGATAGCCATTTTTACCTTGCTTATTACCTAAAAGAGGACTATGAAAAAAGTTTTTTAGGAGTAAAGAGCGGTAAATTCTACCAATTAGGAAATAAATTTGTCAAGAATGGATATCTCTTTATGCTTGACAGGGATTTTTTGGATGAGATAAATAAAAATAAGGAATTTCAGGAAATAATAAGTTATCTTTATAATCAAAGAAAGTCTACATGGAAGCTTTTTGCTACTCTTGCAAAATATCACTTATTTAATCTTGTATCAAAATATGTCTTCAAAAACCTTACAATAAAAGAAGCAGAAAAAATTCTTTATGAAAAAATGGGATACCACTTCTATGGAATAGAAAGCCCCTCTAGAACCGGAGTAGATATAGACAGCAGTGAAGAACTGCAAGATATTGAGAAGATTATAATAAAAACTAAAACTTAATTCTTTTTAATATTTAATAAAATGAATTTTACCTACATAAGTTTATAAAAAACTTATATATGCTTATTACTTGTAATAATTAAGTTAATTGATTCTTTAATCACAACATATTTACTTACCTAAATTTATAAAAAACTTATATACATTTATTAATAACCTTATATAAGTATAAAAAAATAATATTTATACATAAATTTACTTACATAATTATACTTATCAAATATAATGATTAATTTAAACAATCTTAATGTGTTTACTTACATAAATTTATAAAAGACTTATATACATTTATTAAACATCTTATATAAGTATAGAAAAAGCAATACTTATATATACATGTTGTGTTCATAATAATTATATTAAAATTAATGGTGAAAATTGAGCTCAAAAAACTCCGTTGAAGAGTACCTTGTAGAGGAGCTTCTAAAAGACAGTTCCAATATTGAACTAGTTAGTAATTTTCTTCAGAAATTGACTAAAGATGAAGTAATAAAATTATTCACCGGATACTTAGCAAAAGAAAATATTAAGCTTGAAGAAATTAAAATTCCTTTGTCCATATTCAAAACTAAAAAACTCAGTTCCTTTGAATTGATTGTAAGATTTCTCAAAGAAGATATTGGTCTTTCCAATATAAAAATTGCAAAAATTGTAAAAAGAAGCCCGCAGTCAGTTTGGAATACTTACAACAATGCCAGAAGAAAATGTTCTACAAAGCTTGAGATTAAAGCTTCCCAATATGATTTTCCTGTAGAGATAATTAAGAACAAAAAATACTCAATTCTTGAGAGCATAGTAGTCTACTTGAAAGACCATCATCATTTAAGGTTTTCGGAAATTCAAAAATTGATTTATCGTGACCAAAGAACTATCTGGACAGTTTATAACAGAGCAAAGAAAAAATGAGTATAACAAAAAAAAGAGGGAAAGAGAAAATAACAAAGCTAGACAGAAAGATAAGCTTGTCCAAAAAGTTTAAGAAAAAATCAAAGAAGATTAATCATAATAGTTTAACTAAGAATAAACTTATCCTGCCAATAACATTATTGATAGTGGTTATAACTCTGCTTTTCTTCATAAAACCTGATTTTATTGGCTATTTTGCATTAGAAAATACCAGTTCTTATATGCAGCAGATTGATGAGGTGTTTGTTGAAAACAGCAGTTATTTATTGCAGTTAGAGCAGGGTGAATTAAAATCATTAAAAGTCAGCGGTCAGCTAATAGGAGGGGGAAAAGCAAGAATTTATCTTGAAGCAGGAAGTAAGAGTTATCTTATCTTTGATTCAACTGCTCTTGAAGAGCAAGGTCTTACTGGCATAACAGGTCTTGCTGTTGAAAAAGTTAATAAAACAGAAAAGCAGAAGAAAAAGATAAATGAGACAGTTTCAATTCCAGCTAATGAAACTGTTGAAAGCATTACAAATCCACCAGAGAATGCAGAGATTCTGGTTGAGCTTAAATACAATGATGGAACAGAGTTTGATACTGATAATAATGGCATTGAGGTAAGAGAGGGAATAATAGACTTTAATGTTAATACAGAGTTTAACTGGGATGTTGATGAAAGTAACCTATGTGCAGTATGGGAAACTTATTCCACGGATAATGAAAGCGCTGTGAAAGTTTGTTATGGAAGTGAGAAATGCTGCAACTTTATTGGGCGTGATCCATTAACATCTAACTGGAATGAAGTATTTTATTCCTATTATTCAAGATATGGAGCAACAGCTAACAATAAAATAAGCGCCCAGGTTGTTTATGTTGATTACAGCACTAGTGAGGAAAATCCATATTCTTATGTTTATTATTCTGAGTGGAATAGCCTGAATGCAATTTTCATTGAGGAAGAAAAGAAAATAATACAGTTTAGTAATATCTGTAAGGAGAGTTGTTTATTAAGCCTTGATGGAGACACTTACAGGTTAAGGATAGAAGTTGAGAATGCAACTTTAAAGCTTGAAAACATAAGTTATACAATGATTCCGTTGAAAGTTGAGAAAGTCAATAGTGCTCCTGTACTACTAAAAAATATTTCTGATATTTTAATCAGCAAGGGGGGCAGTATTTCAATTGATTTAAATGAGTATTTCTATGACCCAGATAATGATTCACTGCAATACGAAGTTTATAGTATGGAAAATATCTCTGCTCAGGTTGATGGAAGTATAATCACTTTAATACCTGATAAGGAATTTGTTGGCATAAGAAATTCTTTTATTACAGCAAATGACTCAGAACAAATAGTAGTCTCAAATGTGTTTAAGGTTGATGTAACAAATATCCTAATAAATTATTCTGCATTAAAACAGAAAAAGGTAAAGTTTAATGAGCCTGTTGAATGGACACAGATTATTTCTATTACTAACCCAACAACATCTGCAGTTTATGATTATTCTCTTGTATTATCATTGCCAGAAGATGCTTTTGATGTTCAAATTGTTGGAAATAATATCCTCTCTGCAGATTCTCTGAGTGTATTAATCCCTAAAATCAATCCAGATAAAACAATTGCACTTACAGTCCGCTTCAAAACCTCACCGGTTAAGATTAAAGTTTTAGACAAAAAAGAGGATTTAATATCTTTGATACCTAAAAAAACATTTAACATAAAAGTATTTGAAAATCAAAAGCTTATTCATCAAGTTTCAAATGTGAGATTGCTTGAGAAATTAAACATAACCATATCTACAACCTCAAAGCAGGTAGTTGTTTTCCATGATTCCCCTCTGCATTATTATAATATTCCAATTGAAGTTGAGATTGAAACAGAAGATATTAATTTATTTGAAGAGGTTAATGGTACAGAAAAACCAGTTAAATTTGAAGTTTCAAAAGGAAAAATAAAATGGAATGTTTCAGACCTCTTAAGTAAAACCTATTTAATCAAGCCAAAGAAATTTGAAAGAATTCAGGAAAAAGCTGAAGTTGGAAAACCAGTTAACTGGGTATTGCATTTTGAAAACATAATAATAAATTACCAGACCACTCCTCCTGTTAAAGAAGATACTGAAATAGAGTATAATAATCTGCCAGCAGGTGTTGGTTATGGAAAGAAGATAATTGTAAGCCACACAAATGATGATGTTCATTACCAAGATGTTTTAGTTTCCACAAAACTTCCGAATGACATTCAGGATAAGGATGCAGCAGCATTAAAAAATTGGGTTTTTGTGAAATGGATTAATGGTTCTATCCCCTTGTTTAACACTTCAAAAGATATAACCAATGATCCTCTTTTTAATGTTAGTTTCATTGATACAAATAATGATGGATTTAAAGATACAGTTGTATGGAATGTGCCTATACTCTCAGACCAGGAATTTGAGATGGGCATTTACACATGCCAGAACTTTTCAGATAGTGTTGTATGGAATGCAGTTGGGACAACAAATTATTTTGAATGGAACCTGGATAATCAATGCCCTGGATTAGCCCAGTGCTTTATCCAGCATATTTCTGTTTATTGGAGGTTAATAGCTCCAGGACAACAAGACCAGAGTGGTTCCATGAAGTTTAATAACTCGCAGGGAACATGGTATTCTCCTGTTGATGCATCTATTCTTGCAAATGCTCAATATGGTCCAAGGTGGGACTGCAATGATCCCTATTCTCCTGCTAATACTCTCCCAACATGCAACCTAACAGAATCAGATTATTTTAATGAATCATCCTACTGGGTTCAGGTTTATGGCTCAGCAGTAGGATCTTCAAAAGGTGTTATAGATATATATACTGCAAATTACACATGGTGCTGGGTTAAAGCAGAACCACAGCTAAAAAATGGAACTGTAAAACCTGTTAAAGGAGGGTGGGGTGAAACATTTAACTTTAATATTAGTGTTAAGGATCCCCAGGGAGATGATGTTAATGTTACTGCCTGGTGGAATCATACTTATAGTGGCACATATGAAAAGCTAGACAATGTTACCTGTACTTCTTGCTCGAGCTGGACAAATATTACTGTTAATTATTCTGATTTTGCCTGCACTGATATAGACACAGATGTTTATTACAAATTTACTGCTGTTGACAACTCAATTAATCATTGGAGTTCAACATGGGGACCATCTACTGATGTGTATTTTGAGATAGAAAAAGACGATGTAAATGTTAATAAAATAACCCCTGCTGCTGATTCAACTATCAACAGGAGCCAAACCACAACTTTTGTTATTAGGGCTTATGATTCAGATGCTAAGTCATATCCAAGCGGAAGCTATGGCAAGATATGGCTTGATGATTATACCTATGGTTCATGGGAAAGTGATCCAGGAATTTTATCGACAAATTCTACTGGCCATCTTGTCAGAACCTTCCTTTCTTCAGGCTGGTGCGCGGATACCAGCAAGTGGTATTTAGGAAAGCACTCCTGGTATGGGGGGATAGATGGAGATGGATGTCTTAAGGACAATACAACCAGTGCAACAAACTTCACTTTATTGGGCAGTTTATATAATACTTTAAACCAGCCAGATGGGAGCCAAAACTTTACCCAGGAATCAACTGTAAATTTTCAAGCTGATATTACAGATGATTGTGGTAACGACAGGACAACAGACTCGACAATAGTTATCAAAATGATACATGGGAGTGATGAATTCAGCTGCATTGCCAGTACTAGCGGAGAGTGCGGAATAACAACCAACACATCTTTCCCAACTGGATGGTATAATATAACCATAGAATCAAACAAGACCCATCATAATAATGGTTCATCATTTAATGAAAATGTTTTCTATTTAAATCCCCTGCGGAAGTTAGATAACCAGCAAGTAGACCCAACATCAGATTATTATACTCACAATAATTGGAATTTTTCTGTGGAAGCTACATCTGGAAACACTGTGCCAATGGATATAAAAATTTTCCTGAAAAAAGGCGCTGGCGAGTTTGCAGAATGCCCATCAAATGTTTGCGTAAATCAAACTTCCACTAGGTGCGTTAACTGCATTAATGATACTATCTACTGGTACCGCAACTTCACAGAATCTGATACAGGCACATGGTTCTATCAAATGAGAATGATTAACAATAATACTGGTCAACTGGAAACTCAAACAAGCGGCACAGACAGCTTTGATGTTAATATGCCTCCACCAATACTAATTTACTTAGAAAATGTTACACAAAGTCCTGCATCGGGTCAGTGGGGAGGAACTGCATTCACATTTAATGTTACTGTGAATACCACAGGAATAAACAATGTAACAGTTTTCTTGTGGATAGGAAATACATCACTTGGACCATGGACAGAAGAAGGATCATATAATTACACAATTCCTCCTGGAGGATGGCAGCAGCTAAACTTTACAAAATATTTCTCCTGCACAGATATTGGCACAAAATATTTTTTCTTTAATTCTACAAACTATAACCAGTCAACAAATGAAACAACCCCTCAAAGTTTTGAGGTAACAAAAGATACAATTTTATTAAATTATTCTGCTGGGCAGGGCTCAACAGCAAATAGGTCTGATGACCAGACAGATTTATTAGCTTTCCAGGCGCAGAATGCTAATGGAACTATATTTTCAAATTTTCCACTAAAATATTCAGTAACTACAGATAATATCACTTATTACTCAGATAACAAATTCATCATATTAACAAATTCATCTGGCTATGCAAACTTTTATTTTAATGCTACCTGCTCAGATGAATATAGTGGGGCACCAGAATTTTTATTTGGTGAACAACAATGGAAAGCAGAGGTTAATAATTCTGAACTAACTTGTTATTTCCAGAATGATACATCAACTTTTTTACCAAGAAACCTATTTGTTTGGGGAGACCTTTATAGTACAATAGACCTTCCGGATGGAAGCGAGAATTACACTACACAAAATACAATCCTTCTCCAGGGATTTGTTGATAATGATTGCGGAGATCCAATGACTCTCAATACAAGCACCCAGGTAAGCTTTAACCTTACCAGCCAGGGAGGAGGATATAAAACTGCATGTACAGATATTGAGCGTGTTGGCGCAAATGTCTATAAATGCTCATGGCAGCCTGATCAGGAAGCAACATCCGGATGGTACAATATTTCAATGTGGTCAAATTACACTAATTATTATCCAAATATAACCATTAAGCAGAAGCCAAATACTTTTTATTTAACAACTTCTCCTGCACTCAAAGGAGCTGATGTAAACCCAAGGCAGGATTCATGGAGTGCTATACACAACTTTTCAATAAGAGTATCTGACAACCTTGGTGACATTGTCAATGTTACATTGCAGGAGCAAATCATAGGTCAGGGCTGGCAAACCATAGAATCCAAGCAATGTGAAAACTGCTCTGACAATGTTGATGGATATACTGTTCTTCATTTCAACAAAACATACACCT
>JAFCCI010000080.1 GCA_017610275.1 Candidatus Woesearchaeota archaeon
GAAAAACATAACCTTATTTGCTGAGAAAGAGGTTATGGACAGTGTTGTAAAAGAATACTGGACAACTGAATTAGATAAAATATTTTTTAAGGTGCCTTGTTATGCAGGCTCTATACTGAACTTTGGAAGCTTTACAATAACCCCTTTTCCAGTACACCACTCACTAACTACCCCTACCTACGGCTTTATGATAAACTATAAAAACCAGAAGATTGCCTATTTATCTGATGCCAAAAGTCTTGGAAAATATGCATCGTACTTATTGAAGGATGCTGATTTGATAATTGCCAATACGCCTTTTTTTGACCAATTAGCAGAAAACCATTTATCAACAGTAGAAGCTATTAAGCTTAAAGATGAGCTGAATGCAAAAAAACTTATTCTTACACACATAAACCATTATAATAAGCCATATGATGAATTGGTTAGTTACTGCAGCCAATTCAAGGATGTTATTGTGGCATATGACGGCATGAAGATAACAATCAATCATGATTGACTACTTTCTTAATCTTTAGGTATTCCTTTAAAACCTTAGTTAGAAATTTTTCATTGGTTCCTATCTTTTTTGCTTCATCAACAAAAACGTCTAGTCTATTTGGCTTAACCAATATTCCCTCTATTTCTTCTGATGTAAGTTTAGTATAATCATGACGAAGCGAATTACAGCCCTGATCAGGAACTAAATAAATGTGAACTTTTCCTTTTAAAAAAGGGTGTCGATTAGCGTAAGAATATTCTTCATCCTGTCCACTATGAGAAAAACTATATTCAAGTCCTAATCTAAGTGAACCATACCCTAATTTTTTAATAAAAATCTTTCTAATTTCTTTAGGAATTTCTACTTTTGTGTTTCTTAAATAATTAACTGATGACTCACTTAAATAATCAATTTGTGGCATTTTAATATTCCTATTTTTTATTAGTTAGTAGTAACTTATATAAAAAACTTTCTTTTTTATTAATCAGACATAATAGAATTTGTTTTCCTTTTTCTGCTTGCTGTCCATCTGGGAGTTTAGCTTGTTGGCCCTAGGCCGATGTGATTCAGGATCTCTCCTGAATGTCATGTCAAGGACTTTAAGGAATTTATTCATTCCTTCTTCCATTGAGAATGGGCCGTGCACAATTCCATTAACAGCCGGTATGCCGTCAAAAACAATAAGCTCTTCAGAAAGATAGTCAATAAACAGAATATCATGGTCAACAACAAGCATTGTTTTGCTTCCTGATTCAGCCATGTCCTTTATAACCTTTGATACTGCTAATCTCTGCTCAACATCAAGGTAGGCAGACGGCTCATCCAGTAAGTATAAATCAGCTTCTTTTGAAAGGCATGCAGCAATAGAAACCCTTTGCAGTTCACCACCTGAAAGCTGATTAATCTTTTTCAGGAGAAGTGGTTTTATTTCTAATGGCCTTATTATCTGTGTGCTGTAATTTGCAACAGTATCTTTTAAGACAGCTGCAACAATCTCATCTGATTCTGTGTTAATGTACTGGGGCTTGTAGGAAACCTTTACTTTTTCTTTAATAGCTCCTTTGTCAATCTTGAGAACTCCTGCAAGCATCTTAACAAATGATGTTTTTCCAATTGCATTTTCACCAAGAATTCCAACTACTGTATTCTTGTAAACGCTGCCTTGTTTTGCATCAAGCTTAAAACTTCCTAATTTTTTTTCTATTTCTGTCCATCCAGTAAGGATATTTTGTTTTTTCATTTTTGCAGGGGGCTTTGCAATAAACTTTATTGCATGATCCCTGAATCTGATATTTTCCTCTTTCAGATAGCCGGAAAGATAAACATTGATTCCTGCTTTTGCTGATTTTGGTTTACCATACATTAAATGAATCAGGTCAGCAATATAATCCAGTATTATTAAGTCATGCTCTACAACAAGAACAGCTGTTTCCTCATCTGCTAATTCTCTTATAAATTTGCTTACTATGATTCTCTGTTTTATATCTAAGTATGATGTTGGCTCATCAAAAACATAAAGATTTGCTTTTTTCAATACAGCTGCTGCAATAGCTACACGCTGCAGTTCTCCGCCAGAGATGTCTTTTATATTGTGGTTTAGTATTTTTTCTATTCCAAGCTTTTCTGCAATTTCTTTAATCTTGTTTTTCTGGTCAACTTTCTTTAATAATTCAGTTACTTTTCCATCAAATTTTTTTGGAATAAGGTCAACTTCCTGTGGCTTGTAAGAAATTGTTATTTCTTTGTCCCTTACTTTTTCAAAGAAGATTTGTGCTTCTGTCCCCTTGAAAAACTCAATTAGATTATTGATATCAAACTTTTTTTGAGATAAATTTCCCATATTTGGATTTAGAACACCTGCTATTATCTTTATTGCAGTTGATTTTCCAATTCCATTCTGTCCAAGGATTCCAACAACCTTTCCAAATATCGGTATTGGCAGGTTGTAAAGATGAAAGCCGTTTTTGCCATAAATATGAATTGGGTCTTTTTTCAGCTTTTCCGGCAGGTTTATAATGTGAATTGCCTCAAATGGGCACCTGTTTGAGCATATTCCGCAGCCAGTGCATAGAGATTCATCTATCACAGGCTTCCCATCTTCCCCAATTATAATGCATTCCTCTCCTGTCCTGTTCCTTGGGCAGAGTTTTATGCACAGGTTCTGGCA
>JAFCCI010000081.1 GCA_017610275.1 Candidatus Woesearchaeota archaeon
TGCTATTGTTACAGATTTAGGAGGAACAACATGCCATGCAGCTATTGTAAGCCGTGAGATGGGGATTCCATGCATTGTTGGAACAGGCAATGCAACCTCTGTTTTAAAAGAAAATTCAATGATCACAGTAGATGCAACACATGGGAAGGTCTATGAAGGAAAGATAACAATAAAAAAGCCAAAGCAAACAGAGGAAATCAGAAGGGATTATGGTGAATTAATCACAGCAACACAAATCAAGGTTGTAATGGATTTTCCGGAATATGCTGAAAAAGCAGCTGCAACAGGAGCAGATGGTGTTGGCTTGTTAAGGGCAGAGCATATGATTCTTGGCACTAAAATTCATCCAGCTTATTTAGTAAAGCAGGGCAGAAAGCAAGAGCTTATTGATATATTAGTTAAGGGAATATCAACTGTTGCAAGGGCATTTGACGGCAAGCCTGTTTGGTACAGAACACTGGATGCTCCAACAGATGAGTTCAAAAGCCTTGAGGGTGGAGAAAATGAGCCTCAAGAAGAAAACCCAATGCTCGGCTGGAGAGGCATAAGGCGTTCTTTGGATCAGCCTGGATTCTTGAGAGCAGAGTTTGAGGCAATAAAAAAAGTCCATGAAATTGGATTAAAGAATGTTGGAGTTATGATTCCCCTTGTCACAAGGGTTGATGAAGTTAGGAGAGCAAAGGAAATTCTAGATGATGTTTTTGAGGATGAATATGTTGAATTTGGAATAATGGTAGAAACACCTGCTGCAGTATGGGTAATAGATGATATTTGTAAGTTGGGAATTGATTTCATAAGCTTTGGAACAAATGACCTAACACAGTATACTCTTGCAATTGACAGGAATAATGATTTAGTTCAGAAGCATTATGATGAGCTGCATCCGGCAATACTTGCAGAAATATCAAGGGTTATTAAGGCATGCAAGAAATATCATGTGCAGACTTCAATATGTGGCCAGGCTGGCTCAAAGCCAAAGATGGCTGCATTCCTTGTAAGGCAGGGCATTGACAGCATAAGCGCAAATCCAGATGCTGTTCACCAGATAAGGGAGACAGTTGCAATAACAGAAAAAAGATTATTGTTGGATGCAGAGAGAAGGAATTTGAGGCCGCAGTAATAAATCAAATCTTTAGATTTAATTTTTTTAATTCTTTAATTAAATTTTCATAAGAAGTATAATGTATTCCATGAATGCCCAGCTTTGATGCAGCATCAGAATATTCTTTTATGTCATCTATAAAAACACATTCATTTGGCTTAAGATTTAACTTCTTAAGTGCATCAAAGTATATTTCTTTTTCCGGCTTTTTATGTCCTACTTCAAAAGAAAGTGTAATAGTATCAAACAAGTGAAATGTTTCTGATTTTTTTAGTACATACTCAAAGTCTATTTTGTTTGTGTTTGAAAGTAATGCGACCTTATAATCTTTTTTTAATCTTTTTATTAGGCTTATTGTTGTCTCAATTTTTTTAAATAACTTACTGCTAAACAATTTAAAAAATTCATCTTGGCTTATCTTAAGGTTAAGCTTGTCTTTTATTGTTTTAAAAAAAATTACATCTGATATTTCTCCTGTTTCAAGCTTGTGGTGCAAGCCCTGCCCAAAAATTACATCAACAACATAATTATAATCTTTGCTAGATAATTTTACAAACTCTTTTAAAAAAATATCATTGTCCCACT
This sequence comes from Candidatus Woesearchaeota archaeon, assembly GCA_017610275.1. Classification (GTDB taxonomy): domain Archaea; phylum Nanobdellota; class Nanobdellia; order Woesearchaeales; family CG1-02-33-12; genus CG1-02-33-12. The sequence goes on from JAFCCI010000081.1 coordinate 1,688, forward strand.
TATGTATAACATTTCCATAATCAAATATAATTGCCTTTATCATAAACAAAGCAAATTAACAGGTTACATAAAAAGCTTTTGGAAAAAATTAATTTCAATATAGAAAATTATTTAAAACCGCGGAAGGCCAATCCAGAGCAAGATAAGGCAGAATATTGTTGAGATACTTTATTTTATGAAATCTACCTATGGATATAATATATACAAAAAGTATATTGATATTTTTCCTGCAGTTACAATGAGGTCAATTTATTATCATCTTAAGAAAGGACTTTCATTAAAGGAATTCAAAATAAGCAAAGTCAAAAGTGAAAAAGGCAATTATTCCTGGGGGCCAGAAGCAGAAAAGATTTACTATTGCCTTGATGTAAACGCAAGGCCCCAAATAGACAAGAAGGTTAAGAAATACTTTGAAAAAAGAAATTCTAAAAAAATCCAATAATAGATTTAACAATAGTTTGGATAAAAGGCCAGAAAACATTAATTAAAACAAGCCCTAAGAAAATATAGCTTATTGTCTTCCATAACTTATCGCCTTTTTCTTTCTTAAATAACTTGTGCATTAAAAGCTGAAGCATTCTTCCGCCGTCTATTGGGCCTAAAGGCACTAAATTAAACAAGCCAATCCCAAGATTTAGAACATAAAGCCAGTAAAATAATCCAACAAACCAAATAAAAATGTCAGGAAGAATTTTTCCATATTTTTGCAATATATTTTCTTTTATTTCCTGATTCTGGGTTAAATAAATGCCAAGGTAAGCCATACTTTCATTATCCGGGCTTTCAGCAAGGGTAATATCATAATTTGTTACATTTGTTGTAATAACAATAGATTCACCAGGTACTTTATTTTGCATGATTTTTGTAAAATTTTCTACAGTGCTGATGGGCATATCATCTATGCCAATTATTAGTTCATTTTCTGTCATGCCTGCATTTTCTGCAGGGAATGTCTCATT
>JAFCCI010000032.1 GCA_017610275.1 Candidatus Woesearchaeota archaeon
TCTGACATGATTCCCTAAAAGACCAATCCTGCAGGACAGGCCCTCAACGTCCGAACCAAGACCAATAATTAAAGCCAATACCTCTTCCCAGGCTTCAGCCCCACCATAAAGCCCGTTGATGGTAACAGGAGAGGGCTAACCCCCCGGCCTAGTCTTCCCAAAGGCCTGTAATATACTATGTTTTTTAAGTCTTTCGCTAAAAATTAAACTTATTTGAAGGATACCTATCATTCTTTTTCAGATTCTTTCCACTGGCCCGATATTTTTTTGAAAAATAACTGATCTTTTTCTTTTGATTTTTTTATTGTTCTAATTACATCTGATTTGAATATAAAATCTATTAGTGCGAAAACTTCTGCTTGAGAATAATCTTCATTGAAGTTTACGTTTGTAATCTTAACTTGAAATTTTGTGAATTCACCTACAGATAATAGTTCGGATGTAGTTTTTTTTGCATCATTATAATATTGAGCATCACTATCATCAATCGTATTTAAATATGCGTTCAAATTCTTATTCATCAGTGCATTACATTGAGAAGAAAGAACACGTTGTATTTTTTTGAATATCTCCTGTTGGATCATCCAGTGCAACTTCCTTTGGTTTGCATCCAATAATGAATATTATTAAAATTAGCGTTAATATTAATGTGAGTTTCATCTAATCACCTCAAATAAGTTATTTTTTTATTTTGTCTTATTTTTCAAATAACTTAATACAAGACCCTATTGCTGCCAGGACAAAGATTATTCCATACCAATACCATTCCAAAGCAAGAATTGGCTCCCAGAGTTTTGCTACCATTAAAATAAAAGCAGCAACACTAAGCTTTGTCAGTGAAATGTCATACCACTCCATCTTTTTTACTTTTTTACTTGCCCATTCAAAACAACTCATTTGGCTCACCTCTTTATATGCCTTTGATTTTGGAATTTATATAATCTGTGTTGAGAATTATAATATTTTTCAAGAATCTCTTATAATCTTTTTATAAAATCTGCTGATGGGAAATTCATTTTCTCTTTTGTAATCTGTATTTCCTAGATTTATTCCGTTAAGTGGATCATCTGAGGCACAACCTGCAAAATAATATTTAAATTTTCCAAGGTTAGAATATCTTATTTTTTTACCTATCTCAATAAGCCCAATTCTTGCCCATTCCATATCCAAAAATCTTCCTCCTTCCATGATATACTGCTCAAGCTCTAGTCTTTTTTGTCTGAGGATTGGCTTACTGTTAACAGTACTTCCAAAATGCAATTTATTTTTTGTATACTCCTTAAATTTTTCTATTAATATTCTATCAGAACTTAATTCATTTTTTAAATTATACTTACAAAATTCACCTTTTTCTGGGTCATCTTCTATTATAAATGAATCTGGTATACATAAATCACCTATTCTTATCCTGTCTTTATCATACTGCTTATTTAAAACACCCACTTTCCCATAATGAAATATTCTGGCTTCAATTCCAGACAGATTATGATTAGCATTTAAATTAGAAAAAATCTTATTTAATACATCATCAGCTTGGCCTGCGAAGGTATAATCAAATAATATAGTCAGCTTGTTATTTATTTTTATAATTTTATAATTCAGATAATCATTGTAATTCTCATGCAAAATTTCTGTATCATTAAATTTAAATGACTCAAACGGACCCATTATTATGTTAATATACCCTTGTTCCTTTATGTTCTCTTCTTTTGTATCATTAAAAGCATCATCAACAAGATTAAAGGCAAATTCCTTAAATCTATGCGCTGCTTTTGCAGACTTATTATGATAATGTATAACTTCTAGTTTAATACTTTTTTTAAAAATATCTTTTAACCCTAAGATTAAATTTGTGTCTCTTTCTAATCTTTCTATGCCCTTTGTATTAATTATATACATACCTTTAGTTTTGGGGTTGTAAAAATGAATTTCTGTTGATTCCTCAGGCACATACTCTTCTGATCCCTTAGGTATACGCTTTTCTGATTTAAGACTAACTTCCTTTGGTTTATTCTTGACTTCATCTAAGGTGAAAGAATTATAAACAACAACCTTTTCAAGATTAGAAAGTTGTTTATCCCTTTCTTCCTCATCCGGATTTAATGTTCTTTTTATTATGTAATTCTCTATTTCCTTTTTACTCATTAAGTCAGTTTTTACCATTTGTTTTCCTTTCTGAGATAATTTAACCTCTTTAATTATTAACTTATTCATCATTTATAAATATTTCTATTTTTTACTACTATTTGGTGGAAATATAATAAAGATTAAATTTAAATATTAATGTATTTTTTACACTATCCTATGAACTTCAAAAAGGACAGATTTTATGTTACTGTTGATGCAGTTGTATTTACAATTCTTGATAATGAATTAAAGATAATCATAATAAGGAGAAAAAACCCTCCTTTTAAAGGATATTTTGCATTGCCTGGCGGTTTTGTTGAGTTAGACGAGAACCTTGATGGTGCGGCAGAGAGAGAACTAAAAGAGGAGACAGGAGTAGAGAATATATTTCTAAAAAAACTCAAGCCATTTGGGAAAGTTGGAAGAGACTCCAGAGGGAGAGTTATCACAATCCCATACCTTGCAATTATATCAGGTAAGAATGTCAAGCTTCATTCTACATGCGATGCAGAACTGGCAAGGTGGTATTCTATTTATAATCTGCCAAAGCTCGCCTTTGATCATAAGGAAATAATCTCTTATGCATTAAACAAATTAAGGTCAGAGATAGAGAAATCAAATATTGCATTCCAGATAATCCCTAAGAAATTTACTTTAACTGAACTTCAAAGAGTTTATGAAATAATACTCAATAAGAAGCTTGATAAAAGAAATTTCAGGAAAAAATTAAGCGAGCTTTTGATTCTTAAGGAACTTCCTGAAACAAAAATGGAAGGTGCCCACCGTCCTGCACGCTTATATTCCTTTAGGTTAAGGGAGTATAAGAAATTCTGAATATTTATTTATATTCTGAAGTACCGAAGTATTTAAATAGTTGTAAGTGTGTAATATACACTAAGTAGAAAGAAAGAAAAAATCTTTTTTTCTTATAAAATAGATTAAAACAAAAGATAAAAGCCAAAACAGACCATAAAAATTCCTTAAAAAAGGAAAATAAGCTTGTTTTGGCTTTTTTAATCAGATAGTAAGTGTATAAAATACAATAAGATAATAAAAAATGAAAACACAAATAAAACAACCAAGGCTTGCTGGAAAATACAGACCATACACTGATAAGTATTTCCTTAGAAGCAAGCAAATATTAGAAACAGAAAGAATTAATCCTATTGTTAGATATCAGGTATTTGCCAGAAAAGATATTCCTAAACTTAAAGGCATAGATGAAGCAGCAGATTTTGTTAGAGAAATTGCTGGAGATAAAGTAAGGATTTACACTTTAAGAGATGGACAAGAATATACTGCAAACAAACCAATTATGAAGATAGAGGGAAGAGCTCAGGATTTGGTTGACCTTGAAACAGTTTATTTAAGTATTCTTTCTGGAAGATTAACAGGAAATATAGACCTTAATGAAGTAAGAAAAAAAGCAAGAGCAGTGGTCAATGCTGCTAATAATAAGCCACTTTATTACTTTGGAGCAAGGCACTTTGCTCCTGAATTAGATGAAGGAATTGCAAGAATCTGCCAGGAAGAAGGTTTTGCAGGATGCTCAACAGACATCGGAGCAAAAGCATGGAATTCAAAAGGGATTGGAACTATCCCCCATTCATTAATTTTAACTTATGCAGCTTACATGCAGGAACAGGGATTAGAAGGAAACTCAACTGTTGAAGCTGCAAAAGCATTTGACAGGAATATAGATAAAAAAGTTCCAAGAATAATCTTAATTGATACTTTTAACAGAGAAATAGATGACACAATTGCTACAGCAAAAGCTGTTCCAAACTTTACAGGTGCAAGAATAGACACATGCGGAGAGAATTATTCTCAAGGAGCAGGAAATATTTACTTACCCAATTTAGATGTTAATCCAAAATATTTGTATGGGAAAGGAGTTACAATTGCTGGAAATTGGGCATTAAGAAGAGCACTAGACAAAAATGGGCTTGGAAATTTAGAAATAACTGTTTCTAGCGGATTTAACGAAGAAAAAACAGCAGCTTTTGCTGAAGCAGATAGGGCTTATCAAGAACTTTATGGAAAACCATTGTTTGATTCTATTGGAACAGGAAGTTTAGCAAAACCTGTTATGGCAACTTCAGATATTGTTGCATACTATAATGAAAGACAAGATAGGTGGTTGCCTTTATCAAAAAAAGGAAGAGATGAAACACCAACTAAAAGATTGGAGGAAGTAAAATGAAAAGAATATTTTGGAATGTAGACACACAATATGACTTTATGAGAGAAAAAGGAGTGTATATAGGAAAATTGCCTGTTCCAGGAGCACAGGAAATAGAAGAGAAACTTTCAGAGCTAACAAGTTACGCAAGGAAAAATAAATTAAAAATAATAAACACAGCTGACTGGCATAACAAGAATTCAAAAGAATTTTCAGATAATCCAGACTATAAGACAACTTTTCCACAACACTGCATAGAAAGAACAAAGGGAGCAGAGTTTGTTGGAGCAACAAAACCAATCAACCCTTATGTAATTGACTGGAAAGATAAGAGTTTTTCAGAGGAGAAACTGAAAAAAAGTATGGAAATAATACTTTACAAGGATGCATTTAATATTTTTGAGGGCTATCCCCAGTCACCTCATGCAGACAGGGTAGTTGATATAATAAAACCAGAAAGTGCAGTTGTTTATGGAGTTGCAACAAATATCTGCCTTAATTTTGCAGTGAGAGGCCTTCTTGAAAGGGGAGTAAATGTTTATGTTCCACTTGATGCAATAAAAGAGCTTCCTGATCTTCCACTGGATGAAATACTAAAGTTGTGGAAGCAAAAGGGAGCAGTTCTTACTACTGTTGATGATATTGTAAAAATCTGAGGTACTCATTGATGAAAGAAAAAAGAATAAGAATCGCAAAAATAAATCCTGAAATTGCTGTGAGAGAGATTGGAGACTTCATAGTTAATTACCTGAAAAAATTCAATAAGGATGGTGGAGTAATAGGGCTTTCAGGAGGAGTTGATTCAACAGTGACTGCAGCAATTACAAAGAAGGCTTTTGACAATTACAACAGAAAAAAACCAGAAAGAAATCTCGAGCTTGTTGGTTATATACTTCCCTCTTTTGTAAATAACCATAAAGATACAACAGATGGAATAGATGTTGCAGAAAAATTGAATATAAGATATGAGGTAAGAAACATAGAGCCGATAGTGAATGCTTATGAAAAAACAAATCCAGAGGCAATGAAATCACATTATAATAAGGGAAATCTTATTTCAAGAATAAGGGCAAACATATTATCAACAAAGGCATCAATTGAAAATAAGCTTGTAATTGGCACTGGTAATAAAGATGAAGACTATGGAGTTGGATATTATACAATGTTTGGGGATGGTGCTGTTCATGTAAATCCTATTGGTAATCTGCCAAAAAGACTTGTGAGACAAATAGCAGATTATTTTGGTTTTTATGAAATTGCCAAAAAAACCCCTGCAGCAGGCCTTGAGCTAGGTCAAACAGATTTTAGGGATTTGGGTTATGATTATTATGCAGTTGAGCTTGTTCTGGAAGGTATTCAACAGGGTTTTTCAAGAACGGAATTATACAATCATAGTCAAATAAAAGATACAATAACACCTCAACTTAAATTTTCAAAGTTTAACAATATAGAAGATATTGTTGATGATATACTATGGAGACATAAGAATATTGCATTATCCAAACAGGATTTGATACATCCTCCTGCAGCGCCTATAAACAATCTGAGGTATGAATAATGAGGGCTCTTTTCATAGGAAGATTTCAGCCATTACATTTTGGGCATACTAAGGTTATTGAAGACATAGATGGACTTAGCTTGGAATGCATAATAATTGGGGTTGGTGTTAATGGTAAAAATAGAACATTTGAAAATCCATTTTATTACAATGAAATAAAGGAAATGTTGCTTCCAGTAATTAAATCAACTTCCACACCAATTGAGATATATAAAATTCCCGACATAAACAACAACAAAAAATATGCTTATCATGTTGAGAAGATAACAGGATGCAGTGAGGAAGACACAATCATAGTTTCTGGCAACCAACGAACAGTAAATTGTTTTACAAAATATGGAAGGAATTATCTTATATTAAAGCCAAAAAGAAAGCTGCTTGATGAAGGAAAATATATTTCTGCAACCAAAATAAGAAATGAGATGCTTCAGGGAGAAAAATGGAAAGAATATGTTACAAATTCAACAAGAAAGGTTATTGAAAAAATAGATGGAATAAAAATTATAAAGGAACTTGGTGATTTATATGATAAACAATTTGTTTAATAATACAATTGATTGTATCTTTGACATAAATAGCACACATATAGTGCTGATAAAGAGGGGGTATGATCCCTTTAAGGGGTATTGGGCCCTTCCAGGCGGGAGGCAGAAAATAAATGAAGAACTTGATGAAACAGTTGTGAGAGAAATGAGGGAAGAAGTAGGCATTGATATGAAAATTGACAAAAGTAAATTGCCTGCTTTGGTAAATGTTCTTGGACATGAAACATGCTTGGAGCAGATAAGAACCTATTATTCAGGAAATGATCCTCGTGGTGGTAATACAACTGTATATGCAATACAGATCAATGATAATGTGGAAAATATAGAAAAATCATTGAAAAATGGTGATGATGCTTCTGATGTAAAAGTTTGTAGGATAGACCGGATCCCTGAACTTGCATTTAATCATTTTAGATTTATAGAAGATTATTTTGTCAGATTAAAGAAATACAAAAATCCAATACCTGCTGTTGATGCAATTGTTGAATACAATGGAAAATATGTTTATGTTGAAAGAAAAGGGATACCGAGAGGAAAGGCTCTCCCAGGAGGATTTGCAAAGCATGGTAAGACTTATGAACAGAGTATAATTGAGGAAGTAAAAGAAGAAACTAATCTTGAAATAGAAGTAAAAGGTTTGTTAGGTGTTTATTCTAATCCTTTAAGAGATCCAAGAAGACATATAACAACCACAGTATATATTGCAAAGGGTCATGGAAAATTAAAATTTGGTGATGATGCAATGAGCGGAGGATTATTTGAATTAAACAATATACCACAATTTGTTTTTGACCACAACCAAATCCTTAATGATTATCTTTACCCTAAGTAAAATGGCTAATTTAAAAAATATAAAAAAAATACTTGTAGTTTACAAAAAGAGCACTTTTGAGATATATCAATCATCGAAAGACCGCTTTGTAATGGAATTTATTAGAAAAAAAACCAAAGATGTTGAAGCTATGAAACAAAGTGATAATATACAAAAACATAGCCTTGATAAAATCATTTCTGTTGTTGATAAATCTGGAATAAATTATGATATAATGTACAGGGCGGATTTAACTGAAATAAATAACAAAGATTTAGTTATATCTGTTGGAGGTGATGGCACATTTCTTGAGGTTTCACATTACATAAGAAATGGAATACCTGTTCTTGGAGTAAATTCTAATCCAGAAAGAAGCATTGGATATTTCTGCTGTACTCATGCAGAAAAATTTGAAATATATCTTAATGAAATAGAAAAAAAAACCTATAACCTCTTTGAACAGGCTTGAATTGATACTTAATAATAAAAAGATTCACAAGCCTGTACTTAATGAGGTATTAGCTGCCCATGAGAACCCTGCTGCAAGCACTAGATACAGGCTTGAAGCAAATAATAAAACAATAGATTATAAGACCACGTATGGTTTCTTTGCATGTACAGCTGCTGGCTCAACAGCTGCAATGTATAACATTGGCGGTTTTCTAATGCCCTTAGGTTCATCTAAAATACAATATTTTTCAAGAGGAGTAAAAAATGAGAAATTTGGATTTGCAGATGAAATAAAAATAACCTCCCTAACAAGAAGAGGAAAAATATTCATAGACGGGCCCCATCTGAAATATGATTTCACCTTGCTTGATTCTCTATTAATTAAAAAAGGTATTCCACTAAATATCATAGGAGACATCGAATCAAAGAGAAATAAAAATTATAATTTAGAATAAAAATACTTACAAAACGTTTTTTAAGGCAAGAGTTTTAAATATAATAGCATATACAATACACTAATAGGTTATTTTTAAGTCTTTTTACTTAAAAATATTTTAACAGTTCGCCATATTCATTATTAAGCCAATCAACTGTAGGATTCTCAGGCATCTGGTGATAAGGATAATAAAACTTATGCACAAAACAGCTTTTGAAGTTTTTTCTTATTATTTTTTCTGTTTTATTGAAGTTAAGTATTGGGTCATTCACAGACATTACAAAACAGCAGTCATTATTAAATGGAACATTAAGATTTGATATCTCAAAATTCAGAACCTCGTTTGCCTGATAAGCAAGAACATCTAAGGTATATTTTGGCATTTTAATAAGAATCTTTTCTATTGGTATTGTTTCTTCAATCTTTCCTAATTTTCTTATAAATAAAACAAAATGCTTACCAAATCTTTTATTATGAATAAATTTAAAAACTGATTCTCTGATAAAATTGTTTTTGAAGGATAATACAATTAGCCTAGCAATTATTAACCTTCTTCTTGAGAATTGTATGGCTCTTTTTGAAACACAAGGCGATAAAAGTATAACTTTATCTACTCTGTCTTTGAGGTAATCAACTGCCTTTAAGGTAAGGATGCCACCAAAAGAAAAACCCATTATAGAGAAGTTTTTAATTTCAAGCTTGTCTGCAAATGTTTTTACTGTTTTTGCTATAAGCTCACTTGAAAAATTTTCTTTGAATGGTGTTGAGCCATATCCAGGAAGCTCAAAAAAGTAAGTTGTGAATTTTTGGCTCATGAATTGAATTAATCCAGTCCAGGCACTTATATAAGACATAGTTGCCGGGACTATAATCAATGGTGGTCCGCTTCCGCACTTAGCATAATGAAGCCTGGTCAAAGGAAGGTTTATATCCTTGATTATCACTTTTTTATTTTTCATCTTTGCTTCTGTAACTAAGTTCCTACTCATATCTTAGAGTCTATTACTTTGTTCCTTGACATTAGAGATACTTATTTCATTCATAACGTAAAGCATCCACAGGCTTTAGCTTTGATGCTGCTTTTGCAGGGAAATATCCTGAGACTGCGCCAACTGCAAATGAAAAAACAAGACATCCAACTATAAGCCACCATGGAAAATAAGGTTTGAGAAATGAATATCCAG
>JAFCCI010000033.1 GCA_017610275.1 Candidatus Woesearchaeota archaeon
AAGTATCCTGCTGGCTTAATAGCCTGCTTTAATTTTTCCAGATTAAGCTTTTTAATTGCCTCTGAGGTTAATGCCTTTAATTCTTTTAGATTTAATAGTGCTTTTTCAACCTGCAGCCAGCTGGTGTTCTGCGTTAAAATTGCACCAATGCAAATCTCAAATCTCTGCTTGTTGTTTTTTGGATAAGCATAATTTCCAGGATGATATCCTTTTATTGAGCCTGTTTTTGTTGGATTTGTGCCTTTGCATTCTAACAAAGGCCACCATCCCTGAGGCCCATAAAGTTTCAGAAGTTTTTCATATAATTTTTTAATAGAATTCATCTATAAACTCCCCGTCTTTCATTATGATTTTGTTATCAACCTTTAATGTTGGGTTTCTTAAAACACCGTCGAGGTGGACAGGAACATCATTGCTTCCATTATAACTTAAATCATTGCCAAAAGCAAAGTGAACTGTTCCCAGAACTTTTTCATCTTCTAAAACATTTCCAGTCAATATTGCCTTTGGATTTGTTCCAATTCCTAATTCTGCAAGCTTGAATGCTTTTTCTCCGACTGAAGAAAGCATTTTATTCATTTTCTCTGCTTGTTTGTTATCAAGAATAATTTTTCCAGCTCCGTTAATTACTTTAACTTTTACAGGATTTTTTAGGACTCCTAATCCAGGAAAAGAGCCGTCAAAAACAATTGTTCCGTTTGTTTTCTCTCTTACTATTCCGCTGTCAACTTCTCCTGTGGGTAGGTTTCCAAAAGCTCCTTTTTTGTTTTTCAGAAGATTATCACTATGTCCCTGAGTGTCATGCACTGCTGTTTTTATATCTGTTCCGGCATTTGTTTTAATATGAATTTCTTTTGAGTTTAATATAATTGGCCTTAACCTGTCATGAAACTTTATAAGCCCATCATAGTCAATATTAACACACGTTTTCATCATATCATAGGTTAGTCCTGGAGCTGAAATTATCCTGTGGCCCTTCTTTGTTGCATTCCTTCTTGCATTTGTGTGCGATAATGATTTTGAAGTAAGGTAAAACTGAACATCATGATTAAGCATTAACTCAGCAACTCCTGGTTCTGGCTCTTGGCCATTTCTTTCCAGCTCTTTCATAATTTCAATTCTTGCAGAAGGGGTTATATTTTTTGCGTATTCATAAACCTGCATTGCTAATTCTTTTTTTGGCTCATCAGTTGTAATCAAAAAACTTTCAGATGATTTTAAATCCAAAACTTTTTTTAGTATTGTATCCAATATTTGAGTATTTATCTTCATTTGATTAAAAAAAGGCATGTTCCTTATATTTTTTATGAATTTACTTAAAAATATATTTAGAACTATTATTTAGTAGTGTCATTTCAAAAGATTTATATATATTCTAGCTTATATTAGATTATTATGAAAAAACTCATAAGCAAAAATAACAAATTGGAATCTTTTTGGAACAATCCAATTCTTCATCCAAACTATTTAGATAATAAAAATGTGAACCCTCCAGTAAATCAAATAAGTGTGGTAGTAGCAACTTATAACAGGGCACCATATCCCCCATCAAGGCTTCATGATAATCCTCTGAGTTGGGCATTATCATCAATATTATCACAAAAAAAATGCAATTTAGGAGAAATAATAATAATTGATGATGGATCCTTTGATTATACTGAAAAAACAGTTAATTATTATAGAAAAAATGGCAAACAAAAAAATATTGAAATTAAATATATAAAAAATAAAAAAAATGAAGGTTTGCCTAGCTCGTTAAATAAAGGAATTGAAAACTCAAAATTTGATTATGTTTTTTTTATGGATGATGATTGTATCTTAAGTAATTATTCTTTGTTTGGTGCATTATACAGCATGAACAAAACCAATAAGTCAGATAACAACATTGCTTTAATGCATATCCCTGTTTATACAAGAACTAATCTGCCTTTGGGATTAATTCCAATTGATGAGATAGGCAAAGTGGATTTTGAAAACACAACAGTTACTAACAACAATCACCTATTTCCTGAAGAATATTTATCTTTATCTAAGAATGTTTTTTTGGATGATAAACTTAAAATACTAAAACCAATCGAAATCCATAATATTGGAGGAATTTATTTAATAAAAAAAGATATTTTTAAAGAAGCAGGAGGAATTTGTGAATATTTCAAATGGCCTAACTTTTATGGGGAACAAACTGATTTTTCATTAAAACTTAATAATTTGGGGTATAATTTATATTTAACTCCAGACCCAAAATTTTCTTGTATTCATCTAAAATATGGATGTTCTGGAAAAATAAACTTTTTTGATATTGAAACATCAAGAAATAACAATAACTTTGGAGGCCATAGCTTAGAGGAAATTGTCAAGTTAAGTTCTATTCCTAAAAGAAATAGCGGATGCAGGGTAAATACTGAGGATTGGTCTTATTCTAAGATAATTTCCCATTATATTATTTTTTCAAAATGGGAGAAAGAAATTGGACAGAAATGGAAAACAAAAATATTTAGGGAATTTGTAGAACAAAATTTAAATAACTTTTCGGCTCCGATAGGGAAAAAAATTATGGATAAGAAGAAAAGGGAAGAAATTTGGAAAAAAGCTATTATAGATGGAGATAATCTATTAAAAAAAATAAATCTGAATTTGGTCTCTGTTTGATGATTGTATTGATTATTGAATTTGAGATGACAAATTTTAACAACCTTTATAAATAATCCTAAACTCTTATTTTATATGAAACAAAGCCAAAGCCTGGGTTTTATTGATATTATTTTAGTTAGTTTTATTTCTATTATTATGTAAACATGCTGGCCTTTTCTAAGCTGGCAAATCAATCCTTAATAGAAATAAATATAAACAAATAAAAAAAACAAAAACAAATGAGGATAAAAATGGACAAAAAATATGATTTTCAGAAAATAGAAAAAGAAATACTTACATTTTGGAAGAAAAACAAGAAGATTATCTATGATTCTCTTCAGGAAAATAAGAAAGATAAAAAGCCGTTGTTTTCATGGCTCGAAGGGCCGCCAACAGCAAATGCTCCTCCTGCATTGCATCATGTAGAGGCAAGGGTTTCAAAGGACTTGGTTTGCAGATATAATTTCATGAAGGGTTTTGCTGTTCCGAGAAAAGGGGGATGGGACTGTCATGGTCTGCCTGTTGAAATACAGGTTCAGAAAAAACTTGGGTTAAAAACAAAAAAAGACATTTACAAATTCGGAGTTGATAAGTTTATTGAGATATGCAAAAAAGATGTTTTCTCATTTGTAAAAGAATGGTCTGACATGACTGAAAGAATGGGCTTCTGGGTTGATTTGGACAATCCCTATATTACCATGGAAAAAAATTACATGGAAAGCGAGTGGTGGGCATTGAAGCAATTGTTTGACAAAGGGCTTGTCTATAAAGGCTATAAGGTTGTCCCTTACAGTGTTGGCTGTGAAAGCCCATTATCAAGCCACGAGGTTGCCCTCGGCTACAAAGAAGTTGAAGACATGACTGTTATAGTGAGATTTGAAGCAAAAGAATATATTTATAAAAAATTTCCAGAAATTGAAAAAGGCAAGAAACTCTATTATCTGGTCTGGACAACAACGCCATGGACTCTTCCAAGCAATTTATCCATTGCTGTTAAGGATGATATAGATTATGCAATTGTTGAAACATATTTCTCAAAAGATAAAAAGGAAAAAGTCTATTATATTATTGCAAAAGACTTATTGGAAAGATATTTTCCTGATAAAGAAAACAGAAAAATAATAAAAACGATAAAAGGAAAAGAGCTTGAGAATCTTGAATATATTCCTTTGTTTGATTATTTTAAAGATAAGGTTAAAAATTCATTTAAGTTTATTCTTGCTGATTTTGTAACAACAGAGGAGGGTACTGGTTTAGTTCATCAGGCTCCAGCTTTTGGTGAGGATGACTTTAATATATGCAAGGAAAAACATATTGATTTTGTTAATCCAGTTGACCTTGAGGGCAAATTTACACAAGAAGTTCCAGATTATAAAGGTAAGTTTGTAAAGGACTGTGATGAGGACATAATAAAAAGATTAGATAAAGAAGGAAAGCTGTTTGTTAGTTATCCTGTCAAGCATACATACCCTTTCTGCTGGAGAACTGGCTGCCCGTTGATTTATTATGCAATGGATGCATGGTTTATATCTGTTTCAAAATTCAGGGATAAACTAGTTAAGAATAACAATAAGATTAACTGGTATCCTGAAAGCTTTAAAGAGGGAAGGTTTGGAAACTGGATTTCAGAGGCAAAGGACTGGGCTTTATCAAGAAACAAGTTCTGGGGAACACCATTAAACATATGGGTATGTGAAAATGAAAAATGTAATCACATGGAAGCAATAGGAAGCATAAAAGAGCTTAAGGAAAAGACCGGTGTTGAAGTAAATGATTTGCATATTGGCTCTGTTGACCCATTGACATATAAATGCACTAAATGTAGCGGCGTAATGAAAAGAACTCCAGAGGTAATTGACTGCTGGTTTGATTCAGGAGCAGCGCAATTTGCCCAATTTCATTACCCATTTGAAAACAAAGATTTGTTTGAAAAAAGATTTCCTTATGATTTTATCTCAGAAGCAATTGACCAGACACGTGGTTGGTTTTATACTTTGCATGTTTTATCAACCCTCTTGTTTGATGATTTAAGTTATAAGAATGTTTCAGTTACTGGATTACTATGCGATGAGAATGGGGAAAAAATGTCAAAATCAAAAGGAAATATATTATTGCCTAATGATATTTTTGACAAAAGAGGGGTGGATTCTGTGAGGCTGCTTATGTGCTCTTATCCATTGGGCAATAATGTTAAGGTTGGGCTTTCTGTATTTGATGAGGTAATAACTCCTTTCTTTAACATACTCTGGAACTCATATTATTATATTGCAACTTATATTGATGACTTTAAGCTTAATGATGTCAGAAATATTGACGCTGAAAGAGTAGAGGATAAATGGATTATATCAAGAGTCAATTCAACTATAAATGATGTTGAGAAAAGCATGAAAAAATATGATTATGCACATGCAACAGAGTCTATAAGGTCCTTTGTAGTGAATGATTTTTCAAGGACTTACATTAAGATTATAAGGGACAGAACACAGGAAGAAGATAAAGAGTTAGCTTTTAGTTTTAAGTATATTTTTGATAGATTGATAAAGATAATGGCCCCATTCACGCCATTTATATCAGAGCATATTTATCATGAGTTCTTAAAAGGAAAATCCTGGAGTGTCCACTTTGAAGAGTGGCCAAAGCATGAGAAAACAGATAAAAAGCTTGAAACTGAATTTTTGTTTGCTTCTGATATAACACAGGCAATTCTTGCAGCAAGGGAAAAAGCACAGGTTGGAATCAGGTGGCCGTTAAGCAAGGTTGTGATACATTCAAAAGAAAAGAAACTAGCTAAAGAGATTAAATCATTAGTTTTATTGCAGACAAATATAAAAGAATTAGAGTATGTTGAAAAGTTTGACCTTGGCTATGACTTTAAGATTAACTACAAAAATATTGGAAAAGAATATGGCAAGAAAACAGCGGATATGATTGAATTGATTAACAAAAACAAAGATAAAGTGATAAAAGCCTTAGGTGATGGAAAAGAAAAAATATCTCTTGAAGGCAAGGAAGTTAATCTGAAAGAGCATATTAACATAATAAAAATTGTTCCTGAGCCATTTGTTCTCGGCACGGGAAAAGAGTTTGATGTTTATCTTGATACAACAATTAGCCCTGAGCTTGGGAATGAAGGATACTTAAGGGAATTAACAAGAAGAGTCCAAAGCCTGAGAAAAAAAGCAGAGCTAAATAAGTTAGATAAAATAGAGCTTGTTTTAGAACTTGATGCTGATTTTGAGGCTCATGTTAAAGCCAACCTTAAAGAATTAGATAGAAAAGTAGGCTCAAAGAAAACTGTGTTTGGAAAGATTTCCAAGGAATTCAAATTCTCAGCAAAAGAGAAAGTAAAACAAAAAGAATTTGGGATTGGGATTAAGAAAATCAATTAAAACAAGACAGCGTTGATTGTTCCTTCCTGGCCAGGCCTATTTGTTATCTTTGCTTTTCCTTTTTCTGTCTGGATAACACATCCATGAGTCATTATGTTTCTTCTTACAAAATGCCTGTTAGCAGGAGTTTCAACAACAGAGACTATCTTTACTTTAGAATATTTTTTGGTTTTTTTGTCAAGCAGATTAACAATGTTATCACGAAGCAGTATCTGCTTATGATTTCCACCTACAGTTCTAATCACTTTTAGTTTTCTTTCATCAACCTTTGTTAAAGTTGGAGATCTGCCCTGCTCAGATAATCTTTTGCTTCTGTTTTTCTTATATCTTGAGCTTGTTGCACTTCTCTTTGATCTTCTTTGACTTATTGTCATGTGGTTTGGAGTTTTTGAATTATTTATAAGCTTTTTGATTATACTTGTGTTTTGTATAGTAAAGTTTATATATGCAACCAATTACCCTTTATGATATTTTAATTTTGGGAGTGTGATTATAAATGGAAGATTCAAGACCATTAGATGCCTTAAACAAGGCAAGAAATAAGAGAGTAATTGTAGAATTAAAGAACGGAAAACAGTATATTGGAAAATTAAATGCATTTGACATCCACATAAACATTGTCCTAGAAGAAGCTGAAGAGAAAGTTAATGGAGAATTAACAAGAAAGCTTGGTGTTATCTTCTTAAGGGGGGACACAATAATTATGGTTTCACCTGCATAAATTATTTTCTTAGGGTATTAAGATGTCTAAAGGAACTGCCTCAATGGGCAAGAAGAGCGGAAAGAAGAACATGATTCACTGCCGCAGGTGCGGCAAGAGAACATACCACATAAGGAAAAAGGTATGCTCCTCATGCGGATTTGGCAAATCTCCAAAGCTTAGAAGTTATAAATGGCAGAAAGACAAATAAGGTCTGATTTCTAAAACAATTTCTTTCTCCAGAGAATAATAACACCCATTATTGAAAGGGCTAGTGAAACTCCCATTGTAATCAGGAAAGCATGCGGTGAGTTTTGGAACGGCAATGCAATATTCATGCCGTAAACACTTGAAACAAGAGTTGGCAGCATAAGAATTAAAGTTATTGATGTAAGCAGTTTCATAACTGTGTTTAAGTTGTTTGATATTACAGAAGAGAAAGTGTCTGTCATGCTGGTTATGATATTTGTGTAAATATTTGTCATTTCAATTGCCTGCTTATTTTCTTCTGTCGTATCTTCAAGAAGGTCTTTGTCATGCTCAAACTGCGTGAAAACCTTTGTTTTTGTCAGCCTGTCAATCAAGAATTGGTTGGATTTCAGTGATGTGCTGAAATAAACCAAGGATTTCTGGATGTTTAATAATCCAAATATATCCTTATTTTTTGTTGTTTTTTTCAACTCCCCTTGCAGGATATGCAATTTTTTGTTTATATCATTCAAATATTTTAAATAAATTCTTGCAGAGATAAGAAGCATCACTAATGTTGTTTGTATTTTCTTTGCAGTATAAATCTTTTTGGATTTTAATTGAGTTATGACATCATTTTCATTAAAACAAAGTGTTATTAAATAGTTATCTAAGATAATTATACCTAAGGGTATTGTTGAATATTCTAATTTAGCACTATTTGAATTTTTCTGGGGGGTTCTTGTTATAATAAAAAGAAAGTTCTCATCCATTTCCATATCAGGCATTTCATCCATATCCTTTAGAGAGGATATAACATCCTGCGGCATTTCAAGGATATGGCTTATTTTAGACAATTCTTTTTTAGTCGGAGAAATAAGGTTTATCCAGGATCCCCTTGCTGGCTTTTTTATTTGTTTCAACTCTCCTTTAAATGACTTGAATATTTCTATCATATTGCTTTATTAAACTGATAACTAATATTTAAATAATTGGTTTTTGAAATTAAATAGTCTTTAAACAAAAAGCTTTTTATATATTAGTTATGTTGCTCTTTTTATGCGGGGATGCCGGAGTGGTCAAACGGGACAGGCTTAGGACCTGTTAGCTTAGTGCTTACGGGGGTTCGAATCCCTTTCCCCGCATTTATTCTGTGTGTTTAACTAATCCTTATACACTTTTTTTAATTAACCTATCAATAAACCCTGAAACATTAATTGATTTCTTCTTCAGTTTCACGATGTTTTCCATACTTAATGTCACATCTATTCTTTTCTTTTCAAAAGGTAGCACACGATATTTATCAAAGAATTGCCACATTTCAAATATTTTTATTTCTTTTTTTGACAGCATTTTCTCACCATTTTTTCTATTTTTGCTATACTTTGTATATTTTCCTTTGCTATTTTTTTTATCTTCC
>JAFCCI010000034.1 GCA_017610275.1 Candidatus Woesearchaeota archaeon
TAATCAACCCAAGTCATGTTGATGATTATGGTCACTTAAATAATGCACATTATAGTTATTATTTTGAAAAGGGAAGAATTGCTTTACAAGAAAAATTTGGTTTAAAGGATTCTGTCCTTGCTGAAAAAGGAATTGGATTTCTTGTATTTACTGCAACATACAAATATAAAAAACAGGTATTTGCAAATGCAGAGGTTGAAATCCATTCACAATTTGTGCCTTATGATAAAGGCGCCAGAATTTATATTGATCATACTATGTATTTGAATAGAGATATTGTTGCCTCAGCAAGGACTGAACATGTTTTTGTAAATCTAAAAATAAATCTAAAAACCAATAAACCAATACAACCTTTAGATGAACTCATTCAAAAAATAACATAATTAGATATTCTTACCCTTTCCTTCTTTTTCTTATTAAATTATTAAGATTACACCAACAAACATTAGGGTTATTGCAATCAATTTTAGCAGAACAGTTGATTTTCCAATTTCTTCTTTCAATATTTTTGGAATTTCTTCTTTCAATATTTTTGGATAAAAAATACTTAAGATTACAGCAAACAATAAAACAAAAAATGGCTGGATAGAGGATAGAGCATTTACCAAAGTTACATATCCACTTGCCATTGCAACTGTAATCAATAAAGCACCAACTAAAGCAAGTATTTCATTTAAAGATATTACAATAATCGCTTTTTTGCCATACTCTCTTACTGCAAATATGATATCCTTAAAACTAAAGAAGAATATTGGAATTAAAGCAAAAAATGCTCCAATTCTAATGTATGAAAATATAGTCCAGAAATCAACAAAACCAAGAAGATACTTTGTTATAACTGCATTTACAGAGAGTACCAAAGAAGCAAGAACCATAAACCAAAAAGCTTTTCCAAAACTAATTTTTATGGAATTTTTTGAAGAGATAAAAATTGCACCAATTATTAATAAAAATATGCCTAAATATTTTATAGGAG
Source organism: Candidatus Woesearchaeota archaeon (assembly GCA_017610275.1). GTDB lineage: Archaea > Nanobdellota > Nanobdellia > Woesearchaeales > CG1-02-33-12 > CG1-02-33-12. Next base: position 977 of record JAFCCI010000034.1, read on the forward strand.
TAAAAATTTCTCCAAGGAATACTGCTGCAAGAATTGAAACAAATAGCGGGCTTAAGTAAAGTAAAGGAATGACCCGCGAAATTTCCTCTATTTTTACTGCCTTGAAATAAAAAAGAACCCCTACAATATACAAAATTCCAGCAACAAAAGCTAAGGAAATGTTGAAATAAGACAAATAGGAAAAACCGTGAAACAAGTACACAAAAAAACTTGCAATTAATCCAACCACACCAAGAATCATAAGGAGAATAACTGGCTTTCTAACCAGTTTTGTAAGAATATATTTATCTATTGTATTTACAATTGCAAATATCAGTGCTGATAAAATTGAAAATAATATCCATGACATAACAGTTGGTTATAAGGTGTGGTTAATAAATTTTCCTAAAACATTAGCATGCTTAAGATTAAACAAACAGCATGCTTGTTAGTTGCAACTGGCTGGCAAGAGATAGTAATTAATCCACACTGGTGATGCACCAAAGGGTTTATAAAGATTAATTAAAAACTGTTTGATAAGGGGTAAAATGAAGATTATAATAGATAAAAATAAATTAGATAATTCTTTTAATGGAACAATGAAATTAGAAGGAAAGATATTTGCCTACCAAGGTCCAATTGAATACCTGGATGAGATGGATTGTAAGGAATCTAGTAAGCCCACATATTTTGTTTTTGTTGACACATCCGAGCACGAGAAACTTTGGCGTGAAGTAACTAAGGATTTCAAGCCAGGTGAGGACTGGACAATTGGATTAAGAAGATTATATACAGAGCAACCAGGCTTAGAGAAAAAATTAAGCGAACAAAGTAAGTATGGAGTTCCATCTAAGGCATTTGAGATTCCTCACGATAGAGGAGGTGCTCATGGAGATCTCCGCTTAATATATGATAATGCAAATGTTTTATTCTTTCCAGTCAATGACTATGATTATCTTAAGTCAAGGTATGCAGATGATTGGGAAATTCTTTGTGAAAATTTGTCTTTCTTAAAAGGAAACAAAGATTTATCAGGTAAATATGGTGTTCAGCTAGTTTGAGGATTATTTATTAGCGAGCCAGATAATTGCAACTAATATCTATTCTTTTTTCCAGAGAATCTTTTTATCTCCAGAGTATACCCCTAGCTTTGTCATCTGCCTGAACTGCAGGTCAGACAATATAAGAAAGTCTATGTTGAAGTTATGCTTTTGTTTTATATCCATAACTACACCATCAACTTTTTTTGATACATTATCATCTCCAATTATTAGTATATTGGCACTTTTGCTTGTTTTCTTGCCATGCAATATTACTGAATCAATGCCATCAATTATTTTTGTTTTTTCCACAAATATTTCCAGGGGGTTTACCTCTTCTTTTAGCAACTTTGCTAATCCCCTGGTTTTTTCACTTATTATGATTTTATAAACCTTGAACTTAGAAATTTTTATTTCTTCAATTATTTCTGATTTCACAAGCTTTCCAATAATTCTATATGTTGTTGCAGGGCTTACATTAGCAGCTCTTCCTAGTTCCCTGAGATAAAATTGCTTATCCTTATTTTGCAGAAACACATCAATTATCCTAAGAATCTTCTTATCAAACAACTGTTTTAGAATATCAATATCAGGCATTTAAATTAAAAATAATAAGAAATATATAAATGTTTTCATTTTTGAAACATTGTTTCATTTATGAATTTTAAATAATTCAAGAGATTCTTCCTCTGCAAAGTGAAGCTTTCCAGGAACAATAAGGCAGTGCATAGGCTTCCCAAAATCCTCTTTCAGCAGCTTTTTAGCATTTCCAGCTTTAATGCATGGTTTTAATGAGCCAAGTCTTGAGCATCCAACGCAAAATAAGCCCTTAGAAAACACTTTTTCTCTTCTCTTCTCTTCTATACTTAATAGGTATTCAATAGCCTGGTTAATAGTCATAAATTTATTTTCATCAGGTTTTAAATCCAATAAAATCAACGTATGCAAACCATTTTTCCTATTATCTTTTATTACATCATAGGGTGTTTCCGGATGCCATTTATCCTCTGGAAAAGGAATACTTGTTGTTTTTCCGAATTTGTAAAGCTGCAGCCCTGTAATCCCCACAGCAGAGAACACAGATGCATTATGTATGACAATACATTTAATGCCTGCTTTCTCAGCTCTTAACCTTAGGTCAATATGGGTTGTTGCAGACATTGGATCACCTATAACAAGAAAAGCAACATCTTTTGAAAGGGCATCTTTTAATATAGTATCTTCAGCTTTATTTTCAACCTGCTCACGTGACGACAAAATTATCTTTTTTCCATAAAGTTTCTCAAGCTTTTTTACATCACATGACAACATGCTTGTATAATTTTCCAAATAAACAACATTGCATTTTTTAATGGATTCCAAACCCCTTAAAGAAACATCTTTCTCGTCGTAAAGTCCAATCCCTATAAAATGTAATGCCATAGTTAAAAAAAATTCAAAGCACTATAAAAATCTTTTTAATTTTCCAAATGAAATAGAGCATACTATCTGGAAAATATATTTTTAAGGTTAGAAATATTTATATACAAGTTAGTTTATTAAATAAGTATAATTAACTTTGTTGGCGCAAGTTAATAACTAACTATTCTCAAATTGTATTTAACTTACTGAGTTTTAAAACCAAATTTTATTTAATCAGTTTTTGGCGCGACTAACTAAACTTTTTCTAAAAAAGGTAAAAGCAGAACTATGATATAAATATTATTGTATTTGAATATTTATATTGCAGAATATGTTTTTATAGGGGTATATAAAAAAATATAAAGGGGGTTTTGGAAAAATGGATTTTATTGTAGAGAATGCATTGAAAAATACAACAAAAAACGAATTTCAGGGAGTAGAAGTTAAACAGGCAAACATAAAGGTGTTTGGCTCTGGCGGAGCAGGAAACAATATGGTTTCATGGCTCTACAGAAAAGGCATCAAAGGGGCTGAAATAATAGCAGCTAACACAGACCAGCAGCACCTTGATATTTCAGAAGCAGACAGAAAAATCCTGATAGGAAAGGATATTACAAGAGGGCTTGGATGCGGAGGCTATCCTGAAAAAGGAGCAGAAGCAGCAAGAGAATCTATCCAGAATATAAAAGACTCCCTTAAAGGTGTTGATATGGCTTTTGTATGTGCAGGAATGGGCGGAGGAACAGGAACAGGATCTGCACCAGTAATTGCAAAGGTTGCTAAGGAATTAGGTTCTATTGTAATAGGTACAGTCACAATGCCGTTCAAGATAGAGAGAGCAAGAGTTGACAAAGCAGAGTTTGGTTTGCAGCAATTAAGAGAAGTAACAGATACTGTAATAGTTATTGATAATAACAGATTAGTTGAGATTGCAGGGAACCTTCCAGTTAAGCAGGCTTTTGCAGTTGCAAATGAATTGATTTCAACAATGATAAAGGGAATTGTAGAAACAATAGCTGTTCCTTCACTTGTTAACCTTGACTATGCAGATGTAAAGGCAATTATGACAAATGGAGATGTTGCAGCAATAGGTGTTGGTTCTTCTAGCACAAACAACAGGGTTGAAGAGGCAGTGCATGGCGCACTAAGCAATCCATTATTAGACATAAGCTATAAAGGAGCTACAGGTGCATTAATCCACATAGCCGGAGGTCCTGATATGACTCTTGATGAGGTTACAAGAGTTGGAGAGCTTGTAACAGAATCAATGGACCAGGATGCAAATGTTATTTGGGGAGCAAGAATAAGTGAAGATTTGAAGGGAAAACTTACTGTAATGACAATCATGACTGGAGTTAAGTCACCCTGGATACTTGGAAAGGCACGAGAAGAAGAAACAAGCGTCGAGATGCAGGAAATCAATGATGAGCTTGGCATTGAGATAGTGCAATGATGATCACCTTTTAGGTGTTGTTTTCTTTGCCTTCATTTTTTAATCACCCCCAATCTTTAAGAATTGAAGGCAGGATTTTTTCTTCATTGCAGCAATGCAATGAAGTTTTTTATTTTTTATTAAAAATAAAGAAATAATTTCTTTTAACTCTTTTTTGTATTCAAGTTTTAATTTGTGCTTATTGAAAAACCTGCACATGTTTTTTACATCCCTTTCAATCAGTTCAGATGCTCCTGGGCTTTTGATAGGTGTTGCATGCGACAAGTCAATGAAAACAGGATAGTCATTAAGATTAAGGATATTAAACTCTGAAAGATCGCCGTGAACAAAACCAGCTTTATAGAAATTTCTTACATATTCTTTAGTCTTATTATAGCATTTTTTTAAATTAGTTGGAACAGCATCTTTAAGCTTTGGAGCAGCTTCCTTATTTCCAATAAATTCCATTACAAGAATATTATTAAGAAAGGTAATTGGCTTTGGCACTTTTACATTAGCTTCCCTTGCTCTAAAAAGATTTCTGTATTCCCTCTGAGCCCATGCAAATATAATCTTTCTTCTCTGCTTTTTCAATCCTAAAAATCTTGGATCGTTCCTTATGTACTTATACATTTGGTTAAAGTCGCATGTTTCCAGCCTGTAAATCTTTAGTACAACCTTTCCTTCTTTGCCTTTGGCAGAAAAAACATTAGATTCCTTGCCAATCGATATGGGGCTGAGAGAACCCTCTTCAAAAAAGCCCTTTGATGATAGGTTAAATAAATTCCTTAATGTAAAATTATCAAATACATTTCCAAAGGTCTTGAACTTTTCTTTTGTTGTTTTTGCCATGCAAAATGCAATAACTGTTTGCTTTATATAAGTTATGCATTAAACAACACTTTTTTATATTAATCAGTTTTTTATTTTTTTATGATAATCTGGCAGGATTTTGAAAAAGTGGATATGCGTGTTGGAACTGTTGTTAAGGTAGAGGATTTTCCGAAGGCAAGAAACCCTTCTTACAAGCTTACAATTGACTTCGGCCCTCTTGGAATAAAGAAATCAAGTGCCCAGATAACAAAATTTTACAAAAAAGAAGATTTAATTAACAGGCAGGTTATTGCAGTTGTTAATTTTCCACCAAAGCAGATAGCTGATTTCATTTCTGAGGTCTTGGTTTTAGGTGTTGTTTTAAACAATAAAGAAGAAGTAGTTTTAATAAAACCAGACAATAAGGTTAAGAATGGCTTAAGAATTGCCTAAAATCTTTAGAAAACCAAAGCTTTTTATAAGGATAAATCCATATATTTTCTGTGCAAATAAAGTCCTTTTATAAGATATAACGCCTTGTTATACGATGAATTTAAGGTACTCTTGCATAAAACAGCCCGTCACGAGAGTACTCAATGGAGCTAACGATAAATTCAAGCAATGAGCTTGGGAGTTAGTGTTACGGGCAACAAAACATTTAATATTCATAAAAAACAGTATAGAGCAAGCTAAGAGCTTTATTCACTATTATCATTCATTTAAGGGGTTATTTTTTGAAAAAATAGGAAAAAGACATAGTTTAAGGTTAATTAAAAACTATTAAAGCTTGTTCTGTATTAAAGCAAAGAAGGAGCTATCATGTTCATAGATTTATTCACTTTTGTAAAAAAAATTAGTTAGTGATACAATCTATTACTTCTTCTTCAACATTGAACAGAATACATAATACACGGAGGAAATTAAAATGGCAAAGATAAGTCAAGTATCATCAAAATATATAGTTCATTCAGTAATAGAAATTGAAGGAATTGTTGACAAACCAGATGTAATTGGAGCAATATTCGGTCAGACAGAGGGGCTTTTAGGAGCAGACCTAGAGCTAAGGGAGCTTCAGAGAAGCGGAAGAATTGGAAGAATTGAGGTTAAATTAGAGACAAAATCAGGGAAGACAAGCGGCTCAATACTTATTCCCTCCTCTTTAGACAAGGCAGAAACATCTATAATAGCAGCTGCACTCGAGGTAATCCAAAAAATTGGTCCTTGTACTGCCAAAATCAAGGTGCAAAATATAGAGGACGTAAGGGTTTCAAAAAGAAAATTTGTCATAGACAGGGCAAAGGATCTCTTGAAAGCAATGATGGATAATGTTATCCCAGACAGCCAGGAGTTAGCAGATGAGGTGGCATATTCTGTAAGGGTAATGGAAATACAGGAATATGGAACAGACAGGCTGCCAGCAGGACCATCAATAGATGAGTCAGACGACATAATTATTGTAGAAGGAAGAGCAGATGTCCTGAATATGCTTAAGCATGGCTTTAAGAATGTGATAGCAGTAAATGGAACATCTGCACCAAAATCCATAATTGAATTATGCAAAAAGAAAACATCAACTCTTTTTGTAGACGGAGACCGCGGCGGTGACCTTATAATAAAGGAAATTACAAGTATGGCAGAAATAGATTATGTTACAAAAGCACCAGATGGCAAGGAATTAGAGGAGATTACAAAGAAAGAAATACATAAAGCCTTGAGGGGCAGAATTGCAGTTGAGCAGGCAAAACTTGAGATAAAAGAAACTAATGGAAATACAAAATCAGAAAAACCAAGAATACAATCAGGACAAAGACCAAAGTTTACCCCAAGAAGACCAGAAACCAGAAGACCAGAAACCAGAAGACCAGAAACCAGAAGACCTGAACCTTCAAAGCCAGTGAAACTATCTGTGGAGGAGAAAAAAGCCTTCAAGGATATGCTCGAAGACCTTATTGGAACTCGTGGAGCTTATGTTCTTGACCCAAAACTTAATATTCTTGGGAAAGTGCCTATAACAGAACTGCAGACAACTATCAAGAGCCTTAATTCTGGTGTCCATGCAATTGTTTTTGACGGGTCAATAGACCGTGATTTAGTCAGGACAGCAGAAAGAACAGCTGTTAAGTATATAGTTGCAATGGATTCCAAGATAAAGCCTGGTGACACAAGAATAACTATTCTTACAAGCAATGACTTGTAAGTTTTTTATTTTTTATTTAATTTCTATTTCTGATAATTATTAACTTGAAGAACTTCTCTTGAAATTCAACTATTAGCTTTAATTATTATTAATAAAATTATCTAAAAAATATTAAAAAATAAAAAAAGAAATTTATCAGCACTGGCCACCAGTTGATCCTGATGAGCCTTCTTCAAATCCAAATCCTGGAGATGGATTATCTGAAGAGAGCTTTTCATTGCATTCAGCTGGCTTAACCTTAAATCCTGTGCAGACTGCATCAAGCAGGCTTGCAGAATCTCTTCCGCTTTTTGCCGTTACTCCATTTATTACTAATCCGGGAGAGCCCCTGACTCCATATTTCTCATTTAGCTCTTTATCAACATCAAACAACGGGAATCTTCCGCCGCTCCATGTTGACTTATCATTGAATTTTTCTGTTATCTTGAACTCAGCATCTGTTTCTGCTATGCATTCATCCAATTTTCCACTAAGCTCAACTTCTTTAAGGCAGTCATCTGTTTTTCCCTCTTTC
>JAFCCI010000035.1 GCA_017610275.1 Candidatus Woesearchaeota archaeon
TCATCACAGTTTGATGCAATATAAATTTTTTCAAGCTTATTAAGCTTTAAATTCTTCATTACAACTTTCGTTCCAATAACAATTTTCCTTGTTTTTAAGTCTTTTTTTATATCGATTAATGATTGTTTTTTAGCCATTCTAACTCCTCTTAACCTTTGTTATCAATCCAGGCAATCCTGTTCCAACAGGAACTGGCTGATTGAGCATAACATTTTCAACAACTGAATTAAGGTTATCTACCTCACCAATAAGGCTTGCATTAAAAATGTGTTTTATTGGTGTCTCAAAAGATGCTCTTGCAAGAACACTTGATTTTTCCTTTACAACACCATATCTCGTTACTCCTTTTACTGCGCCTGTGGCACACATTGTATCAGCGACGAGCATAAGATGCCTTATATCAACATTTAATCCCTGGTTTTCTATAACCTTATAAACCTCATTTATTATTACCTGCCTTGCTGCTTCTATTCCAAGAACACTTGATATCTCAAATACATTATTTGATATTGTCCTTGGTTTATTAACAAAGTCAAGTTCTAAAATCTTTTTAAGATTTGTTCCTGCTGTTATTATTAAAAATTCATCGCCTTTTTTAATTGGCAGTACTTGTGTTATGCCTTTTATTCCCTGCACATAAATTTCCTTGATTTTTTCTTTTGTCTTAAACAGCTGGTTAAGTTCTTTTTCCTTTTCATTAAGCTTTAATGTAATAACATCTCCTTTTTTTGAAAGAGCAAGTTCCTTAAAATTAGCTTTTATGCTTTTTTGAATTACTGGGTAATCAACACCAATGTCCTGCATCTTTTTTTCATCAAATTTTATTTCAATTTTTGATTCAGCTATATCAACAACAAATTCAGAAACAATTTCCTTAAGTGTGGTTTCCTTTATTGATAAAGCTAGTCTCTTTATATCTTTGCCCTGACTATAAGGTTTTTTTAAATAAATCTCTGTCATTGGCGTGCTTATATTTTTTTTGCCATCCAGTATCTCAATAATTCTTGGAAGGCCCATTGTAACATTCATCTCTGCAACACCTGCAAAGTGGAATGTATTTAAGGTCATCTGGGTTCCGGGCTCACCAATGGATTCTGCACCAACAAGTCCTACAGACTCCCCTGGCTGAACTAACATTTTATTATATTCTGTGACTGTTTCCTCGAGAATTTTCTTCAGTTTTGCCTCGCTTATATTTTTAGGCATATTTTCTTTAAGATCATTAATTACTTTCAAAGGCAGTTTTCCTTCATATTTTTTAAATAAATTTTTCATCAAATTTCACCAATTATTATTTTATGGACTTAATTATATTCTTAACATTAATTATTCCGCCATCAGACTTTGAAACATCTATTCTGTCTTCTCCATAATCAAACTGCACAATCTTTCTGCTTGAATCCCTGACAGTATTATCATATTCAACTTTCAAATCCTGCAATGCATTTGCTAATCTCCTGTACAAATAACCTGATTTAGGTGTTCTCAGTGCAGTATCCATAAGGCTGTCTCTTCCAGTCATAGATGCAAAGAAGAATTCTCTTGGGTTTAGGCCTTTCTTGAACCCATCTGCTATGAAACCATGTGCCTCAGGTCCGAGATCTCCTTTTTTGAAGCATGATAATGTTCTTTCATTATAGCCTTTTTCTATTCTTTTGCCCCTCATAGCCTGCTGGCCAACACAGGCAGCCATCTGCGCCAGATTAAGCAGATTTCCTCTTGCTCCAGAATCTGCCATTATCATCATATGTGTTTCCTTATTCGAATAATCAGAAACAACCTTTCCTGTTTCATTTCTTGCTTTGTTTAATAATTCCAATATCTTTAGTTCAAGTGTTTCTTTTAATGTTCTTCCAGGGAATGCCTGCAATATACCATCATGATATTCTTTTGTTAATACCTCAACATCTTTCCTTGCTTTGGCAAGAGTCTCATTTATTTTATTTATTGCTTCCTGTGGAAGATCAGCGTCTGATATTCCTATTGTAAATCCTCTTTTAATCAGGACTGCTGTGCCTAACCTGAATATTGCTTCTATTATTTTTATTGCTTCTGTTTCACCATACTTTTTGTGTATGTTCCTTAGCATAAGACCCTTTCCCCCTCCAATGTTTGCACTATCTACAACACCTTCTACTAGTTTTCCATTCTTAATTATCATTTCCTCTCCTAATTTTGATTTCCCTGTAAAATTAAAGTCAGGTGGAATTAATACGCTGAATACATTTTTTCCGCTTACTACATCTTTTTTGCTTAACTTAGAGAAGTCTGTTATTCCTGCAGATAACAAAAGGTCAATAGCATCTCTTCTTGAATATCTGCCTTCTTTTGTAAGCAGGTAATTTCCTGAGATTGCATCTTGTATTGCTCCAATAATGCTTAATCCATATCTTGGAGATATAAGCTGCGTCTGTACCATCATAAGGGTTTCAGCCTCTGCCCTTGCCTCTTCTGTCTGTGGAATATGCAAATTCATTTCATCTCCATCATAATCTGCATTATATGGGTGAGCAACTGTAGGATTAATCCTGAATGTTTTTCCTGGAAGGACTCTAACCTTGTGACACATCATAGACATCCTGTGCAAAGATGGCTGCCTGTTGAATATTGCTATATCACCATCCATTAAATGTCTTTCAACTACATACCCTAGCTGAATTTCTTCAAGCAGTTGTTCCTTTGTTTCATCAGTTATCTTTTTTCTCTTTCCATCAGGTCTTGCTATGTAGTTAGCTCCAGGATAGTTGCTTGGGCCTGTTTCAACAAATCCCTTAAGGTATTCTATATTCCATTCATTAACCCTTTCGGGGACCGTAAGCTTCATTGCTATAACTTTTGGCACACCAACTTCATTTAAGCTAAGCATCGGATCAGGGCTTATGACTGTTCTTGCTGAGAAATTAGTTCTCTTGCCGGCAAGGTTATGCCTTATCCTTCCCTGCTTGCTTTTTATCCTTTCTGTTATAGTTTTTAATGGATCACCAGAACGGTGCCTTGCAGGCGGCAGTTGAGCCACATTATTATCAAAGAATGTTGTAACATGATATTGCAATAAATCCCATAGGTCTTCTATAATAATCTCTGGAGCTCCTGCATTTATATTTTCAAAAAGCCTTTGATTTATCCTGACTATATCCCCTAACTTATGAGTTAAATCATCCTCGCTCCTTTCACCACTTTCCAAAGTTATAGAAGGCCTCATAGTTACAGGAGGAATTGCCATTATTGTCAGAACCATCCACTCCGGCCTTATTGAGTTTGGGTCTAAGCCAAATATTTCACAATCATCATCAGTTATCTTTTCAAGCCTTGTTCTCACTTCTATAGGAGATATCCTTTTTTCATTCTCAAGAAAGGTTGTTGGCTTTTCCAGGGTTATTTTTTGCTGCCTGCTCTTGCAGTAAGGGCATTTATTTACTGTTTTAAGGCTTTTGATTATTTCCTTAATTTTTATTCTTCTTTCTTCAGGGCTGGATTCCTTTTCAATGCTTTTTAACTCGCCCATATAACTCTGGATTTTATTCTGCGGGATAAGTATTCTCCCGCAGTCCCTGCATGTGCATCTCAGTAAGTCATATATAACAGTAATAAACTTGATATGCATTACTGGTCTTGCTAAAGATATATAACCAAAGTGGCCAGAGCATTCCTTGAGTTTTGAGCCGCATGTTTTGCATCTAAGGCCAGGATCTATCACACCCAATCTTGAATCCATTAAGCCGCCATCAACTGGATAGCCTTCTTTGTCATAAAGCTCAGGAGTCACTATTTTGGCAGAAGCCATTTTCTTGATTATGGTTGGGCTCAAAATACTAAAAGCAATGCTTTCAACTTTTTTAAAAACTGTAATTTCGTTGTCTTCCATTTTCAATATTTATTTTTTAATATTAGCTTTGGATGTATTGTTAATGATTTTAGCTCATCAAGCAGAAGCTTGAAGGCATAACTTACTTCAATAAAATTTATTTCCACATTATCGCCGCACACAGGGCAGTATAGCCTATTCTTAAATGTATCATGCACTGCCACCATTCCGCATTCTTCACAAACCGGAACTATTGTTCTGTCTGCATCAAACCTTTCCTTTAACAATAGGGATGCGCCATGCGCAACAAATGTATCTTTTTCCATTTCCCCTAAACGCAGGCCACCCTCTTTTGCCCTGCCTTCTGTTGGCTGCCTTGTCAAAAGTTGTATTGGTCCCCTGGCTCTGGCATGTATCTTATTAGCGACCATGTGCCTTAATTTCATATAATAAATATTTCCAATGTAAATCTTGGCTTCCATTTGCTCTCCTGTTATGCCATTATACATTGTTTCAACACCATTCTCCCTGAATCCCAATGATAAGAGTTCTTTTCTTAGCATTTTCTCTGGCTCAACATCAAATAATGTTCCGTCTATATACCTTGATGATAATGCACCAACCTTCCCGCTAATTAATTCTATAAGATGTGAAATAGTCATTCTTGATGGTATACCATGTGGTGAGAATAATAAATCTGGTGTAATTCCAGATGCTGTGAAAGGCATGTCTGCCTGGTCAACTATCAGTCCAACAACACCCTTCTGTCCGTGCCTTGATGTAAATTTATCACCTATTTCAGGAATTCTCTGATCCCTTATTTTTACCTGAATCAGCCTGTTTCCTTCACTGTTTTCTGTTATTAAAACAAAATCAACAATTCCTTCTTCTCCATGTTTTAATGCCTTAGAACTTTCACGCCTGCTGCTTGGTGCAAAATTATACTGGTCCATAGAGCTTAAAAATCTTGGCGGGCTTGTTTTGCCGATGATAACATCTCCTTCTGTAACCTTTGCTTCCTGGAATATAATACCATCTTTTTCCAATAACCTGTAATCCTTTTCACTCTTATACCCCTTTACATCTTTATCAGGTATTGATACTTCATCAGTAAGGCCGCCGGAGTATCTCAGCTCTTCAGCTATTGCTGGCCGGTAGTATGTTGACCTTCCAAGTCCGCGGTCAATTGAAGCCCTGTTTAAAACTACTGCATCATCAACATTATATCCTTTGTAGCTCATAATTGCCACTACCATATTTTGTCCTGAAGGGTGTTTATTGTAATTGGAAACATCATGCATGACAGACTGAACTAAGGGCATCTGCGGGTAATGCAGCATATTAATGTCCATATCAATCCTTATTGGAAAATTTATTGCATACATTCCAAGTGCCTGTTTTTGATTTTTAGAACCAATGCTTATTCTTGCACCAGGGCTGAAATTTGCATAAGGCACTAATGATGTACATAAACCAACCATTGCCATCGGTGCAATCTCCAGGTGCGTATGCTCTTTTGTTAGTGCTTCTCTCGAGAATGCAACAAAAGCATTTTCTTCTTCAGCAGCATCAAGATATTCAATAACACCTTGCTTTACAAGGTCAGAAAATAAAATTTCATTGTTTTCCAATTTTTTAATATGGCTTTCTGTTAAAAGAGACTGTCCATCCTTTATAACAATCAATGGCCTCCTAAGCCTCCCCTTGTCATCATTCATTTGAATATTACTTGTTATTTTATTGTAATATATATTCAAATTATTTGAAACAGTTCCTTTTCTTCTTCCGTCTCTTACTTTTTTAATAAACTCGTTAGGATTTTCTACTGTTCCAATAAATTTTCCATTTAAATATGCTTCGCTCATTTTACTTTAATACCTTTAGGCCAAAGCCTTTTAGTGATTTTATTGTTTCTTCTTCTTTAATGCTGGGTGAAATATTTGAAAGTAATGCAAGATTTTTCTTAAGCCCTATATTTGTTCCTTCAGGGGTTTCAACAGGACACAGTCTTCCAAGATGGGTGCTATGAAGTTCTCTTGCAGCAAAATTTTCCTGGGTTGCTGACAATGGGCTTACAACTCTCTGCAGGTGTGACATCATCTCAAGGAAATTCAGGCGCTGTATTCTTTGGCTTACACCCTTTCTTCCTCCAACCCAGTTGCCGGTTGCCATTGATGAATAAATTCTTGAGGTTAATAATTTCTCTCTTATAATAACCTTTACAGACGGGAATTTACCTCTTTTTACAATTCTTTGAAAGTTATATAAGAGGTCATTTACTAATATTCCAAAATTAACTCTTATCAAATCTGCCAAAAGGTCGCCACTCATTTTAATTTTTTTGTTCATGTAATGATCTTTGTCATCAACTTTTATTTCTCCCCTTGAAACAAGTATAAATTTCTTTATTAGCTTGCATAAATTATATGCTTTTTGAAGCCTGTCTTTTTTATCAATGCTTATATGCGGCATGAGATATTTGTCTATAATTTCTCTGGTTCTTTCAATCCTTATCTCTTTTGATTGTGTTATGCCAGACTTTTTTGCAATATAATCAATTGCATCTTCCTGCGTTTTTATATCAACACACTCATACAGGTTTATAAGCATTTCATCATAATTATCTTCTGAAACAGCCCTCATTATTTCTTCATCTTTCATGAGGCCCAATGCCTTGATTGCAATAACAACTGGTATTCTTTTGATTCTTGTAAAACTCAAGTATATTATTCCGTCTTTCATCCTCTCAATTGTATGAGGTATCTTGAAAGAGCCCCTTTCTGAAAAAAGTTTTCCAACATATTTGCTTGGTCCTGTTTTTGTTTTTTCAACCAGGAACCTGTTTGCAGCAAGGTCCTCTATGTTGACAAGCACTTTCTCGCTTCCATTTATTATAAAATATCCTCCTGGGTCATCAGGGTCTTCTCCCTTTTCTATTAATTTATCTCTATCTAGCTTATTAAGATGGCAGTATTTTGACCTGAGCATGATTGGAAGATTTCCAATCTGTGCTTTATTCACGGTTTCCCTTTTTTGCCCGTTAATGTGCGCAGATACATCAACAAAAATAGGAGCAGCATATGTCATCTTCCTAAGCCTTGCTTCTGATGGGAAGATATTTCTTTTTGAGCCGTCTGCTTCAATTATTGTTGGCTCTTCAATCCATATTTTGTCAAACCTTATTTTATATGTATCCACATTAGGCGGTATAATTGTTGGCTCCACTTCTTTATTTTCGTCAATAATTTTTTGTAGCTCAAATTCAACAAAATTATTAAAAGACCCAATATTAGATTGGATAATGCTATTTTCCTGAAAGTATTTTTGTATCAATACTTTTGATGTTTTATCCATTTGCAACAACCCTATAATATATAGATATGCCTGCTGTTGGGCTATTTCTTATTATTTTTATAACATCACCTGCTTTTATATTCAATTTTTCAATTGCAGGATCTGTTGGTAATATCTTTGGTAAGTCATTCAATACAATCTTGTACTTTTCAAGTAATTCCTGAATTTCCTGTTTAGTTAGTTTAGAATGTTCGGGGACAAGTATATGCTTTCTGATATCTGTATTTTTCATCTTTATCCTCATGGTTTATATGGGCCGGACGAGATTCGGACTCGCGACCACCTGATTAAAAGTCAGATGCTCTACCAGGCTGAGCTACCGGCCCAAATGTGCAAAAACCAGATAAAATCTAGTTTAAGCAACGCCCTGGCCGGGATTTTCAGTATTAAATGCCTTTGAACCCGAGTCGAAGCCTCGACAGGGCTTCATGATAAGCCGAACTACACCACCAGGGCATTATAGTTCTTGATAAAGGGTATAACTTATTCTTAAATCTTAAAAAGCCATATTTGGCCCATAAAAGACTAAAGAAAGATTATACCATCATTAGTTTCTGTCTTTTTTTTCATATATAAAGCTTTCGCAGAAAAGGTGCTGTCAACTTAAGTGAGGTAAAGTTTATTTCTAACCTCTTCTTTCTAGAAAATGGCAAGCTGTAGCACCAGCCTGTAAATCAGAGACTGGTAGTAAAGGCTACAGTTTG
>JAFCCI010000036.1 GCA_017610275.1 Candidatus Woesearchaeota archaeon
TCCGCAGCCAGTGCATAGAGATTCATCTATCACAGGCTTCCCATCTTCCCCAATTATAATGCATTCCTCTCCTGTCCTGTTCCTTGGGCAGAGTTTTATGCACAGGTTCTGGCACTTTATTGGGTTGCAGTGCTCTTTCCTGATAATGGCTATTCTTGTCATAATATGAATAGGTTGGCCAATTACTTATTAAATTTTTGGATTTTAACATATAATTCTTGTTAAATTCTTTTTCAGTTACGAAGTGTGGGAAAACTGCTTCCGAAGAGTTTAGAAAGATGGCTAAAAAGTATAGGGAACAATTTCAAAAAAAATTATCGCAATATTTATATAGTGCTCTAAATAATGTGATATTATGTCATATTATTGTTCAAAATGCAAAGAGGAAATAACAAAAGAAGAGTATGAATATTCTAAAAAGAAATTTAATCTTGCATTATGTAGAACGCATCAAAAAAACAATAATTCTCAATCAAATGGATTATCTAAACGAGAAAGTCATTATAAAGAAGGCATGATTAAGGGTAGAATTGCTGAAACTTTAATTGAAGAATTATTTCTTACATTAGGTTATAATGTATTTAGATATGGTATGGAAAATACAGTTCCAGGCATAATAAAATTACTTAAAGGTGTTAAAACAGAAGTTGCAGATAACATAAGACGGATGCCTGATTTTGTAATACAGCACCCCGAAAAGAAAGATGTATATTTTATTGAAATCAAATTCAGAAAAAAAGAAAAGTTTGATATTCACGACAAATCTCTTATTAATTATCCTTATGAAAACGCATATTTCATAGTTGTATCTAAAAAACATATAAAATGTATTACCTACAAAGAATTAAAAGCTGGAAAAGTAATTTCTCCAACTTCAAAAAATTATTTAGGAAGTAGAAGTGAATTTGAGCTTGATAAAAATGTGATTATTGATTTTTGTGATTTTGCAGTAAAATTTTTTAAGGAAGTATAATTTGAATTGCCCCATATTCTTGTTTTCTATTTGTTGCATTTGATTATTAAATTTAACACACTCTTCTTCGATTGAGTTTAACAGAGGAATTCCTGTTAATCGACCCGAGCGTCAGCGAGAATGCAATGTGGTCAAGCAAATCTTTGATTTGCGAAGAAGTCGCCCCTTTTTTGATTTAGCTTATAACTTCTTATTTTAACTAAAAAAGCTTATTTTTTCTTGACTTAAATATGGGGCGATTTTGATTAACACCTATTAAACGACCTTAAAACCATTCAAAACATCAAAACAAAGCCCCTTTTTAAGTAAGTATGTTTTCTTTGATAAATTGCTTCAGTTTTGATTTAATTTGAGAAATTATTTTTTCGTAGCCTTCATCATTCATCCCTTTAGGATCTTCAATATCCCAAAATTCCATCTTACTGCTATTAGATAAGTATTCAGGAATTGTTTCTGGTTCAGCCATCACAATTATTCTATCAAATTCCTGAACCATCTCCGGAGTTAACTGGATTCTGTTATTTTCAGATACATCAATACCTTCTTTTTCCATGAACCTGATAACTGGCTCTGCAATAGGAATATCTTTTATTTTTTGATTTTCTCCTTCAAAAACCTTAGTTCCTGCAGAAAATGCCTTTATTCCAGAATATTTAGTAAATAAAACAGATGCCATCTGGCTTCTTCCAACATTTCCCCTGCAAATAAAAAGGACATTCATAGAAAAGATAATCTTTTCTTAGTTTATATATCTTACCCATAAGGCCATCTCTCTCTGAATAACTATGGCCCATATACTTTAAGTATTTGGCTACTTCATTAATAATAATTAAAGGCAGGAAAAAACTTAATAAAGAACAGACAAGATAATTACAATTATAATATTAATAATAATATTACTAACTTACTTACTTATTAAAATAAAGGGTTATTTCTTTTAATAACTAGCAGGTATTATAATAATAATGTTAATTAGTAACATCACTATTAAATAAATAGTTCTTTTATTTTAATTAAATTATTCTTATTAAACCAAATATATTTATAGTAAACTTGTGTTTTGGTTGTTATGAAGCAGGCCATCATAGACAACATAGGCATATTTTTACTGAAAAAGGGATTTACAATAAAGAGCATGACCCATACCTGCTTTGACATTATTGCCAGAAGCAGCCATATGGTTCTGCTGATAAAAGTTCTTGAGGATGCAAACTCAATAAAAAAGGATTTTACAGATGAGATGGAGCACATAAGCTCTTACATAAATGCCTCACCTTTGATCATAGCAGAAAAAGCAGGCTCTAACCTGGAAAATAATGTTGTTTACTCAAGGTTTGGAATATACACATTAAATCTTGCAACCTTCAGAAACTGCATAAACAACAATTTTCCTTTTGTAAAAAGAACTCAAGCCGGTCTGACTGCATGCATTCTCGGAAAAAAACTAAAGCAGAAAAGAGAGCAGGAGGGCTATTCCATAAACGAGCTTTCAAAAAAGCTCGGAGTAAGCAGCAGGATGATAACAAAGTATGAAAACAATGATTCAGAGATAAGGATAAAAAAGGCAATAAGGCTTTACAACTTATTAGGTGATGAGGTCTTTGATAAGATAAATGTTTTGGGCTCTGAAAAAAGATTGTTTGAGGAAGGCAAGTCAGACATATCAAAAAAATACTCCCATTTAGGATTTAAGTCACTTGAAACAAAAAAAGTGCCTTTTGACATAATAGCTAAAAAAGACAAAGATATAATCCTCACAGGCATAGGAGACAAGACAAATCCAAAATTCAGCTCATTATCAAGGCTTTTAGACGTTGACAATCTTATCATCTTCAAAAAGAAAAAGCCAAAAAACATACCCTCCTTAACAAAAGAAGAGTTCCTGGATTTTGAAAAATCCCATGAATTGATAAAGTTTTTAAAGGAGTTTGACTAACTATATGATTATGGCTCAGACAAAGCAATGCGAGCTGTGTAATGGAGATATGATTAAGATATCTTCTGTTATGATCGGTGATACAGAGTATGCTGTATGGAAATGCCAAAAGTGCCATCATGAGGTTGCAAGTACAGAAGATTAATTATAAAATATGGGGAAAACTAAATGAAAGCAAATATATATAACTATAACAACAATAAAGAAATAACAAGAACAGAGGGAGAAGAGCATAAAGGAACAACAACAAAAATTGAGGGATTAGTTGAAAAATTAGAACATGACGAACTAAATATTACATCTGTTTCAGGCGGAATTAACAAAGTAGTTGATGGAATATATTTAATTATTAACTCAAAGAAAGGATTATTCAAATTAGAATTTCCAAGAAATTTTTCTAAAGAAGAAGAAAAACTTATACTCAATAAAAAGGTTGAATATAGTAAAAATACCTCATTTTATGGGGGGCATTTAAATCTTCCTGAAAACTTTAATTATGATTTGAAAATCCTGGATGGGCCATACAAAGACTGGGAGTTAAAGGTAAATATTAAAAAATAATTAAACCAACTCTTTGCAAAGCTTTTTTATATTAGTTCTAAGAATGTCTTCTAAATGAAGGCAATAATTGTTTTAAAAAAAGATAATCAGTATTAAAAAATAAAAATTTAAACCTAACAATAATGCCTATGACTTTTCATTAATTCTTCACTTCCTCTTTCAAAAAAATCTTTTGTATTTGATATAATCTTAGAGGTTTCTTCTGGGGTAGGTATGTTAGGTATTTTCCACTCATAATTTAAAGTATCATTATACCTATCTAAATGAGTTTCAACATTTATTTTACCACAATCCTCTACTTGACCAATTTTTTCAGATTTTAATCTGTTTAATAATATTTTTTTTTGTTCATCCCGCCTTTCATAAAAAGCTATGCCTCCCCCCCTTCTTAATATATACTCTATGTCTTCTTCAATTTCAATTTTTCCCTTGTAAGTAACCGTTCCTTCTTCTAAACTTGTAACCCTTTGCAGTTTAATTCTAAGTTTATGATAAGAAATTTTATATTTATCATCAAGAACATCCAATATATTTTCTGAAAGACGCTCATTATATTCATTGATTGCAGTATCTAATTCCTCTGTCTTGCTAACTAGCTCTAAATAAGTTTTATTAGATTTTAATCTCTTATTTAATCTCTTTTTAATAATTTTATTGGAAAGTTTTATTTTTAACATATCATAAATTGGTAGTTCTTTTTCAGTTTTGCGTGAAACAATACCTTTTAAATACAAATTTTCTAAAAGTTTGAATGCCTCTTTTTCAAACTTATCTCTATTACCCTTATGTGCTAAGTTACATAAATTAATATAATCATTTTTGAATGTTCGAAAATTAATTTTAATTTTATCTTCTCTACTTTCTATATTGCAAATATCAGAAATTATTCCCCTAATATTAAGGTTATCATCTAAAAGCATAGAATATAAACCTCTTCTATCTAACTTTTTCCTATTTAACCTATCCATATCTGACAAAAATAATGAAGGGAGAACATTAATTGAGTACCTTAACATTACTGAATCATAAACAGATATTTTATCATAATCAATTTTTGAAACATCTAGTGACTTAAAAAAACCCTTTAATCCAGACATTAAAATCCGATAATTAGCATTTACAAAATGGTTTGATTGTTCTAATATTTTACCTAAAGATAAATGTAAAATATGGGAAATTATTTCTTTTTTGTATCTTTGTTCTATTCCTTTTTTATTTTTTTCACAAGATTTTTTCCTAACTTTAAGATTATTGCTGATCCATTTATCTCTTTTTGCACGTTCTTCATTATAAAAAGAAAACTCCTGTAATTTATCTTGAAGTCCCTTTGCATTTAACTTTTCACTTGATCCTTGTGAAATAACATTGATGATGTCCATAACCACAGAAAATAGGATTATGTTTATAAATCTTTTGTTTTTGTTATCACCTTTTAGTAAGAATTAAATTATTTAAAAATATTTTAATTGCCTTATTGTTTAAGCATTTTAATAAATTGCAAAGCTTTTTTATATTAGTTCTAAAAGCTATTTGAATATGAAAGCAATAATTGTTTCAAAAAAAGATATTGCAGGCATGAACATAAAGGAATGTCTTCTAAGGTTATTTGACTTCAAGGAAATTAATGAAGAGTTTGGGGAAGAAAAAGTTTATGCAATTAATATTGAAGAAGAAAATATAAAGCTTTACACAACAGAAAAAGAATCAATATACTGCGAGAATATTGATGAAAAAATTAATGCTGATTTTATTGTCTTTGCAACAAAGCATCAAAGCAGGTCAGGAATTCCATCTTTATGTGTTCATATACAAGGAAACTGGGCAAAGGCAGAGTTTGGCGGACAAGACAGAAAACTATGCATAGCAAACCCTGATTACTTAAGAGAATGTTTATTCAAGATAAAAGAGCTGGCAAAAGACAACCATTATGAAATAATACAGGAATGCACTCACCACGGCCCATACCTTGAAAAAACACCCTGCATGTTCATTGAAATAGGATCTTCTGAAGAGCAGTGGCCTGACAAGCAGGCAGGAGAGATAATTGCAAAAACAATAATGTCCATAATCCCTAAAAAACCAAAGCACTATAAAACAGCTTTTGGCATAGGCGGACTGCACCACTGCCCTAACTTCACAAAAGTCATGGAGAAATCTGACCTTGCTTTTGGTCACATCTGCCCAAAATACATGCTTGAATATTTAGACAAAGAAATGATACTGCAGGCAATTGAAAAAAATCAGCATAAATGCGAGGAAGTTATCTTAGATTGGAAAGGCCTCGGCCCATACAAACAAAAAATTGCAAAGATGCTTGATGAATTAGAAATAAAATACAAAAAAACAAAAGAATTTAATTAATTAATTTGCTTTTTCAGCAACATTTCCTATCTTGATTGTAACCAAGACAGCAATTATTGTAACAAT
The DNA here is from genome assembly GCA_017610275.1 of Candidatus Woesearchaeota archaeon. Taxonomy (GTDB): domain Archaea; phylum Nanobdellota; class Nanobdellia; order Woesearchaeales; family CG1-02-33-12; genus CG1-02-33-12. The sequence continues at coordinate 5,898 of JAFCCI010000036.1, forward strand.
CACTGCATAAATCAGCATTGACAATACTTTTTCTAATGTTCAAAACTGCTTAAATATGCTTTATTGTTACTTAAAAGTAATAAAGAATAGAAACCTTTAAATAGGGGGTAGTATTGCCTATAATTGAATAGTTTTTATACAAAACAGGAGATAATAATGAAAGAAGATAATAAAAAAAATAATATTGTAGAGAATTATGAATTTATTGAAAAATTTATTATGGGTAAATTTAGTTATATATCTCATAAAATAACTAAATTCGCTTATCCTTTTGTAGGTGGCTTTATACATGCATCACTTCCAGATAATCCAGATTCATATGCTTCTCATGCTTTTTTAGGAACTTTTTTAGGTGTTAGTCCTACTTTAGTTAAATATATGAGTAGTAGCATAATGTCTCAATATAAAGAAATATTTAAAAAAGATATAACTAAAATAGATGATGGGGTTTCCAGAACATATCTTAACTTAAGATTAGAGAAATTAGATCAGGATGAAAAAGAAAAAACTTTAAATCATGTGAATAAGTTTATTAAATCAGACAAAGATGAATTATCTGACTATCTTGTTGATGAGAAAAATCACTTTGCTTTTGCGGGAGCAATTTCTTACGCTGCTGGATTTTGTTTTAAAAAAATGTTCTCTTAATTGAGTTAATATAAAAAACAAAAGAATTTAATTAATTACTTTGCTTTTTCAGCAGCATTTCCTATCTTGATTGTAACCAAGACAGCAATTATTGTAACAATCACTGCATAAATCAGCATTGACCACACACCTTCTGATGTTCCAAAGACCTGCTTGAATATTGCTTTTATTGTGTTATTCCAGGCCAAAGCAGCCACAAGGCCGAATGCCACAGTAATCAGTGCAGCTAGTTTTTCAATTACTTTTTTTTTCATATACTCACCACTAATTTATTTTGCAAGAAGAGCTTGCTTTATGATTTCATACACTTCCGGATAAAGCTGAGGGTCAATCATCTTTGAGTGAAGCATTTTAAGGCCATCGCATGTGCCGTTTATTATGAAATTTTTCACTATATTCCCCTCTAACTTTGCATTTTTTACAAGCACTGTTCCGTCTCCTGGCTGGCCATCCATCTGGCATCCATTACCAATTATCATATAAGTCTCAATATTTGGAAGCTCACCCCTGTTAAGCTTGTTCATGAAAAGGCTGTTCACAGCCATATCACGGCATGCATACTTGTCACCAATGATTGGGCAAATATGTGCAATATTTCCCTCAATGCCATGATTTGGCGTACCTATCATTATAAGCTTTTCAACATCTTCCTCTCCGAATATCTGCAAATACCTTCTTGATACAAGGCCACCCATGCTATGGGCTATTAGTATTACTTTTGGCTTTCCTGTCCTATGCTTTATGGTTTGTATTATCTCTCTCAACCTGAGTGCATAAGTGTCAATATTCTCACTTTTAGTCTGGACAACAACATAATTTTCAGGCTCTTTAAAGACATCAAAATAATAGCTTGCCTTGATGCTTACTGGTGCCTGCGAAAGGCCCCACACTCCAGGGCTTGTGTCAACAGGGGTGTAAAGTGAGATTGAGCCCGCATTAAGGTAACCGTCTTTTTCAAGCTCTTTTTGCAGCTTATTGAACACATCAAGACTATAATCTGCTGAGGTCTTTTTGTTAACGCTGTGACCATGAACAAATACAACTGGAAATTTTGATGGGTCATTAATACATTCTTCACTTAAGCAGCATGGAGAGCATTTCCCAAAAACACAGCATTTTGGCAATGGCTCATCAAACTCAATGCCAATCTTTACAGGCATTGTTTCTTCTTCTTCAATTAATTCAATGCTTTCATTGTTCAAATCATAATAGGTTATGTTAGGTTTTTGGCAGCTTTCTGGCAATATCATAAGTATCTGCTGTTAAATTCGTGACATAAACCAAAAGAATTTCTTTTATTATTTCATTATTATATCCATCTTCAGGCAGTTCATTAAGATACTTTTCTGCGATATATTTTTTAATTGTACCTATGCTTCTATTTGCATAGCCATTTTTGCTCATATTAAAATAAATAATTTTAAGCTGTTCTATTTCATCACAGGCATTTTCAAGTTCAAATTCTGTCTGGTTTGCTCTCTCACTTATTGAAGGCCTTTTCACACAGGTTTGGTTTAACTTACATAAAATATCATAGTTTATATCAACATCTATGCTTCTTTTTAGAGTCTCTTTCCTTTCATAACTCTTTACACTTTCATGCAGTTTATCAACAGAATAATTTATTGAGTATACTTCAACCCTTTTTTTTGAAATATCATTCCTTAACTTAAATGATTTTATGACAGAATTGAAAACTTTTATGTTATTATTTATTTCAAGGGCAAGATTTTCATCCAGAACTAAAACATTTTTTGTTTCTTTTAATGTTTCCCTTGTTTTATTAAGTTCATCTGCAAGATTGTTATATAAAAAAACAGAATCAGATATACTCCTGTCAATCTTTATAACCAGGTCTGCTGTTTTTATTGAGTTTATGTCTAAATCTTTGAATTTTTTATTTAATTCATAGTAATCCTGCTTGTCCCATATTTTTTTAAGCACGTTTAAATCTTCAATAAGTTTTGAAATCTCTTTTTCTGCATTATCAAATTCCTTTTTTGTTTCATCAATAGAAACACGATTGTCCAGCTTATTGATCATCAACTCAACTTCATTTTCCTTGGTAGCCAAATCAGAAAGCCTTTCTTTTAAATCAAGGAGTTTATTTTTTAAATCATCTTTTAATTTTGTTTCATTTTTTGTTAAGTTATATCCAACAGTAATAAGTATGTTTCTTGATGTTGACTCGCCCTTGGTATGGCATAAAAGATTAGCAGAACCAATGCACTCAAGCCTGAACCTGTAAAGTTTTTGTCCCTCTCCAAAGTCATCCACTCTTATTTTGTATTCTTTGGTTATTGGCATCCCTGGAACAAGTTTAAAATTATCATAGTCAATGGTTTTATTATTGCTTATGTCCTCAAATGATGACCCGCATTCTGCAGCGCAAAAAGGGTTTGTTGTTACACCTATCTTAAAATTAATTGTTTCCTCTTCCCCGCGAACAAGACTTAAATCCTCTTTATCTGCATCCAAATGGATAATAATATCATTCCCAAGAATAAAATTAAGGTAAAGAAAAGTCTTTGTACCAGATGTAACAAGAATCATGATTATTATAACAGAAATTATAATTATTGCCCTGTGCTCTTTTAGCCAATTTCTAAAATTATTTCTTTCTGATTTTATTATCTTTGTTTTCTTCTTCTTCGCTGTTTTAGATTTATTCCTTGGCTTTTTCATATTCAAAAATGAATAAAACAAAAGTATTATTTAAATACTGCGATAAAAATACTCTGAAAAACAAAAGATTTAAATAGGTAAAAATACATAATATAAAGATACATGAACAAAAAAACTTTTTCTTGTAAAAGATGCTAAATCTATTTAAAAATCCAAAAAGGTGGTGCAGCAATGCCTTACAAAAAGATTTGTATGAGATGTGGTGCAGAACTTAAAGAAGACGAATATATATGTCCAAAATGCGGGAAAAGATACGATGATAATGAGGCTTATGGTTAAGATTATTTGGCTTTTTTATTAAGCCACTTGATTCTCTGTGTAATTTTTTTAATAATCCCTTTCTTTTCTTTTGTTTTAGAAATATCCTTTGCAAGCTTTGTGTCTTTTATTATGTCATTAATCCAGTTGGCAAAATCATTCTTTTCTTTATTTACATGATGCTTAAAAACATTCTTTTTCATCTTTTTAAGTGCAGAATGAAGTTCCTTTATGCTTTTTAAAATATTTCCATCATAAACCCAGAAATTATGCTCAGGATTAACATCAGACAAGGCTTTTAATGCATCTTTTTTTGAATTTACAGCCATCTAAAACCACCCCTTTTAACCTCATAAGTATAAACTTATATTTAAAAGTATTTATTTTTGAGAATTAACCTTACTTTTTCTCAGGTTTAGCTTCCTCTTCTTTCTTTTCAGGAGCTTTTTCTGCACCAGGCTTTGCTTCTTCACCTGGCTTTGCCTCAACTGGCAATAATTCATCTATTATCATAACAGGTATTTCTGCTTCAACAAGTTTAGTCTTTATTTCTCCTCGTGATTTGCCTTCCATCTTAGAGATTATTTGCTTCGCAGTTGATAGGAATTCCTCACGCCTTTCTTCCATTTCCTTTGCTAATTTCTTCTTTTCTTCCTCAAGTTCTTTTAGCTCTTCTGCTGAAATTTCAGTCTTTTCTTCTTTAATCTCTTTATCAAACTTGCCTTCATTAATTTCCTTTACTGCCTCTATAGAAGGCTTTCCTTCTACAAGAATTCCCATTGAGCGGCATGTTCCAATAACCTCTTTTATCTTTTCCTTTAAAGTCTTTCCCAGTAAAGCGTCCTCTTTCATTTTTGCAATTTTGATTATCTGCTCTATTTTTAAATCAGCAACCTTATCTGTTTTTGGATTTGAGCTTCCCTTTTCAATGCCTGCTTCCTTTATAATGAGTGAGGAGCATGGTGGTGTTCCTACACTAATTTTGTATTCTTTTGTATCTTCATCTACTACAATCTTGACAGGAACCTGCATTTTCTTGAAATCAGCTGTTTTTTTATTTATATCAGCTATTATTTGCCCGATATTAACTCCTAATGGTCCTAAGGCAGGTCCTAATGGCGGTGCTGCTGTTGCTTTTCCGCCTTCAATCAATGCTTCTACTATTTGTTTTCCCATTTTAAGAATTGGAACTTATTTGTTATATATAAAGCTTATGATAAAGAAATCAGTTTTGCTTTTCTTCTTCCCCCTCGCGCCTTACTACCTTGACTGTATCCATTTTCACTGTTATTGGGATTGGAACTGCTGCTTCCAAGAGCTCGATAACAACATCTTCCTTTGTCCGGTCTATCCTTGTAACCTTTGCATTTTCCCTCTTGAATGGTCCGGATATTACTTCAACAATATCATTCTTCTTTATATTCATCTCTACTTTCTTTGATTCCTCTAGCATGTGCTCTATTTCCTTATAATCTACTTTTTTTGGCAGGATTCCCCTTGCATAAGGCACATTAAATGCTGCCTGCTCTGCCTCTTCCCTGCTTTCTGCCTCAACAAATATATAGCCCCTCATTCCATGCGGCTTTATTATAGAATAAACATTCATGCCTTTTTTTGTAGCATTGCTTGTAACAAAATCCATTACCTGCTCTTCCCTGTTTGCAGTTGTTCTTAAAATAAAAATATTTGACTTTTCTTCCATTTGAAACACCTTAGAAGAATAATTGTTTTATCATGTGTATGATAAACCCAATTAATCCTATAACTATCATCCCAAATCCAGAGGCCTTGACAATTGTCTTAAATTCAAGATTAGATGGCTTTTTTGTTACTTTAAATACCCTCTTGCATTCAACAACAAAACTTTTAAATTTAGGTATCAAAGATTTAAAATTCATTTTCAGTCAACAAACTCTATCCCCAGCTCTGTTTCAATCTCCTGTTTCTTTCTGTCTGAAACCCTTGTTCCGGAGCCAAAGATTTGAGATGATTTAACTCCTGTAACTATGAGCATGGCCCTTATTGTATTCTGCATGTCTTCTGAAATCTGGGCACCCCAGATAAGTTTTGCATCTTCATCAAGCTTTTCAGATATTGCTTCAACAACCTTTCTTGCCTCATCTAAGGTCATGTCAGGTCCTCCAGAGACATTTACCAGAGCTCCATTAGCTCCTGATATATCAACATCTAATAAAGGATTTGATACTGCTTTTTCAACTGCCTCAACAGCCCTGTTCTCTGAATCTGACTCGCCGACACCTATCAAGGCAACTCCGCCGCCAGTCATTACAGCCCGGATGTCTGCAAAATCAAGATTAATAAGCCCGGCTTTTGTAACCATTTCTGCAATTCCCTTTACAGCATTTGTCAGTATTTCATCTGCAACCTTAAATGCAGTATGTAATGGAAGGTCAGGTGCAAGCTCCAATAACTTATCATTTGGTATAACTATTAATGTATCCACAATATTTTCCATTTTTTCAAGGCCAATTACAGCATTTTCATATCTTCTTTGACCCTCAACTGAAAATGGGATTGTTACGACTCCAACAGTGAGTGCCCCTCCTTTTTTAGCCACTTCTGCTATTACCGGGGCAGATCCTGTTCCGGTTCCCCCGCCAAGTCCGCATGTTATGAATACCATATCTGCACCCTGTATTGCATGCTTTATATCCTGCTCATTTTCCCTGGCAGCCTCTTCGCCAATCTTTGGATTAGATCCAGCACCAAGTCCATGAGTAACATCCTTGCCAATGAGTATTTTTTTATCAGCTGTTGTGTAAAGCAAATCCTGGGCATCTGTATTAATAGCTACTGTTTCAGCGCCAACAACTCCAACCTCACTTATCCTGTTGATGGTGTTATTGCCAGCACCGCCTGTGCCAATAACCTTTATTGTAGCCCTTTGTTTTGAAAGCATCTCCTCTAGCTCAGCGTCAAGTTCAGTATTCTTTTTAGTTTGTTCAGGTTCTATAATATTTTCATCAGGGTTGTCTTTGATAAAATCATCCAATTTCCCCACCTCGTATCTAACTATAAGATTATTATTCTATTACTTATATTTAAAGTTGTCGAAAAACTAACTCTTATTTTCTTTTGGTTTTTCTTGCAGCTCTTTTGCTTTATCCTGTATTGCCTTGAATTCAATCTTTTTGATTGAGGGTATAAGTTCCTTGATATATTTTGTTAATTTTTCCTCAACAGGCTTTGGCAGTTCCTGTTTTATGCTTAAATCTATAGTAGCATTTCCCTCTTTAATAGCTACTTTTACATCCTTTAAATTTAACTGCAGCTTTAGCAATCCCTTTAGTTTTTCCTCATCATCTTTTACTATCTTATTAATCTTGAAGTCATAAATCAATTCTTTTCCTGCAAGAGGATGGTTAAAATCAACTAAAGTGCGCCCTCCGCTGACTGTTCTTATCATGCCCATCATGTTGTCTATATTCACCTGCAATCCAGGCATTGGGTTAATTTTCTGCTTTATGAACTTGCTTGTAGCTACCAATTGTATTAGTTTTGCATTCTTTTTTCCAAAACCCTTCTCAGGGCTTAGCTCAATGTGATATTCTTTTCCTGGTTCTTTTCCCTCAAGATATTCATCTAACCCTTTGATTACATGGCCCTGGCCAATGCAGATTATTACTGGGCCGTAAGATGCCTTTGCATCGTGGATATTGTTTTCCTTTGCCTCTTTCTCACTAGTTGTATCAAAAACAAAATCCATGTCTTTTACTTTGCCAGTATATTCAAGTTCCACAAAATTTCCTTTTTTCATCAATTTAATCCCTCATTAACAGAAGAAACACTCTGAGAGTATTTATTATGTTTATAAAGTTATCGAATTTTTTCAATGATTTCATCAACAACCTCTTTTATGGTAAGGTTTGTTGTGTCAATAATATAATCATAATTTTTTTTATTAAAAACATCCAGATTATAATATTTTCTGTATCTTACCTCATCAGATTCAAGCCTTTTTCTTATTTTCTTAATTGCCTCATCCAAATTATTATATCTCTCGTCATTTCTGCTGTGATTAAGGACTCTTTCAGCTCCTGTTTTTGGGTCAACATCAAGAAAGATTTTTACTGATTTGGGTATGAAATGAAATGATGTTCTGCCGACCATAACAAAATTATCATCTGTTTTTCCTTTCTCTTCAGCAAATTTGTCAGGCTCTAAATCTGTTGATGGGTCTTTTTCCCCCAGTTTATTTAACTCTGCTAAGCTGATGCCTCTTTTTTTGGCCATTTCCCTTCTCAAATCACCAATGCAGTAATATTTAAACCCAAGTTTTTTTGCAACAAGAATTCCAACACTGCTTTTTCCAGATCCAACTATGCCAGAGATTGTAATTATCATCTTAAAGCTTGTCTTTTAGCAATATTTCAATAATAGCTGCAAATGCAGGCCTTGTAATAAAGACCCCGACTGAAATGCCTATAATGGTTGTTATTGCAAATCCTTTTAATAAGCCTGCTCCTGCACTCATTAGTGGAAGCATTGCAACAAATGTTGTGAAATAAGCTGCCATTATAATAAAGAATGCATTACCAATCCTTTGTTTCCAGTTAAAAAATACCTGCTGCTCCTTTTTTAATAATTCATCAGATATGACTATCTGGTGGTCAACACATGTTCCTATAACAATAATTATTCCGGCAATTGCAGCAATATCAATATTCCACCCAATTAATGCAGCAACCCCTAAAATAATTATGACTTCTGATATAAGTGTTATCATCATTGGCAGGGTTATTTCAAATTTCCTGTATCTCAGGAAAACAATTAATGATACACTTAACATTGCAAGAAATCCAATGAAAAATGCATTTTTAACAAATTCCTCTCCAAGTGATGGGGAGATAGCATCTGTCTTGACAACATTAAGCTTAACAGGCAAAGAGCCGGTGATAAGTATTGTTTGCATTCTTTTCATATTATTCAATGAATTAAATAATGCCTCCTGCCTTGTTGCCCCAGAGCCTGAGCCGGATATCTGGATGTCTGTTACAGCACGCCCTTTTAACTCAGAGCCTATATTTAAGGAATCAACATTCTGATTATCCAGATAAAGGTCAAGTGTTTCATTAAGGTAATCCTGCTTGCCCTCTGTTACAATATCCAGATTTTCTGTAAGATCT
>JAFCCI010000037.1 GCA_017610275.1 Candidatus Woesearchaeota archaeon
TAAAATAGATGCCCCATCAAATTTTATGTTAATGTTTTTTTCCATTTTCTTGAGGTCATTAAAAATATGCTCTGCAACCATTTCAGGATAATCTACTATGGTATGCCTCATTATTTGCTTATCAGCACTGTCATTAAAATCAATTGCCAATTCAACAGAATAATCTCTTGCAGAAAAAGAACTAACACTAATCTTTTTTAGTTTGACATTGATTATTTTCATCTTTCAGCTGTTTATCTCAACAAACTTTGCTATAGACCTATCAAATGTTTTTTCAACTTCATCTGGAAAGCAGCATGCCGGAAGCTCATTCCTGCTCAGATGATATTTTATGCACTCGCAGCACTTTCCCTTTTTGTCGCATGGGTAAGTGCAGTTGCAGTTTTTCAGATTTTCTTGTTGATTGCATTCCACTTTTGATTGATTACTCCTCTTCTATTAACTCCTTAAGCTCTTCCAGCTTTTCCTCTATTTCTTTTATTAATTCCTCTTTATCCTTGTCCGGAATTTCTGTTGTTTTATCTTCCACAGCTATTATCCCCTTGCTGACAAAATTAAGCACATCCTCATCTGTCTCAAATGAAATAACATCATTGTTTTCTGAGTCTACAAAAACAGTGTATGAGATTCCAGCAAAGTCTGCTGGTGTTATTGAAAGCATCCAGTAGAGTTTTCCATTAACAACATAAGGCCTTGGCTCAACAATCCTTGCCTCTGCCCAGTCAATCCTTGGGAACTGCTTCTTTACATAGCTTACTACCCTTACAGGACCGGTTAATGTCTTGTCCTCGTTCATCTCAAGCATATCTATCTTGCCAGTTACTGCATCAACAACAAATATCTTGAACACACCATAGCTCTCGCCATATGGCTCTGTTGCCAAAATCCATTTAAGCCCGTCAATAGTTGGCATTAGGAATGGCTGTCTGTTTTGCTGGCCATAAACATCTGATATCTCTATCTGATCCTTGTGCATAAACCATGTATTTAATACACCAAGGTGATATTTGTATGAGTCAACATACAGCCTTGCAAGATATTCTGGATATGCCCTGTTATTTTTTAGGTAATCAATATCATTTATTTCATCTGGTGAATATTTTTCTATTTGGGCTTCAGGATTTACAACATAAACACCATCAAAATATGGAATCATAACAGGAAATCTGAATTTATACTTAATTACAGGAGAAACTGTCAATACCTCATCATCTTCTATTATATAATAAATTTCCCCCAGATTCATAAAATAGGTTTTTTTGTAAAGTTGCCAATTAATATTATCTGTTATTCCAATGTCCTCCCCAATCTTAAGCTTCTGGTTAATCATCTTTGTCTGCCTACTGCTCTTTTCTGCATTTACTGTCATCAGCCCTTTAACCTTCTGTGTAAAATATAATATTGCTCCGTCAGGAACTCTTGGCGCTGTCCAGATAAGACTATTGTTAAGACTAACAAAATCAAAATCCCCAAGTTTTTCCCTTGATTTCTGCAGGCTGTCTTTTGCATACCTGCTGGCAACAGCAACTGGAACTATCCTAACTTGCGATGAATCAGGAAGCTCGTTTATAATGTGATATTCTGTTTCACTTACAATATATCTCTCAACAATAACATCATTTAATGAAAATGCCATGAAGAAAATCAATGCAATAATCATCAAGCCATATCCTAAATTATCCTTTTTTTTCATAAATGCAAATGCAGAAAATAATCCAAATACTATCATAAATATAATGCTTGGGTAAGTGTAGAGTCCCATAACAAACGGATGAAACCATGGCCTGAAAAAATACAAAATAAAGATTAATACAACAATTGCTATCAATGAACTTATTTTTGTAAATGGTTTTTTGACATCAATTATTTTCCCCTTATGGGAAAATCCTTTTTTCCCTGCTAAATAACTAACAAGACCCCCAATTATCATCCAAAATAAAATATTGCCAAAAAACAAGCCTAAAAATACGCCTGTTAATATTCCAATTGTTAAGAATGGATTACTTTTTTTTCTGAAAAACATTTTTTCACCTCACTGCCTGTAATTCTCTATCTTTCTTTCAATTGAATTCAATACAGGGATATATGGTTCTTTATTCATTCCTTGTTTTTCCACTTTATATTCAATGTTATCTTTTTTAGGCTGTTTATTAGTTCTTGACATTATGTTAAATTCTTGCCTTGATTCCTTAATTTTAAGTCCAAACCCACAAATATTGTCCGGGATATAACCAACCCGTGTTTCCCTACAATCTCCAAAATATAAACCCATGATAACCACCCAATTATTGTCTTAGAAAAGCAATTATTTAAATCTATTGCTTTATTTCTTTAAATAAACAGTTCTTGTTGGGAAAGGTATGCTTATTTTTGCCTTGTTCAATGCATCATAAATCATGCATGTTGCCTTTTCTTTTGCAGCATATCTCTGGGAGATATTTTCAACCCAGAACTTTGCCTTGAAGTCCAGAGAGAAATCATTCATCTTTACAAATGCAACAGAGGGTTCAGGGTCTTCTATAACATTTTCTACTTTTTTTATTGTTTTCATAACAACATCCTTGACTTTTTTAATATCTGAGCCATATACAACACCAAAATCAATAACACATCTTGACCTGATGCTTGGCTGGACATAGTTTTGTATTTTTGAGTTAGCCATTTTTCCATTAGGAATTATTAATATATCATTGTCCCATGTTTTTATTTTAGTGCTTCTTAACCCAATGTCATAAACTATCCCACTTTCGCCAGAGTCTATTTTTATCCTGTCACCAACCTTATAAGTGCTGTCAAGTATAATTGAGATTCCACCAAATATATTTGAAAGGCTGTCCTTAAGGGCAAATCCAAGAACAATTCCTGCTACACCCAGGCCTGCAACAAAACCTGTTATATCCTTATCCCAAAGATTTAGTATAAATATCAGACCGGCAATAATAAAAATAACCTTTGATAGCTTATGTATTAAAGGGAGCATTGCTTCAATTCCTGATTTTCTGTTCTTTGCCCAGTTGGTTCCCCATACCTCAATAAATGTATCCACAACAATTATTATAAAATATACAGTTAGGACTGTTATAAAAGAATTGATTATTCTTGAAATTAATAATGTCATGATTCCAATATGTACTAGCACAAACCTTACGCCAATTAAAATTATCAGGTATGTTAAAGAAGGCTCTGCTTTTTCCAGAAGTATATCATCAAACTTTGTTTTTGTCTTATCAGTTATCTTTTTCATATACTTTCTTAAAACAACTGCAACTATTTTTCCTATCACTACAAATAAAAGGAAGATTAATGCTGCTTCTGCATATTGGTTCTTGAAAATTTCTATTATAGTATTTAGCTCCATATCTTTTTTTGAAATGGGTATAATATTTATAACTTTCTGTCTATTTAGAAATAGTAACAGGCTTGTTTTCTTTAATTAAAATAGAATAAGAGTTTGGTATCTTTTTTGATACCCTCTTCAAGGCACTCTTTGCTGTTTCAATACCCTTTTTATTAACCCTGACTATGCAAACCTTTTGCCCTTTTTTTACTTGTGCTGCTGCTCCAATAGCTTTTCCAAATGACATCTTCATACCTGTTGACATCCTGTCAGCTCCTGCACCGCTTGCCAATGGATTTTCTCTCAAAACATGAAATGGGTAAATCATTATCTTCATGAAATAGCCCATTTTTCCAAGCTCGTTTTCCAATACCCTATTGCTGGTCTGCCTTGCAGATTCTATTGCATCATGCCTTATCTGCAAATCAGTTTTTGAAACAAGCTCGAGAGTGTAATTAAATTTTTTCCTTGGATCACCCATCTCAAACCTGACTATCTTAAGATTAGGGCTCGACCTGATAAAAGATTTTTTCCTAAACTTTGATATTCTTGTGTAAGGTCTTTCAATTTTTCTGTAAGCTGCAAACTTTCTTAATCTTGCCATGTTTTTTGGGAATTTTAGGTAATTTAAAAAGCTTTCTAAATGGCATTTGATTATAATAGAAAGTTTTATATATAATTACTATATTAGTATACTTTATTCAAAGAGGTGATTTTAATGAGGTTAAATAAAAAAGCAGGAATGCAAATTTCTATTAATACAATTATAATTTTAATTCTGGCAATAGCAATCCTGGGTGTAGGACTTAACTTTATAAAGAACATGTTGGACCCAACATTTGAGCAAATAAATCAAATAAATGAAAAACTAAAGGACGAGATGATAACAGAATTAAGGGAAAGTAATGATAGGTTTACACTTAGAATTGAAGACAAAGAGATGAAAAAGAATGAGAAAAGCAAGTTATACTTTGCGATAAAGAATGAGCTTCAAGATGTAGATGGTGGTACAGAGTTTGGAATAAACTTTGGCTGTATAAGTGCTGCTTCATCTGAGGCAAATCCAGAGGGTGATATATCATTTGAATTTATTGATTTAACAGAGGAACTTAAAGAAGACGAAATTGAAGTGGGTGCTGTGAAAATAATAATAAACCCAAGTGCAAAATCTACAATGTACAGATGCAAATCTGTGGTTATAGAAGATGGAACTTCAGAAGATCCACCAGCTTTGGATGAGGATGAACCTTATGCTTCAAAGTCATTCATAATAACTGTTAAGTAATAAGTTAAGTGATTTTTATGGAAAAAAAGTACATAATTTTTTTTGTTTTACTTTTTATGGTCGTTCTGATTAGCGGATGCAAGGAATGCAAAACCAGCCTGGATTGCAGTAATTATGTAAGGGAAAACTATGGCTCTTATTCTAAGAGCTGTCTTGATATAGGCTGCATTAAAAATAAATGCAGTGTTGATGTTGAGAATAACTGTTGTGGGAATGATGATTGTGAGAAATCTGAGTCAGAATGCAGTTGTCCAGCTGATTGCGGTAAATGCAGCGGAAATGCAAAGGTTCAGTCAGGTAGTAAAAAAGTTGATGCAGAATATCTTGAATATAATTGTGAAGATAACAAATGTATATTGACTTTTGACAAATCAATTGTAAGAACTCTTGATTTATATGATGATAAATCCTTCTCCTACTTTAAATGGGGTATAATGACTTCAATTGACCAGCCATTTGATATTGATAATTCAAAGTTTAAGATTAGTATTGAGCTTAAAGACACAGATGAAAAATTAGTACTCCCAGTGGTTATAACAAGACTGAAGCTTATTGACAGGGTTGAAAAAGGGCTTATTGTAGGACAAAAAGATACCGAAGTAACACTACCTATAATTGGAGATTCTGTAACAGAAATAATACCAATAAGAGAAGACAGCCTGAAAGATATAGAAGATGAGAAAAAACTTGAACTTGTGGTAGAATATACCTACAAAATAAAGGAAAAAGTAGGGAGTAACAGCGAGGGAGAACCAATCTATGAGGAAAAGATAGAGAGGAAGACTTATTCACAAACATATAATTCAAAGATTTTCTTTTTAAATCCTGGTGAGAAAGAATGATGAAAAAAAAAGGGATGGAACTTTCAATAAACTTTATTGTGGTATTAATAATATCAATAGTTGTATTTGGATTTGGAATAAAAATTCTTTCTGGGATATTTGGGAGTGCAACGAACATGGGAGTCCTGACACAGGAAGAAATTAATAGGCACCTTATTGAGTTTATGTGTGATTCATCAGAGAGAATATGTGTTGCACCAACAACAGTAGAAGTAAGACCTCATGGTTCAGGTTATTTCACAATAGGAATATTAAATACATATGATGATGAGACAACATTTTACATTGGTGTTGAACAATCTACTAATGATGAAATACCAATAATTGATGAAGACTATTGGCTTTTAGGAGAAAATTTTATTAAAATAAATCCCAATGAGCAAAAAAAAGTAGGTTTGGGTGTACTTGTTCCAGGAGGAACAGATAAAGGAACATATGTCCTTAATGTTTATGTATGTAAAGGAGATAGCATATCATCCTGTGATAAAGACTTGCATGATAATGTAAATTTTGGGTATGGAACAACCCAGAAATTATATGTGGTAGTCCCTTAACATAATCCGTTTACTAAATCTCTTAAAGCAAGTTCTTGGTTTTCTGCTTTAACAATTCCTGAGGCAACCAGAATTCCATCTGCACCTAATTCAACTGATTTTTTTACATCATCTTTGTTGTGTATCCCTGCACCGCAAAGAACTTTTATTTTATTGTTAATTGATTTTATTGCTTTTACAGAATCACTTATAACTTCCGGCTTTGCTTCTGAAACTGAAATTGTTCCGCCGATTAATTCTGGTGGTTCAACAGCTATGAAGTCTGGATTCAGATGAGCAATTTTTTCTGCATCCTCAGCATCCTTTGCACAGACAACTGTTTTTAGTTCAGCTTGTTTTGCTCTTTCTATGGATTTTTTTAGTAAGTCAAAATCTAATCTATGTTCAGAATGATTTAGCAATGTTGCTTCTGCACCTGCCTGCTTTATGGACTCTGGCAGTAAAAATCCAGTGTTTTTCCCAAAATCTATTGCATCAATGTGCTGGCTTAAAACTGGTATTGAAACAATTTTTGAAATCCTGTAAATATCAGTGCTCTGGACTGCAATAGCAATGCTTGTTTTTGTTTCTTCTGCTACTTTGCTGCATATCTCTGCGAGCGTTATTGCATTATCTCCTGTTGATTCTTCATATGTTTTGAAGTTAATTATAATTATTGGAGTTTTTATCATTTTCTTTTACTAATTTTTTTTGTTTTAAATAACTTTCTGAATTTTGAAAATAAAAATATAGATATTCCAGCTAAAATAATGCTTGCAATCTGTGCTCCTGTCAAGCCAAAAAGAACTCTTGACTCTGTTCTTATAAATTCTATAAAAAACCTGAACATACTATATATTATAATATAAGTCAAAAATAAAGCTCCCTTAAAATTCTTTTTGTATTTTTGCTTTGAAAGAAAGATGAAGATTAAAAACAATGCAATGCTTGAGTAAATCTGTGTTGGATGTCTTATTTTTTCAAGATAGTTGATTCCCCAGGGCAGGGTTGTTTCAATGCCATAACAGCATCCCCTTAGAAAACAGCCAATCCTTCCAATTGCCTGCGCAAGAGGAATCGAAGGAGTGCATATGTCTGTAATTTCCCAAAAGTTAAGTTTGTTTTTTTTGATGTAGAAATAAGCAAATAAAAGCCCGCCAATAAAACCTCCGTGGAATGCCATGCCCCCTTCCCAGATTTTAAATATGTCTGCAAAGCTTGTGGGATTAAATAATAAATAGCCGATTCTTGAGCCAATGATTGCCCCTATTATAATATAGGTAACAAGGCTGTAAATTTTTTCAGGATTTATGTTTTTTCTTTTTGCCTCTTTTGCTGAAATAATTGTTGCAGCAATAAATGCAATTGCAACCATAAATCCCCAGCTGTAAATCTTCAGAAATCCTAAATCAAGCAGAACCGGATGAGGGGTGTATGGCAACATATTGTTTTTAGTTTTTTAATTTTTTAAAAACCTTTCTAATATTTCCCCCAATGATAATAGGGTTGAGTCAACTTCCCTGTGTTGGGAAGTTATAAAGCAACTCAACCAATGTTAAGTCTTTAACACAAGCTCTCTTATTTGGTGTACATCCTATTGTTCTGTTTATCTTC
>JAFCCI010000038.1 GCA_017610275.1 Candidatus Woesearchaeota archaeon
TTTATTTTGCATGATTTTTGTAAAATTTTCTACAGTGCTGATGGGCATATCATCTATGCCAATTATTAGTTCATTTTCTGTCATGCCTGCATTTTCTGCAGGGAATGTCTCATTGCCAGGAGTAAAACCTGTTACCAGAACGCCATCATAATTAAATATTGCATTGGAAACTGGTGCAACAACGAGCCCCATTATGACCAGGACAACAAATGCAAATATAATATTTGAGAAAGGTCCTGCTGCAAAAACTGATAATTGTTGTATATGAGGTCTTTTTCTCAATTCTTTCTCATCTGGCTCAACAAATGCTGCGGGGATTACAGGAACAAAAATATTAAGGAAAGCTAGTCCGCTTGATTTTATCTTAATTTTATATAATCTTGCCACAACACCATGAGAAAATTCATGCACAAGAGCAAGCAAAAATATTGATATAATCCAATAAAAGAAAGGAACATAAAAAGCACCCTTAACCTGAAATGGAAGCACAACACCCACACCAGAAACTGCTGCTGGCTTTGTAACTAGACTGTAAAAGTTTTGAATAAGAAGGACAGACATTGCAGCCATTCCTAAAAATCCAATTACAATGCCAACATATGCCAGATATTTTAAGAATTTTGGATGTTTTTTGGCCATCCTATCCATTAATTTTAATCCAAGCTTAGTTTTATACATAGAAAAATAAAGAAAGGGAAATAAAATCTTCTGGATAATTATTTTCTTCCTGTTAATATAAAGAAATAACAACATGCAGCCTATAAATACAAAAGAACATACTGTCTGAATATCCATTTTATTTCTTTCTAAGTGGCCTTAATGCCTTGCTGTTGCATTTCCTGCACTTGATTTTTCCCTGAAGAACTTTCATTATATTGGCTCTTATTTTTGTCTTGCAGTTTTTGCATACAAATATGTTATGCATTATTCTTGCTTCTGCTTCTGGAAATTTTACCATTTTACACCTATTCTGATTTAACCTGTTTCATAATCTTGCTGCCCATTATTGACCAGTAAAGTACATTAGAGCCGGAAACACAGTCTGCCTTCAGCTCTTCTGGAATTTCCATATCAAAGGTCTCGTATGTCCCTGCATCCATTACATTAGCCATATTGCCTTGTACTGATAAGACTTGTGCTGTCTTTTTGTCTATCATAGGTGTCTGCAGCATGTCGTGTCCAGGCATTACTGTTTCCCTTTTCTTACCATCAATAATCCCAATTGTAGTTATTCTAACCTTTGCATGGCCATGCTTCCCTGGCCTTGATATCTGAATGCCTGTTACTTTGCATGGAATCTCATCAAGTATTATATACCTTCCCTCCTTAATGGATGTTGCTGCAATAAGTTTTGTTGCCATAATATTTACCTTACTATAATAAAAAGGGAAAACTGGCTATATTTATAGTTTTTGATTTTTATTAGCTAAATGGGTTTAAAAACTCCTTATGTTTTGATTTTCTGATCAGGAGTTTTATTTTTTTCTCCATCTCCTTGTATCCATCAAATTCCTTCTCCTTTGCTTTAAACTCCTTTGTATGATGATAACTTCTATTATTTTTGTTGTTAAATTTTAGCTTCTTATGAAGCATTTCATGATACATTAAATAATCGAGAAGCTCTGGCTCTGCATCAAGGAATATCCTGCTTATGCTTATTGTGTCTGTATGATAATCATAAGAGCCAAGCTTTCTTTTTGAGTTGCTCCCCCACTCAATATTGGGTATCTCCATAAGGTTATAGAAATATTTTTTATTCACCCTGTTGAAAGAGATTTCCAGTATTGGGTCTGATTTTTGTTTTGGGATGGATATATGAAGATTCCTTATAAAAGAATTATACAAATCAATGTTCATTGTCTGTTTTTTGTCATTAAATACTTTTAGAAGAAGGCTTTGTATTAATCCAATTACAATATCTTTGCTTATATGCCTCCACTGTTTGCTTAAGCTGAACTCAAGATTATTTTTAGTGTATCTTACATTAGCATTATACGGCTTAAACCTTGCAGTATATTTGAGTTTTACAGAATAATTAAATACTTTATTAGGATAAAGCTTCTCAAAAGCCTCTTTGATTAGTTGCATTTTAAAAAAGAAATACTCTTGCTATAATAATCTTTTTAAATCTCAGTTCTGTTAAATTATTTGGAATGTATCTAAATTGTTAATAAAATTATTTGAGTTTTTTAATTACATTATACATTGTTGGGCGCATTTTGTAATTTTTCATTTCTTCTAAAGTTACCCAAATACATTTTTCAACATCACTTCCAGGCAGGGCATTTCCTTTTACTGACTTGCAATTATAGAATAGTATTACAAAATAGGAATATTGCTTAAACTCCATTGGGTAATCATTTTTAAGAATTTGTGCACACAAGAAATTTTCAACTGAAACATCTAAAGTTGTTTCTTCTTTTACCTCTCTTTTAACAGCAAAATCCAATGTTTCATTGGATTCAACTTGTCCACCTGGAAATGCCCATAGACCTTCATGATGTTCTCCCTTTCCTTGTTTAACTAAAAGATATTTATTTCCTTTTTTAATAACTGCAGCTACATTAACTTTTGCTTCATTTTTCATCTATGTTAAACCTCATACCTTAGTATAGCAGCTATCTTACCAATTTCCTTTAGCTGAACCCCTTCTCTTGTTTCTGTTGAGATTATCTTAACATCGGTGCCAACTGTTTTTGCCAGCTTTTCCATTTCATCAATTATATTGTCATCAAGGCTTTCTGAAAGCAATAAAATATCTACAGCACCAATCTCTATATTTTTTTTCACTTCATCAAGGCCATAGCTGGCCATTCCTGGCTTTGTTGATAACATATTAAAGAATTTTCCCATTATGTCCTTTTCAACTGCTACCTCTTCTTTTGCCAGTATATCCTGGGATTTGTCTAATAATTCCTGCAGGCCAAATTCTTCAGTATAAGATAAATCCTTGATTGCAATTATCTTATTTTTTAATTCTGTTGTGATATAGCCGCCATCAACAAATTCATACTTTGTAGGGCCTGGGCCGCCAACAATTATTCCTTTAAGGTCTTTTAGTGTCAGAAATTGATTCTTTATGTATTCTGCAACTTTTTTGTAATGGTCTTTTGCAGCACCCTCTCTTATTCTTGCAAAACGAGCTGCGCTTTGTCCCCCAGCACGGTATTTTCCAGGCACCTGTGAATGTGTTTTGACTAAGGGGATTATTGTTTTTCCCTTTAACAGAGCAATGTTTGCATCTCTCCTGTCAAGTACAACAAGGCCGTAAACCTCTTTTGTGTCAAGCATATCTCTCAATATATCAATAACAAACTGCTTGTCACACCTGTATATTCGGGTATTTAAAGGCACTGGCGGCTCTATGCTCCATACTTTTAAATCAATCTGGCCTTCTCTTTCAGCAACATTTCCTGAGAAAACTGCCAAACCATTCTCTGGTGTTCTCTTAAATAACCTTAAATGCTGGACCATTCTTTCAAGTCCGTCTATAACATTCCTTCTTGTTGTGGCTGACTTTATGTTGGATGCAGTCCCCTGCTCCTGTTTCAGATGGTTTATTATCTTGTTTAAGTCATATCCTGCAGGCATATACACTGTAATAAGCTCTGTGTGCGGCCTTCTGAATACCTCGAGCTTTTTGATAAATTTCTTCAGTTCATACCTTTGTTTTTCAGTTAGTGCCATAGTTATAAAGAATTAGGGGCCATATATAAAATTTTGGTAAAAATGGATTTTAAAACAAAAGATTTAAATAATGCCCCTATACCCCAAGACAGATAGTTGGGGCTGTAGGGTAGCTTGGTTCATCCTTTCTGGTTTGGGTTGTTAAAACACAAGAAACCAGACGACCCCGGTTCAAAACAGCTGCTTGCTCAGCTGGCACGCATGTCTNNNNTCTAGCATAAAGCTGGACTCGCTCGCTAACGCTCGCAAAAAATGGAAAGTATTGAGTTAAGATTCAAACTCTCCGAATTTGCAACAGTTGATGAAAGTCCGGGCAGCCCCAGTTCATGATAATATAGAGGATAATAAGATGGCAAAAATCAAAGGTTTAGGATCAATTAAAAGATTTGGAGCAAGGTATGGAAGAACAGTCAAGCTAAAACTTGCTAAAATTGAAAAAGAGCAGAGAAAAAAGCATAAATGCCCATACTGTAACAGCATACAAGTCAAGAGACTAGCTGCTGGTATATGGTTCTGCAAGAAATGCAAGGCCAAATTTACAGGAAAAGCATATACACTTGCAAAAAAAGATAAAAAGGTGCTTTAAATGGTAGAATATAGATGTTTTGATTGCAACAAAAAAGTATCCCTTGATTATTTAAGAAAGAAAATTAGGTGCCCTTACTGTGGCTCCAGAATTCTTTTTAAGCCAAGGACAACAATAACAAAGGTTAAGGCCAGATGATTTATTCAGCTAAGATAAGGGTTTACAAGAATCCGGCTATTATTTACAAATGTTTTATTTCAGAATCAAAAAATTTAAAAACTGGCAGGTCAAGTTACACTATTAAGAAACGCAAAGATCATGTTGAATTTGATATTAAGGCAAATGACTCTGTTGCATTAAGGGCAACCATTAATTCAATCACAAAACTGCTTACTGTTTATGAAAAAATAGAAGGGTTAAAAAAATGAATGTTTCAAAAGAAACAGAGCAAAAAATCCAGCAGCTTCAGTTAATTGAACAAAGTATGCAGCAGTTTTTAATGCAAAAACAAAGCTTTCAGACACAGTTAACAGAAATAGAATCAGCATTAAAAGAACTAAAGAATTCTGAAAAAGCATATAAGATAATAGGCAATATAATGGTTTCTTCAAAAAAAGATGATCTGGAGAAAGACCTAAAATCAAAAAAGGAAACATTTGAATTAAGAATCAAAATGCTTGAAAAACAAGAAGAAAAAATCAAAGAAAAAGCAAACAAAATCCAAAAAGAAGTTCTTGAAGAAATAAAAGAATAGTAATCCAAAAAATGACAGAAGAAAAATTAAAGGATATCATTGATGCTCTTTCAGAATTAAGTATTGATCTAGCAGTTCCTAAGAACATAAAAAGCAAAATAAGTGATATGATTAATATTTTAGAAGATGATTCCGAACTGTCAATAAGGATTAATAAGGTTTTAAATGAGCTTGATGAGATAGCAGACGACCCAAACCTGCAGGCTTACACGAGAGTACAAATACTGAATATTGTATCTTTATTAGAAACAATTCAAACTAACTGAGTTTTTTATTTTTAAGTTTCACAACTGTTTTTTTTGTTAATAAAGAATTTGGAATATAAATTATATCACCTTTTTTTGTTTCTATTTTGGTCTCAACAAGGTTTATATGAACAACCTTTCCCTTAGTATTATCAATCTGGATTATATCTCCTTCCTTAATAAACCCCTTTTGATGTATAAAAAATCCTGCAAACATATTGGGCATAAAATCTTTTATTGAAAGCAGGATTGAAATTATTATTAATATTAATATTGCTCCTGATATCATATGGAGAACAACAGTTGTAAGGCCAAGCTGGTTTAGGGCCATCACAATAAATATAAAATAAATAAAATAAGTAACAAAAGAGGATATTATTTCCTCTGCAGAAATTTTGATTCCAGCTGATTTTTTTATAAGTTTGTTTAGTTCAATTTCATGAAGCAATTTATGAATAAATTTTCCTAATAATTTTCCAGCAACAAGGCCAATCAGCACTATTATTACTGCAACAACCAGTTTAGTGAAAATACCCGATAAAAGGTTAGGTAAATGGCTTATTGATTCACCAACAACAGACACATTATTTACAGCTCCCATAGCAGCAATTAGAGGTAATTTATTTAAAAATCTATGCTTTTTGTAGAAAATAATATAAAGAAAGTTCATCTTTTTATTAAAAATGGTACAAAGGAAAAAATCAAAGAAGATTAAGATAGATAAAAGGCTGGAAAAAACTCCTGAAAAGAAAACCAGTTATGACAAAATAAAGGAGTTTGAGCACGAGCTTTCAACCACAAAGTACAACAAGAAAACCCAGCATCATATTGGTTTGGTAAAAGCAAAGATAGCTAATTTAAAGAAAAAAGAGCTTGTACGCTCAGCATCAAAAGGAAAAAAAGATGGATATTCAGTAAGAAAAACAGGCGACGGAACAGTAATTATGCTGGGATTCCCCTCAGTTGGAAAATCCACTTTGTTAAATAAGATTACAAACGCTAATTCTCCGATTGGAAGCTATGATTTCACAACATTAAGTGTTATTCCCGGAACAATGGAGTACAAGCATGCAAAAATCCAGATTCTTGATGTTCCTGGAGTTGTTTCCGGTGCGGCATCCGGCCGCGGGCGTGGAAAAGAAGTGCTTGCAGTCATGAGAAATTGTGATTTGGTTTTAATGCTTCTTGATGTAAACAGATTAGGTGAACATAATGTTTTGATAAAAGAAGTTTATGAAACTGGAATAAGATTAGATCAGAAAAAACCAGATGTAAGGATAAAAAAGAAAGTCAGGGGAGGTATCAGAATAGGAAAAACTGTTCATCTGCCTGATTTGGATGATGAAACAATAAAGGGCATAATGAAGGAATTTTCAATATCCAATGCAGAGGTTCTTATCAGGACGAAGATAAATGCAGACCAGTTTATTGATTGTATAGAAGGCAACAAAAAGTATGTCAATGCAATTATTGTTATAAACAAGATTGACCTTGCAACTCCTGAGCAAATAGAGGATGCAAAAAGAAAATTTCCTGGTGCTGTTTTGATATGCGCAAATAACCCTTTTAATATAAATGAATTAAAGGAAAAAATATACAACGGACTTGAATTAATAAATATATACCTTAAGGAAGTCAGAAAAAAAGCAGATTTAGATGTTCCATTAATAATAAACAAGGATTGTACAATAGGAGATGTTTGCAATAAGCTCCACAAAGATTTTGTCACAAAATTCAAGTTTGCACGTGTTTGGGGAAAGTCTGCAAAGTTTGGCGGACAGATGCTAAGGCTAAAGCATAAGCTTTTAGACGGAGATATTGTTGAGATTCATTTAAGGTAATCTTTTTTGTATTTGAAGCCATTCTTTTTTGCTAATTTTAATATTACCTTATCAATTCCTGAGCCATATTGGGCTGCAAGCTTTTTTCTAAAGGCAAATTCTTTTGGCAGTCCCAAATCAACTGCAACTTCACGCAATGTATATTTTCTTATTCCCCTATTTATTTTATATGTTGGAGAAACCTTCATTGCTGATTTTATGACTTTGTCATCGAGAAAAGGAGTTATTAATTTTGCTTTTTGGCTTTCTGCTATCAGGAAATCTCTTTTTAAGTCTTTGAATATGTTATGAAGGCTTGACCAGCACTCTTTATTTACATCTTTTATATTTTCAAACCTGCTGTATCCTGCAAACATTTCATCAGAGCCAGAACCAGTAAATAAAGTGTTGATTGAATCTTTTTTTGCAAGATTTATTCCTGCATAAATCACAGAGCCGACACCAACATCAACAATATCTGCTTGTTTTAGTATCTTAATTGTTTTTTTTATCACTTTTTCTGCTTCATTTAATTCCAGGGTTAGTGTTTTTAGCTTTAGGTTAAGGGCCAAGGCAGTTCTTTCTGCCCATTCAAGGTCTTTAGAGTTTTTCAGTCCAATGCAATAACAAGTGAGGTTGAGATTTAGTTGTTTGCATATTAATGCAATTATTGAGGAATCTATGCCGCCTGAGAAAAGAATCCCAAAATTCTTTAAGTTACAGGTTCTCTTTTTGACTGATTTAATAAGGGCATCCTTAATTAATTCCCTGCATTTCTCTTTATTTGTTTCTGTCTTATTTGTTTTAAGGTTATTGATATATTTATCCCATTCATCCTGGCTAATTAAGTTTCCATTATTGATTAGTCTCTTGGTTTCCATGCTTTATGAGAAATCTATTAAGTTTAAAAATATGCCTCTTTTGATTCAAAATTCAAAAAGAATAAATATAAGTAATAAAAACTAGGTATTGGTGATAGTTATGGCAAAAAAAGCAAGTAAAGAGGAGATGATTGGTTTTCATAAGGGTGCACTAACCACATTAGCAAAGGAAAGGGAAGAAATGGCCAAAATATTGAGCATTGTTGAGCAGCTTATGCAGATGCATGTAAAGTCATTGCAGGATTTGGGAGTTGACCTTACAAAGGAAGTTAAAAAAGAGAAAACACCTGCAAAGAAGCCAAAGGTGCCAATAGAAGACATAATTTAATTACTCAATCCCCTTAAAGATATCCTGAAATAAGTTAAGAATGTAATGTGACTCAGGCTTTTCTTTAAGGATATTTTCTATAATTCTTCTGTTCTTTTTTTTGTAGGCAATCCAGTCTGCAGATCCATTCTCTGCAGTTTTGTGCATGTCCTCGCTTCTTACCTGGGTCTCGATTGGTTCTCCAAAAAAATTTCCTATAATATGGTATGACTCATATTTATTGTTTTTAGCAGAAGAAAGATTGCCAATATTTAAGTATGGCTTAGTCAGCTTGATAAAATACCAGTATTTATCATATTCCCTGTAAGTCTTAACAGGAATAACCTTCTTAGTATTTTCATTTAATCTCTGACCGCATGACTTAGCAATTTTTCTTACTGTGGGGATTACCTCATCTCTATGCATGGTTATGATTCTGACTGCTTTTCTGTCTGCAATTTCCCCTACTTCTTTGTAATTAGTTTCAATTTTATCAGCTCTTGCTCTTATTTTCCTGTTTAGATATTGCTCACAAATTAAAATAAATGCCTTCTCCTTTAAATTATCCCCGTGTTTTATCCTTGCATTAAATTCTAAAATAAACCCTTTTATTTTATCTTCAGGGGCATAACTTAAAATTTCCTTTATATACGACTTTTTTATTTTAATTTTAATGTTTTCTTTTTTCATATATGGTCTTGTAAGATTTTGCTGTTTCCTGATCTGGTTTTTTGTAAATTTAAAATCAGTTGTTGCTTCCATTTCCTTTTTTATTTTATCATCAATATTCAATTCTATCTTCTGGTTTATACTGCTATTAGGCCTGACAATATCACAATCAATAATAAATTTTTGGTTAAGGTTTGGCTTTAATCCCTGGTTATACAGAAGAGTTTCATGGGTGAAATCCATGAACCATGAAAGCAAAATCCTGTCATTAACAGAGATTTCTTCATATTTTTTCTTAGCAGAATTAATTATTTTTTCCAGTTCTTTATCCTTTTTAAGGTGCCCAGAAAGAGGGAAATCCATGATTTGATTTAAATCAGACTTAAAACCGGCTTTAAGCCTGCTAAGATAATCTACTAATTCTTTTTTTTCTTTGTAATTTTGTGGAAAAGTTGACATTTTTATCTAATAAATATATTAATTGTTTATAAATCTTTCTATTTTTACTACTATTAAGTTAAAATTATACTATCAAAAATAAATTAATTATTCTGGTATTTCTAAGTTATACTTAAAACGTCTGGCCTTTGGAACAAAATTAAGTACTTTTCCATTCTTGTACTTGCCTGTGCCGAGAAAGTCATTCTTGTGTTTCAATATCACAAAACCCTTGTAATTGCCTTTTACATCTATATCATGGCCCTTGAGCCACTGCATGGCCTGTTTTTCATTAAGCTCAGCAATATTTAATTGTGCACCATTCCCAATTAACTGGGAGCCATCTATACTTAATCTTAACTCATTGTTTTTAAGCTCTCCAAAGTAGAGACCAATTGAATTAATCCTTAATTTTTCAAGGTTTAGGTTAAACACTTCTTTATTAACAAGAAATATCTTATTCTGAGTATTCATCAAGAAAGCAAGTTCTGTCTTGAAACCAGCGCCCCATTGTTTTTTTATTAATGCCAGTATTTCCTTGATTTTCTTCCTGTTTAATATTTTAAGTTCTAATGACAAATCAAACACCCCAGAGAGGATTTTCCTTTCTCATCATTACTGCAATCTCTTTCAAGATAGTTATTTCTCCTTCTGACAGATATTTTTTCAGATCTTTTAGCTTTCTGAAATCATTTTCAGGGATTACAGAATAGAGAATATCACTTTCATTAATTTGCCTTCCTACAGTAACTTTATCAAGCGAGATTGCAACCTGCTTTCCTTTTTCAGCCTCTGTAATATTCTTTTTCTCTAATTGTATGCCCTTTATTGTGGTTATGGGAATAATTTCTTTCATTAGCTGCATATTTGTTTTAACTTTACCCTCAAGAACATCAACACCAACAACAGCTGGATTATTTTGCCTGAATACATAGCCAGGCATTACTTTCACTTTGCATGGCCTTACAAGCATGTCCACTTCTGATGCTTCACGCCTTTTTGTCTCGCCTTCAACCCATTTTTCAAAGCCTTCTATCAGCTTATAGATAATATCGTTTGTAAAAACCTTTACTTTTTCTGATTTTGCATCATCATTAAGTTTAACATTAAAACCAATAACCACAGAGCTTAATGGATCTTTCTCATAATTGCTCTCTGCATCAATTACATCTTTTTTTGATATATTGCCAATTGACGCCCTCCTTATTTTGATATTTTTCTCCCTGAACACAGTTATTAATGCTTCAAGAGAGCCAAGTGAATCTGCTTTCAATATAATACCCTGCTCATCTGTTTCTATTATAACCTCAGATACTAATTTCTGGATCTCCTGTTTTGTTTTTTCAAGAGAATCTTTTGAGCTTGCCATCAATGGCATTCCTGCAACAGCATTTTCTATTTCAGGAGCAGATATTTTTATGCATCTTGCAGCACATATTTCATCAACCTGTTTAAATTTTGTTTTCTTGTCCCTCATCTCTGATAAAGGCATTGGCTCAAGCAATGCCCTTGGTTTTGTTACAACCGGCTTCTCAATTCCACCAATAACAATAATATCATCTTTTTTTAATATGCCATCATAGATAATAACATCAAGGGCTACACCAAGGCCTTTTTCCTCCTTTACCTCTAATATTGTTCCTTTTGCTGGACTGTCAATATCACATTTTAAGCATTTTTCAAGGTATTTCTGTGCAAGTCCTGTCAAGACCATCAATAATTCAGGTATACCTTCTCCTGTTTTTGATGATACAGGGATTATTGCTATCTCTTTTGTGTGATTTGATACGCGGTCAAAGCGTTCGCTTGCAAATCCAAATTCATGCAGTTTACCAACAAGTTCATAAAGTTTTATATCAAGCCTTTTCTGTGTGTCCTGACCCTGCTTGGAGATGTTTTTCAAGACATTATCTTTAGCTGAATTCCATCCGGGCAATAAATCTATTTTATTTGCCGCAACAATAAAAGGTGTTTTCTCGTGCTTTAATATCTCAACTGCCTCTTCTGTCTGCGGCTTAAAGCCCTCATTAACGTCAACAACAAGAATAGCTATATCTGCAAGGTTTCCT
>JAFCCI010000082.1 GCA_017610275.1 Candidatus Woesearchaeota archaeon
GCTTTAACTCTTGAATTACTTCTTTATATGGAACATATTCAGCTCTTTCTGTTGTTAAGTTAGTAGTGGCTCCACATTCACAATAAATACAATTAAGTGAACATACCTTATGAGGAACAAGGTCAATGCCTAAAGACATCCCTAAACGCCGCGATGGTACAGGACCAAAAAGATATTTATACATTAATTCCTTTCAAAATAATATCGTTTTCTTTAACATTTAAATCGTTGGCAATAACAAAGCATTTTGCTTTCAAAAGAAAAAACACCGGCTGTTTAACATCTGATAGACCCTCGTAATTTCCCTGCCCCTTACTGATAATCATTTTTGAGTTATTAAATCTTTCAATAAATTCATTATTACATAAATTTAAAATAACTGCAGGGGCTGTTGTTCCTGAAGATATTATTTCAGCAACCTCATTAATTCCCGATGCAATGGCATCTTCCTCTGTTACATCGTTTATAACAGGTATTTCTCTTACTACATATGCTATCGGCTTATTTAATTCTTCAATAAGAATTTTATCAAAAACCGATTCCCCGGCATTATCCCCAAGATAAAGAACAGAATCTGCTATTTTTAGTTGTTTTTCAAACTTTTCAAAATCCAGGATAGCAAAATCCTGTTTTAAGATCTCACGCACATCTTCAACAAGATTAAATTTCTTATTCACTCCCAGATCAATAACATTCCCTGCTATAGCAATACGAATAGCCGTTAGCAATGAATTTTCAGACCCTTCTACAATCTTTTTTAACCCGGGGTATAAAGATAAAGCTTCTTTAATATTCGCTTCCTTAACTTTCCTGTATGGATCGGATACTCCTGTTATTTCCCTTACTTTCCGGTAAATAATCTCTCCCGTTTCAGGAGGGGTATTCTCTAATGGAATATCTTTCATCATTGCACCTACCGCATCAAGCAACTTCTTGATTATCCGCTCATCATCAGTCGCTATTCTTCCTGCCCGCAAAGCCTGATCCATCATACAAGGCAAACAATCTAAAAACGTTTTCATATGCTTAATACTTTTTCATTCTGCATTCTTCCTTACTTACCCACTCACCTACTTACCTGACTCTCCTTAATTTCAAAAACATTCCCGCTTTTGTCTTTTAAAAACACCAGATCTAACAAATCTCTTTCTATCCTTATACATTCATAATTTTGTTTCAGGCAATTTTCAACAAGCTCTTCCCTGTCATTAACCGCAAGGCAAATATGTTCAAAGCCGTGTTTGTTTTGTCCGGGTAGAATAAATATCTCCAGACTAATATCATCTTTTTGTAAAAGGAAAACTGAAGTTTCTTTATCTATATTAAAAATCTTATTAGCAAGAACTTTATTTAAAACAAAGTTTTTTGCCTCTTTAGATAAAAATCCTTAATATCATCAGGTTCAGAAATAGTTAATGCAATATGCTCTAATTTCATCTGTTTATAATTGATTTTAACTGTCAGATGTAGCTCGCATAACAAAAAATAATCATCTCTGTGTGCGTCAAAATGGTTTTGTTTTTGTCATGCTCGGTTCATAATACTTTGCATTTTTGTCGATTGCCAATTGCCGGTTTTTCTTCTCCCTTTTTTCTTTCTTCACTTTTTAATTTTTAATTTTTAATTTTTAATTTTCTTCCCTCTTCACCTCATTACTTCATCACCTCTTCACCTCTTCACTTTCAACTTTTGACTTTTGACTTTCAACTTTTTTTAAATTGATATGTCCCCTTCCCTCCCCCTTTTCCCATTCATCTAAAATAACTTTAAAGTTCTCCATAATAATATTTATGCTATCTGAGATAGTATTATTCATTAGAACACAAACAAAATTTTTCCTGATTCTCTTAATATTCGGCCCATATACTTTGGATACAACTACCTGAACATTCTCTTCTTTTAATAACCCGATAACC
This sequence comes from Candidatus Woesearchaeota archaeon, assembly GCA_017610275.1. Taxonomy (GTDB): domain Archaea; phylum Nanobdellota; class Nanobdellia; order Woesearchaeales; family CG1-02-33-12; genus CG1-02-33-12. Next base: position 1,917 of record JAFCCI010000082.1, read on the forward strand.
CCCATTGCTTTTTCAGGATCAGCATGCATTTTTTCTTTTATAGTCGTAGCAGTATTATTAATTCTTTTAATAAACCTGCTTTCCTTTTCAGAAATATCATAAATATAATAATAGTCATTATCTCCGAAATGCCGGTTTGTAAATGATTCTCCATCACCTGTTGCAAATGCTGTTTTCAT
>JAFCCI010000039.1 GCA_017610275.1 Candidatus Woesearchaeota archaeon
ATGGACATCTTCAATTCCTATTCCAAGAAATTTTCCATTCTCCCCAACTGGAACAGAATAAGAGCCAGACATTGTTTTCTGATAGCCAGCAGGAAGGTCTGGCCAAGAATAATGTTTTCTCTGGAATAATAATCTCTTGTTTATTTTGCATCCAAGCATTAAGGCAATTGCAATTGTCTTATCTACAGCTTGCTTATTTGGAAGCATTGGCTTTGAGCCAGGCATTGCAGTACATATCGGGCAGATATTTGTGTTCGGCTTTGCATCCTCCTCAATAGCGCAGTTGCAGAATAATTTAGTCTTGTTCTGCACATTGATATAACCATGTATCTCTAGACCGCACTTTATCTCTACCATACATAAGAATTAACTTAAAATGTTTATATAACTTACGGATTTATTTCAAGGTGTTCTTCTTAGCATTGTTCTTGGGAATGGAATTGCGTCTTTGATGTTGTCTGATTTACAGAGCCATGCAATAACTCTTTCAACACCGAGGCCATAGCCGGAATGAGGCACTTTTCCATATCTTCTTGTGTCAAAATACCATTCATATTTTTCAGGCTTTTCTCCCTGTGCAATTAAGGCCTTTTTCATTTCCTCAATATTGGTATCCCTTTCGCTTCCGCCTATTATTTCACCATAACCTTCAGGAGCTATCATATCAAAGCACAATGCAGTTTCTGGGTTTTTTGGGTCCTTTGGCTTGTAAAATGCCATTATTTTTTTAGGATAGTTTGTTATAATTACAGGCTTTTCATAATGCTTTACAATTGCATCTTCTTCAATGGTTCTTAGATCTTTTCCCCATTCAACCTTAAGTCCATCTTTCTTTAATGTCTCCAAAGCTTGAGTATAAGTTATTCTTGGAAAAGGTGCTTTTATTTTTTTTAGTTTTTCAATATCCTGCCCTAAGAACTTTAATTCTTCTTCATTATGCTCAACAACATATTTTACAATAAAAACAACTAATTCTTCTGCATTTTTTAGTATGTCATCAAATTTATACCATGCTATCTCTGTTTCAGCCATCCAGAACTCTGACAAATGCCTTGATGTCTTTGATTTTTCAGCCCTGAAGCATGGCGAGATTGTATATATTTTTTCTAAAGAAGATATCATTGCCTCTGCATAAAGCTGCCATGACTGTGTCAAATACATGATATCATCAAAGTATTTCACTTCAAAAAGAGTTGAGCCACCCTCACAGCTTGTTGGAGAAAACATTGGCGAATGTTCCTCATAAAATCCTTTATCATTGAAAAATTTTCTTATTGCCTGAAAAACAGATGACCTTACTTTTAGTATTGCAGTCATCTTTCTTGACCTTAGCCAGAGATGCCTTTTATCCAATAAAAACTCAGGGCTCTGGTCTTTTGTTATCGGGAATGTGTCACTCTCTCCAACTAAGTTTAATGAAGAAACAGAAATCTCATAGCCGGTTGGAGCGCGGTCATCTTTTTTTATTTCTCCTGTTATTTCAAGTGAGCATTCCATTGTTGTTTTTAAGGCCTCATTCCAAAGCTCTTCGCTTAGTTTTGATTTTTCAACAACACATTGTATTATGTCTGTTGAATCGCGCAAAACTATAAAGGCCATTTTATTGCTGTTCCTTACACGATAGCACCAGCCCCTTACATTAACCTGGCCTGTGCCTTTTTCCATTGCCTGCTTTATTGATATAAATTCCATAAGTATACACCACAATATAATAAAAAAGGCATTGTTTATAAAATTTTGTAAATTTGGTCAAATCGAATCCTTACAGAAAGTAAGTATAATAATAGTTAATTTCAATCAAGAAAACCCAAAACTTTATGTTAGACTTTTTAAATCAATTGGTGTTAAATCAGTTAACTCTGTAAGGCTTTGCCGTTGAAAGGAATATCCAATTTTTTCTGATTTCAGTAATCTATAACCTTCCTCCAAGAATTCAGCTACTGTATCAATAAATCCAATACCTACCAAATATTGATCAACAGAGGCAAATAGATAAGAATCGATTTGTTTATTTAGAGGTGATAGATTAGGATTAAATATTAATGAATCATCAACTACTTGCACTAATCCTCTTTCTCGAGAAGGATCTGATAGCATGATATTTCCGTAGTGTCTATTGTATCCTATAATTGGTCCAAGTCTATTATCATGTGCTAAACAAACCTTTTCTTTCAATGCATGTTGTAAATCTTTAAACCTTTTTTTTACATCCCTATGCAGGGATATTTGTTGAAAACAAAAATTCACTGGATTAGTTTCTAATAGTCTAATAGCAATGTCACTTACCTTTCCATACATTAATTCAGGTATTATTCCACTAGTTACTTTTAATATTGGGTATTTATTCATGCTTAATTATAACTATGTAGTAGTATATAAATGTTTGTGTTTGGGGTTTTCTTGACTCTGCGAGCGCAGTTTTCCCACACTTCGTATGGGAAAAGAAATTAACAGTAATTGCATGAGTTAGCAGAAATTCGGGGGCTCGCCTCCTCCCACATTGATTTAGAAAGTATTATAAATATATAAAATAATTATTGATTATGAAGCTAAAAAATAAAGTTGCACTTATAACTGGTTCAAGCAGAGGAATTGGAAGAGCAACTGCTTTGTTATTTGCTAAAGAGGGTGCAAATATTGTTGTCAATTATTCCAAATCCGAAAAAGAATCAAATAAAGTTATTGATGAGATAAAAAAACTTGGTTCTGACGCTATATGCATCAAATGTGACGTTTCTGATGAAAAACAAGTTAAAAAAATGGTTGAGCAAATCATAAAGAAATTCGGGAAAATTGATATACTTGTGAATAACGCTGGTGTGGTTTTTGATGTACCTTTCAAAGAGAAAACTGTATATCAATGGAAGAGAACTTTGGATGTGAATCTTATTGGTGTTTTTCTATGCTGTAAATACATTGCTCCCCATATGCCAAAAGGCGGAAGAATTGTAAATATTTCCTCTACAAACGGGATAAATAGTTTTAGTCCGGATGCCATGGATTATGATGCCTCAAAAGCCGGAGTTATTATCCTGACTAAAGATTTGGCTAAAGAACTGGCTCCTAGCATTCTTGTTAATTCTATTGCACCTGGTTGGGTAAATACCAAAATTAATAAGGATTTACCTAAAGATTTTGTTGAAGAAGAAACTGAGAAAATATACTTAAAACGCTTTGCAAAACCCGAAGAAATCGCTAATGCAATTCTTTTCCTAGCTTCAGATGATGCCAGTTATATAACAGGAGTTACTCTAATGGTTGATGGAGGGTATGGATGAGTTCCGGCTCGCCCATTTTTTTGTGTTAATTCTCTTTTGACTTTTGGAAAATTATTTAATAGAATTAGTTATTCTTTTGTTTTATGTTTAATATTCAGTATGAGGATGAAAAGACTGGAGCAAGGGCCGGATTGTTGAAAACAGAGCATGGCAAGGTAGAAACACCTTTTTTTATGCCTGTTGCAACAAGGGCAATTGGAAAGTATATTGGGGCTTTTGACTACAAAGAAATTAAGGCAAATGCAATAATATGCAATGCTTTTATACTTTCTCTGAGACCGAAATGCAATAATATGCAATGCTTTTATACTTTCTCTGAGACCGGGAATAAATGTAATTGAAAAAGCAGGTGGTTTGCATAAGTTCATGAATTTTGATAAGACAATCTTTACAGACTGTGGCGGATTCCAGATGCTTAGGGAAAGCTTTTTGCAGAACTCAACGAAAAAAGGGATTAATTTTACAAATCCTTTTGATAATTCAACACAGCTTGTAACACCTGAGAAAATAATGCATATTGAACAAACAATTAATTCAGATGTTGCAATGGTTCTTGATGATGTTTCTCCTTATGGTGCTTCTTATGAGCAGTTTGTTAATTCCTTGCAAAACACAAAAAAATGGGCAGAGGAATGCAAAAAATATCACACAAGCAAAAAACAGCTATTGTTTGGAATTGTTCAGGGCGGATTTTTCAAGGATTTAAGGGAAAAAAGCGCAAAGTTTGTTAGCGAGCTTGATTTAGATGGTATAGCAATCGGCGGCCTGGCAATAGGAGAGCCAATGAAAGAAATGTTTAAGGCAATAGATTATTCAATGCCTTATATTTCAAAAGAAAAAATACATTATTTAATGGGTGTAGGAAGCCCTAACCACTTATTGGACTGCATAAGCAAAGGAATAGACTGCTTTGATTCTATTTTTCCAACGCAAAACGGAAGGCACAACACCTTGTTTACATGGGATGGAAAAATTTCAATAAGAAAATCAAAATATAAGTTTGATTTAAATCCAATAGACGAAAACTGCAATTGTAAAATCTGCAAGAATCTAACAAGAAGCTATCTGCACCATTTAATAAAAATAAATGATCCAGAAGTAAAGAGATATATGCAGCACCATAATCTTCACTTTATGCAGGAATTGATGAGAAAGGCCAGAACAGCAATCAAAGAAGGCCAGTTTGAAAAATTCAAAAAAGAGTTTGAAAAAAGGTTTAACAAAAAAGAAAAATAATTATTTCTTTTTCTTCAGGAAAGTTGATTTTATATGCAATTCTTTTAACTGGTCTTCATCAACATCAGAAGGTGAGCCATCCATTGGGCACTGTGCCGCTTTGTTCTTTGGGAATGCAATGATTTCCCTTATATCCTGCAGGCCAGCCATTAAAGCAACTGTCCTGTCCAAGCCAAGTCCCATTCCTCCATGAACTGGGCCACCATACTCATATGCCTCAAGCAAAAACCCAAATTTTTCTTTTGCTTCCTCTTTTGTCATTCCAATAAATTTCATTATTCTTTCCTGGAGCTCAGGCGAAGTGACTCTTATTGAGCCTGAGCCGAGTTCAGTTCCATTTAAGACAACATCCCAGAGATCACCTATAACCTCTCCTGGTTTTTTCTCAAAATCCTTTATGAACTCCTGTTTTGGCATTGTAAACATATGATGCTCAGGGTCCCATCTTTCCTTATCCTCATTCCATGAAAAAAGCGGGAAATCATTTACCCAGCACATCTTAAAATCCTGTTTTTTAACTAAATTAAGGTCGTCCCTTAGCTTTAACCTTAGCTTGCTGAGAGTTGAATCAACAATTTTATGACTGCCTGCAACAAACATCAATATGCTTTCTTTCTTTGCCTTTGTTCTTTTCAACAATTCCTTTTGCACATCAATGCTAAAGTATTTGACAATGCTGCTTTCCAAGCCCTTGCCTGAAACCCGCATCCATGCCATTCCATTTGCCCCATTTTTCTGGCAGAAATCAATGTATTTGTCAAGCTCTTTTCTGCTAAGGTCTTTTTCTGGATTTATGCATTTCACAGTCTCAACTTTTTTGAAAACCGAGAAATCAGATTTTTTTACAATATCAGTAACATCAACCAACTCAAGCCCGAACCTTATATCTGGCTTATCTACTCCAAACCTTTCCATAGCTTCCTTGTATGTAAACACAGGAAATTTTTCCAGTTTAATGTTTAAAACCTCTTTGAAAAGATGTTTGTAAAGCCCTTCTACAAACTCCCTTATATCATCGCTTGTTACAAAGCTCATCTCAAAATCAAACTGCATATGCTCTGGCTGCCTGTCAGTTCTTAAATCTTCGTCTCTTAGGCAGATAGCTGTTTGATAGTAACGGTCAAAGCCTGATATCATCAATATCTGCTTGTATAATTGCGGGCTTTGCGGCAAAGCATAAAATTTTCCAGGATTTACTCTTGACGGAACAATATAATCTCGTGCACCTTCTGGAGTTGACTTGACAAGCATTGGCGTTGTTATCTCAAGAAAATCATGCTTATTGAAATAATTCCTTACAGTTGTTATAATCTTGTGTCTTAGTGCTATCCTTTTCTGCATAATAGGTCTTCTCAAATCTAAATATCTGTACTTTAATCTTGTTTCTTCCCCAGCTTCAACCCGGTCATCAATCTCAATCGGAGGGGTTTTTGATTTATTAAGAATATTAAGCTCATCAACTAAAACTTCTATTTCTCCTGTTTTTAATTTTGGATTTATCATTCCGCTTTTTCTGTTCCTTATTTTTCCATTTATTTCGAGAACAAACTCGCGGCCAATATGCTCGGCCATTTTATGAGTATCTTTATTATGGGTTGGGTCAAAGACTATCTGGGTTAGGCCATGCCTGTCCCTTAGGTCAATGAAAATTAATCCGCCATGGTCTCTTCTGCTCTGTGTCCAGCCATCTAAGACAACTTTCTTTCCAATATCTTTCTTTGTAAGCTCTCCGCATGTATTTGTTCTTCTCATGTTTATACCCCTTAAAAAGTCAATTAGTTCTAAATTATATATAAAGATTGCGGTAAAAAGAAATAAAATTACAAATTAGCTATAGAGTTATAAAAAGAAAAAAGTCCTTACCAGTCAAGATTATCTAAATCTTGTGCTAAATTATCTAGATCTTTGGTATCTAAATCATCATCCATAATATCAATATCAGAAATATCTCCAGATAAGTCATTAATGGTTTCATCTCCTGTTTCTCCAGAAATGGGTTGTTCTTCAGGTGCTGGTTCTACAGCAGTTTTCATGCATCCTGCAACAAAAAACATATTTAGAATCATTAAAGTTAATATAAAAACAGTTATTTTATTTGTCATTATGAAACCACCTCTTTTTATCCCGTAATTCTGTTATTGTTTAAATATTTAATGGTTTAAAAAAAATAAAAAGAGAAATTAATCTTCTTCTGTTTCTTCGTCTTCTTCTTCAACAACCTCATATTCCTCTTCTTCAGTTTCCTCTTCTGGTGTTATCTCTCCGCCTGCTGCTTTGATATCTTTTACTATATCAACAAGCAGTGTATGTGCTTCTTTAAGCAGTTCATGGGCTTGATCAATCAGTTGTTTTGCCTCATCAACAATCTCTTTAAGCTTTTCCTTGTCTTCTTCAAGGTATGCTTCATCCATCAGTTCCTGTGCCTGCTCGTATTTGCTTTTTGCCTCTTCAATCTTTGCACTGAATTCATCTACTTCTGCATCAATATCTTCAACATTAATTCCCTGCTCTTCCATTCTTGCTAGTGTTGAATCAAGCCTTTCCTCAAGATGCTCGCTTCTCTTCATTATTCCCCAGACTCTTGCCTTAACAACACTTGCTGCGTGAAGCCTTTCCCTGTGCCTTATTCTAATCCAGAGTTTTGAGACTGTTTTGGCTGCTTCCTTAATCTCTTCTTTTGTCTCAGCTGATTCTGCCTGGGCTATTGCATCTTCGAGCTCTGAAATGGAATTATCAATTTCTGAGATTATTTCTTCAGCCCTTTCAGGATCCATTGTTTCAGATGTCTCAACCTTTTCCTTTATCTTGTTTAAATGCTCAATTATCATGTTAGCGCTATTGACTATCATATCTTTGGAATGTGTTTGTGCCCTCTCTCTTAATTCATCACACTCCTCACTATCAACATCCTCGCATTCCCTTAATCTTTCCTTTGCTTCAAGGAATTGCCCCTTTACCTGCTTGTATGAATTAAGTGCCTTGAGATAGTTTTGTCCAGCCCTAATGTAATTTTGCTCAGCTTGTTTTAGCTTATTAGCTGCAATTACTCTTTTCCTGAATAACATGTTTTTATTTACAGGCTTAAGCTTAAGTTTATCCATTGCTTTTAGTGCATTCTCAGTACCTTGTTCCAGAATTTTCTTCTGCTCAGCTCTTGACATATGAAGAAATACATCTAATTTTTCCCCAGAAAGCCTTTCAATGATATCTGTTATTCTTGGGCTCTTATTAGCAAGCCTCTCTATGTTTTTAACTCTCCACTCAACTGCCTTGGCTGCAACTAACCTTGGTTTAACAGCTGTTATCGCTGTAGCTGGTTGCATATTAGCTCTTACTCTATCTGTTGGCTGGTCAGGATTTCCCTGCTCTGCAAATGATATTGGAACTAAGCTAACCAATAACACAGCCAGCATAAAAATTGCGGTTTGTTTTTTCATTTTGTACCTCCAATTGATTTTGATAACATAAAGATAAGTTTTTTAATTTATAAACATGCTTTTTTACGCTTTAGAATTTAAGTGCTGATTGGCCTGAAAACCCTTTATTATGCTTTAATACCCTTTATATTATTAGAATAAGGAAAATATTGTATAAGGCATACAAAAGCTTATAAGTATATAATACAATTGTTTAGATATGCAAACTGAGAAATATAAAAATGAGTCAGTAATATCTCTTGGGAAGGGCGGTTTTGGTCAAGAGGCCAATATTAAAATAGAACTTAGGAGAAGATTTCCTGGCATTGGAGGAACAATTAAAACCCAGGAGGGTGCTTTAATTGCATTACGTGAGCAACTAAACAAAACATCTAAATCTGGGCATAAAATGTTTCTTAAGCATACCTTGGTAAAAAAACTTGATGATTATTTCTTCAGAACAAAAAAATATCTTTTCCCACATATTCCAAGGCCATTAGGATCAATCAGCAAAGAGGGAAATAATTTATATGAAGCTTATATTTATGAATGGGCATATGGAAAGGATAATTTTCCATGGGAAGTTACTGATTATAGCGGAAAAACAGGGTTGGTGGAAATTGATGAATGGAATATATTTGTACAAAGTTTTAACGATGTTGGAATAGATATGTCAATTGATATTGCAGATAATCTTGATGGAAGAATTTCAAAAAATATCATACATCAATTTCCCATAGATGCTTATACAAGTAATTTAAAAATGAATCTTGTCTGGAAAAGAATAGACTTTGGTTCTAATAGTCTTCCAATTGATTATGAAAAATTATCTAAATTCTTAAAAGATAATAAAAGCAAATTAATAGGCATGTTAAGAATGGAAAGATATGAAATGGTCAAACTTGCAATAAAATACCTAACTAATAAAAAAATGGATAGATTTGATATTGGAAAGTTAGATATTCTTGTGGCAAGTTATAGATATAATAGTCTAAGGCACTATGTTTCAAGAGGCTCTGGAATTATAGGCCAAACATATATTGATGAGGGGATACAATCCCTAATATAATTCTTTGATTAGTTTTGTAATAAACTAAAAAAATACTAAAGATAATTTATTCATTAAAAGAGAGATTAAACTAATAACAGAAAGATTTTTATAATTTTTAAGATAATTTTAAAATATGGCCAAAAAAGGGGTTTTAACAGCTATATTATTTTTATTTGTCTTAGTTTGTTTGCCTTGCATTAATGCTGCAGAGATATACGGAACTGTTTATGACATGTCACTTAATCCTGCAAAGGATGCTGTTATTGAGGTTAATTCAACTCCAAAGCAGAGCTATATATCAAAAGATGGCTCATACTCATTTATTCTTGGTTATGGAAGTTATGTAATAAATGCAAAATATGTGCATGATTACAATGCTTATTCTGCAGAGGAAAATATAACAATAGTTGATGAAGGAAAGTATATACTCGACCTTATACTTTTTCCGGACTTGTCTGAAGAAAGTGAATTGCTTTTATTAGGCGAGGATATAAACTTAGAGGATATTTATGAAGAGGAAAAACAGGCTTTTCCATGGCTTTATATTGTCCTGATGGTGGTAATTATAGCTGCAGTTGTTATATTTGCTAAAAAAAGAAAGCCAAGAGAAAAAATAGCTGAAAAAATTCTTGAAGAAGAAATAGACCCAAAAGATAAGATTTATGAGTTCATAAAGCAAAAAGGCGGCAGGGTAACACAGCGAGAAATAAGAAAGAACTTTCCTGTTTCACAAGCCACAATAAGCTTAATCCTGACAGAGCTTGAAAATGATGGCAGGCTAAAAAAAATAAAAAGAGGCAAAGGAAATATAATAATATTACAGAAATAAATTTATATATTCTCAAAAATAAATTCAGAGATTAAATCAATGGCCTTTTTGAAATGTTCTGGTTTTGTGTAACAATGGTCTGCGCCTTTTATTATTTTTAATCTGCAGTTTTTCATTAGTTTGCATGTTTTTTTGCTTTGATCTAATGGGACCATTTCATCTAATTCGCCATGAACTATAAAAGCAGGGATATTAATCTTCTTTGCATATCCATAACCATTATTATTCTTGAAATCCTCAAAAAAGGAATAGTTTAATTTTAGTTTTGTTCCATGTTTATTGAAATAAAAAGTATAACCTTTATTTTTCCATTCTTGAATTTGTTTTTTTGTCATTGTATTATTTTTGAATTCCAAATAATCAGAAACAGGTGATTTTAAGGCAAGAAAAAGCAATCCATCTAGCTTTGACGCTGCAATTATGCTTGATAGTCCTCCAAAACTTGAGCCAAAGAGGCCTATTTTTTTGTAGTCCTCATCTCTTAGGAATTTTACTGCATTTAAAACATCATCAACTGCCTTGGAAATAGTTACATCCTCAAATTTTCCATCACTCTCTCCGTGGCCAAAGAAATCAAGCCTGAAAGTTGCAATGTTTTTATTAGCCAAAATCTGCTTAAGAATTGTATTAGTAGAATTATTTTTACTTGTTGAAAAACCGTGACATAGTATAATTACAGGTATGTTAGTATCAGATGTTGGATTCAGCAATATCCCACAAACCTTATTTCCTTCTGAATCATTAAAATAAACTTTTTCTTCCATTTAATTAAGTCTAATAAAAAAAGTATAAAAATTTATTGATTTTGCTCCATGATTTCTACTTTGACATTGCACAGCTCTTTGAACTTTATTGCATCTTCTTCTGAGCCAACAATGCTGCCATAGTGCATTGGAACAGCAACCTTTGGCTTTATTGTGTTTGCTGCTTTTGCTGCTTCAGATGCATTCATTGTGTATGTTCCGCCAACTGGCAGCAGTGCAACATCAATCTCTTTTAGCTCTTTCATCTCTGGAATA
>JAFCCI010000040.1 GCA_017610275.1 Candidatus Woesearchaeota archaeon
TTCATTTTTGTTGTCATGTCCAATGGAATAAAAGATATTGAATCTGGCTTGACTGCCTTGTAAACCAAGGGGAATTTTATAGCATCAAAATCATGAACACCTATTGCAACCTTTCTTCTTTTTCTTCCGTGTGTTAAATGCAGTTTTTCCTGCAATTGCATCAGGCTTTTAATTGCTTCATCAGTTAAATTAACATTTTTTAATATTGCGCATCTTATGAAAGGTCTGACATTTTCAACAGACTTTTCAACATTAACCTTAAACAAAGATTTCTTAACATCATATTTTCTTAACCCTGTCTTAGCCCCAATAAAAGATGATAATGCCCTTGCAAACCCTTCTTCTGACAATAAATCTGGCCTGTTGGGAAAAACCTCTACAACTATCTCAGAATCATCAACTTTCTCCAAATCAGTTCCAAGCATTGATATTCTGTGCTTTAGCTTGTCATCTGGAATTTCTTTTCCAACAAGCTTTATTACATCTTTTTTATCAAGTGTTATTGTAGGCATTTTATTTTAACCACTCTTTTATTTCCCTTGACTGCTTTAAATCATTCCTATACAAATCGCGAATATTAGTTATCCCATAATACATTGAAATCGCTCTTTCCATACCAAGGCCCCAAGCCAAGACAGGAACTTCAACACCAAGTAATGGCTTTACAACCTCTGGCCTGAAAATTCCAGAGCCTCCTAATTCAACCCATTCTTTTCTTACAGGATGAAAAACATCAACTTCAGCGCTCATTTCTGTATATGGAAAATAGCCTGGCCTTATTCTTACTTTGTCATATCCAAGTTTTTTGTAAAATTCTATTAAGTAGCCAACAAGATTTTTGAAAGTTACATCAGGATCAACAACAATACCCTCAACCTGGCATAATTCAAACAAATGGCACCAGTCAACTGTCTCATTTCTGAAGCATTTTCCAACTGTAAAGTATTTTGCAGGCAAATCCTCTTTTTTTAATTTAGCTATTGTTCTTGCAGATAAAACAGTTGTGTGTGTTCTCAAAACATTTTTCATTGCCTGCTCTGGATTCCATTTGTATCTCCATCCAAGACTGCCTGTGCCAAAACCATTTTCATGTGCATTTTTCACCCCCTCAACAAACCTCTTTTCAGGAAGTTTTCCTTTTTCAGGGTTTGCAATAAAGAAAGTGTCCTGCATTTCACGGGCAGGATGGTCCTGAGCAGTAAACAATGCATCAAAGTTCCAGAATGATGTTTGCAATAACGGCCCCTGCATCTCTTTAAATCCCATCTCAAGCCACACTTTTTTTATGTAAGCAACTGCCTCATTTACAAAATGCCTTCTTCCTCCAGAGATAGATGGAACATTTATTTTTATGTCATAGCGCCTAAAGCTTTTGTTTCTCCATGAGTCGTCTTTAAGCATCTTTGGAGAAAGCTCATCAATGATATTTTTAAATGATATCTTTGCCTTTATAAGCTCATTATAAATCTCTTTTAGTTCAACACTTCTCTCAGTAATAATATCAGTTTTTATTACCTCCTTTCTTTGCTTTAATTCATTAAAAGCATATTTCTGCTCCTGTGTTAAATCCTTTGACTCAAGCGGTAATTGCTTTAGGAATAATTCTTCAAAAGATGGTTTTTGCAAGAGTTTTTTTCCTTGCTCAGTTATATTTATGTTCATTCCGGGATTTATTTCAATTGCTGCTTTTCTTCTTAACAGTCCAAGGCAGACGTTTATCTCATCTTTTTCAAGGCCAGCTTTTTCCTTTATCTTGTCAATATGAATTGTTCCTTCAATTGCCTTGAGAAATCTTTTTTCAGGAAGGCTTTTTTCAAGATAAAGCTTTCCGTTCTTTCCTAAAGAGATCATTTCCTTTAATTCTTTTTTTATTGAAAGAATATTCTTGTTCTCAAGCCACTGCAAAGCCCTCATAACCTCTATTTCCTGCATTTTTGATGTCTTAACCAACTGTTTTAATGACTTATTATCTTTAAGAAATGGAAGAACTTTTCTCTCATAGGGATGCAATGTTTCTGCCAGCTCTCTTATTTCTTTTGGTATCTCTTCTTTTTCCATCTTCACTTCTTCTGAAAACTCTTTTTCAATGTTTTCAATGTCTTTTGGCAGCTCTTTTCCAATGTATTTTGATTTCTTAAGGTATTTATCTCCCTGCCTTACAGTATGGAATAGGTACCAGTATTTTTGGCCTTTGATTTCAACCTGCTTTCGGTAAACCATTGTTAATTACCACATATTTCTAACAAACCAGTTTGTTGATTTTAATTACCACATATATTAATAACAACTGTTAATTACCACTTATTTATAAGCTTTACTATTAATTACCACTAAAATAAGCTAATTTAGAGTTAATTACCACAAAACTAAATATTTATTTTATTAGTATTCATTTTAAAATGGTAACAAATCAAAAGATTTATATATCTGTTATTATTTTTTTAATTAAAATGGAAATTATACAAAAAAGTGACGAAAAATATCTTAAACAAGGCATTAATGCAATCAAAGATTATAGAGTTAATGAACTAGGAAAAGATATTGATGAGGTTATTATGTCTCAAAAGGACAAATTAAAATTTAAAAGTACTGCAAAAAAATTTAAAAAAAATGCTTTAAAGTTTACGAATATCTCTCTTGGTGGTCAAAAAGAGATTCTTAAATTTATGAACAAAAATGAATATATTAAGAAAACAGCAAAAGATATTGAATCATACATTTCTAAAAACTACCTTCTACTTGGAATGGGGCTTCGTACTATTGAAGTCAAACTTGATATAAACATAAATGATTTTGGTTTTGAAATAAATTCTTATAAACCAATTTTAGAGGCTTTCCAGAAAAAAGGCTTGGTAGGCAAAGGTAGTGGATTAGATTTTATAGTTGATAAACTTATGAAAAATACAGAAAATGTTACAACTGCAGCTTCAAAGGCTTTAACTAAGAGTAAGTGGGATATCAATAAAATTAATAAATTTATATCTCCAACAGGAATTACAATAAAAGGTATAGAAAACTCATACAACAAAAAGGGATTTAAGGGAAAGAAAGGAGTTTTTAATTATATAACTGATAAAATAATAGATAATCTTGAAAATGTTTCAGCTTTAATTTTAGATGAGATTGGTGAAGAAGAAATTAAAGGAATGAGTATTAAGCAGATTGGGAAAGATGTTTTTTCAGACTTGGGAATTACCATTCAGAGTATACAAAAAGCATACAAAGAAGGCGGTTTAAATGGTGAAACAGGAGTTATTAAACATTTATCTGACAATATAATTATAAATGGGATTAAAAAAGTATACAATGAAATGTTATCTCCAGAATTTGGTAAAGATGAGAAGTTTGCTTCAAAAGATATGATTAAAGCATATAAAAAGGATGGGATTGTTGGAAGAAACGGTTTGGTTAACAAGGCTGTTGGAATGGCTTTTTGGAAGGTTCCATTCCTGGACAGATTGTTATATTCCCAAATTTTGAATTTAACTGAGAATTACAAAAGGAAAAAAGAGCTAAAAAAGATAGGGGAAGAATTTAAGTTTTCAAGAGAGATTAATATGTCAAGAGATATGGAAATATCTCAAAGAAATATAGAAACATTTCTAGGGGGGAAGGAAATAAGGAATATAGAAGCTAAATTCCTAGAATTATCTAAAGAAATGCCAAAGGAAATGTCACAAGCTAAACTTGAAAGAGTATATAAAACTCATGGGGTTTTTGGTGATAAAGGATTGATTTCTTATCTAAGCGAAAATATACCTTTAATCTTTGAGTATGCACAGGGAATTGGTGCACTTGATGAAGCAGATGTAAAAGATTTAAGTAAAATAGTTAAAAATTTCAGTAATTTAGAATCACCAGAAAATATTAAATTTGGATCAAGAAATAAATATGAGTTGTTTGCAATTGATGTTGCCAAAAAATCTGAAGAAATGCAGATTGATCCAAAAGAATTATTAAGCAATCCAGCTTATATTGGAGTTAGAAAAGATATTATTGAACAAGTTCATGGTTCTATTGAAAAATATGAAAAATATTGTGAGAATTATCATCAATCAACCATGGAGTTGTTGAAAAGTATGCATAAACTTGGTGACCTAGATGCAAAAGAAATAATTAAGGAAATTAAAGATATCACACCAGGTAGTTTCTTAGGGGGACTTGTTGATAAAGCAGCAGCAAAATATATTAATCAAAAAGTTGTTGATAAGGCAAATGATTACCTAAACTTGACAAAAGTCTTGGTAGAACAGCAATTAGAAAAAAATAAAGAAGAAATCCAGGCTTATAAAGCAGTTAAGGCTCAGGTTATTTAATTTCTATTTAATATTTTAAAATAAATATTCACTTATGGGAAAACATTGCAGAAAGTGAATTATCAATAAATACTATGGACTGAAGTCCACAGTATTTGAGGATCCTGAGAAATTTGTGAAACAAATTTCTGGGACACAAGAAATGCTTTCAGCATTTCTTCGTGAATTGTCAGGAGGATTATCATTCATCTGCAAACTGAAGTTTGCAGTATTCTAACAATTTTTGATAAAATATATAAAGGCTAATTACATATTTATTTCTATGGAACAAATAAAAATAATTGGAATAAAAGAGTTGGATAACAGTGAAGCAGATACTGTTAACAGGCTGGCCAGGGAGTATTACAGCAAGATTCAGAGGGCTATCAAAAATATTACCTCTCTTGTAATACATGTAAAGGCATATAACATTACAGGCAAAAGAAAGCAGTATGAGATAAGTGTAAAGATTGTTGCCCCAACAAAAAGCTTTGATTCAAAAGCAACTGAATGGGAACTTGCAAAAGCATTGCATATGGCCTTGGGCAAGGTTGAAAGAATGATTGAGCATAGGTTTCATGATTAGCTTGTTTGTTTAATGCTGTTTATTTTTTCTCTTGATTTTATTACTGCAAATGCAGCCATACCGCCAAGGATTGCTGTTGTGAATTGCAGGATTCCCATTGTTTTTAGAAATATTTCTGGTATGAGACTTAGCTTGAAAAGAAGCAGGGCTATCATGAATAAAAAGAATGCTTTTGCAAAGCTGCCAGACAACAATGTGATAAAATAGTTTGTTTTCTTTTTTAAGTAAAGACCTTTAAAGAAAAGAGTAAGTATAAAGTTTCCAATCCATATAAATGGGATGAAATAAAGCAGAAAGATTGTGAAAGGCCCGAAAATCAGTCCTCTTGACAGGACTGCAATGCTTGGCATAAAAATAACTGGCAGGAGAAAATTTCTTTTTAAATAAACACTTGAAAGTATCAGAGCCATATTAACAGCTGTTCCAACTAATAGCTGGGGGTGGCCTACAAAGAAAGGGATAAAAAAGGCTATAAAAGAATAAGCAACCAGTTCAATAATTTGCTGCTTGTATTTTGTCTCAAATAAGGTTAAGTCAAGGAGTTTTGAAATGTACATAGTTAACTAAAAAGTTTGTTTGTTTATTAAATTTGTGTTTTATTAAAATATAATAGAAAAAATATATAAAGAATTATTAATGCAATAAATTAGATAACAAAGAATAGATAACAAAGAATGTAAGATATAAAAGACAAAAATGCATAAATTAAAATTTAAAAATTTATTTATTGTTTTAGTTATTTTAATAATAATTGTATATTCAATTTATTCTTTGAAAAAAGAAAGTATATCTAAAAAGATGGTTTGTAAGGATTGTAACATAGTTTTGATTGATATTGATTGCTTAAGAGCAGACCATTTAGGTTGTTATGGATACCCTAAAAACACATCCCTTAACATTGATAAGTTCGCTAAAGACTCTATACTGTTCAAAAAATTTTTTAGTGAAAGTAGTTTGACATTACCAAGCAGAATGTCTGTATATAGTTCCTTGTACCCTTATGTACATGGAATAAAACACTTAGCAAGAACTAATGAAAATAAAGAAAAGGCTACAAAGCTAAATTCTTTAATGCTACCAAAAATTCTTAGTAAAAACAATTATTCAAATGTATTGATTGTGCCCTCTGAGGAAATTGCCATTATACATTCCAAGTTAGGAGAAGAATTTGAATATGTTTCTGAATTAAAGTATAATCAACTTTTTGATTGGAAAGATAATTATTGGTATGATGGACTAGAATGGATAAAAAATAATAAAGATAAGAAATTCTTTGTATCATTTTTTTCATCAAGGGTTCATGAACCTTACACATCAAAAGAGGAGAATCTTTATAAGTTCATAAATAGAACTGATATGAAACCTTTTAGCTATAATGAACTAGAAGAAATTCTAATTGAAAAAATTATTAATAAACCTAACAAATTTCTTAAATATGATTTCGTTAAAAACGACCCTAAATTATTCTCAAATAAAACTCTTTTGAGAAATTCATTTAAAGATGAGTATTCTAACGATTCTATTCAACATTTAGGTTGGGATTTATCAATTGCAGAGGAATTTTTTAGTAGATTTAAGAGAGGTAATTCTTATGATTGGGATTTGATAATGGCATTTTATGATTCTGAGGTATATGAAACAGATCAAGAATTTAATAAGATAATTGAAACACTAAAACGTGAGGGGTTACTTAACAAAACAATAATAATTCTTTATTCCGACCATGGAGATGAATTTGGGGAACATGGAGAGTATAGCCATGGAAAACATCTTTATGATGAAAGTATCCATGTCCCCTTAATTATTTTTATTCCAGGAATGGAAAGCAAGAAAATTAATGCCTTAGCTCAAGGAGTCGATATAATGCCTACTATACTAGATTTGGTAGGAATAAAAACATCTAAGCAGGCACAAGGAAAGAGCTTGCTTCCCATTATAAAAGATGAAAAAAAGGATATAAGAAAATATGCATTTAGTGAGGGGTTAAGTAACCTTTTTTCAATAAGATCTAAAGAATGGAAGTATATAACTAATTTTGAAAGTAATGAAGAACTTTATAATCTAAAGCAAGATCCTGATGAAAAAGAAAATTTAATAAGTACAGAACCAGGTATAGCTTATAAAATGAAAGAAAAACTTGAAGAACATTTAAAAACATTTGAGAATATAAGCGTAAATAAGAAAAAATTAAATACTAAAATTGCTAAAAAAGTATTGATAACCTTAATATTTTTATTGATTGTTATTGTTATATTGCCAAAGAAATATTTTAAAATAAAAATAAAGAAATAAGAAAATGAATAAGAACAAATTAAATGTTAAAAAAGTGTTGATTGTTGTAGTGCTTTTGTTAATTATTATTGTTTTATTTCCTTTCAAAGAAAATAGGGGTGATTTTAAAATAAAAGTGAATGATAAAGAATATAATATAATAGTTGCAAAACCAAAAGAAAAATTGAGTCAATACCCTTTGGTTATTTATCACCATGGGGCAGGATATAAAACAATTGAACCATTTGAATTAAGGAACTTATCCAAAGAGTTTGCAAAAAATGGATTTCTATTCTGGGCTCCGGAAAGATCACCTGGTGCTCCATGGGAAGGATTACAAACATTAAAAGATGCTCAGGCAATGAGCAAAACAATTTTAGATTTAGCAATAAAATCTCCTGAAGTTGATCAAAAAAATATCAATGTTGTGAGTTTTTGTCTAGGTTCCTGGGCAGTATTTGAAAATAATACAAAATCACCTTACATTAAAACAATTAGTCTTTTGGCTTTTGGGGCGCCTTATGATGATACTGTTTTATATGATTATGTTATGGAATTAGTGAATAAAACAGACTATAGCAAAATATACCCAAAAATATTGATTATGGTATCTGAAGAAGATTCAAGAGTTGATATTGAATCAGGAGAAATTCTTAGGAAAAATATGGTTAAGGCTAATAAAACAGTTGACTGCGTGCTTTACAAAAAGGGAAAACACCTTTCACTTGCAGGAGTAAAAGATTATCTAAAAGATTTGATAAAATATTTAAAGGGTGAAAAAATAAACACGACAGAATCCATCAAAATTAGTGAAAATATAAGAAATAAATATAAGAGGTTCAGAACAACAGGATATTGGTGATAAAGATGAAACAAAAATTGTTTTTAATTTGGTTTATATTGCTTTTAGTATTAGTGCTTAATAAAGCATATGCTTACCCAACTATTTATCCTACAGGTGTTACCATATACAATAAAACAGAGGCATATGATGGTTATACTTCGTTTGCAAGTACTGATATAGAAGGCAGTAGCATTGTTTATATTATTGACATGAAGGGGAATATATTGCATGAATGGCATATTAATGGAAGCACAATAAATAATTTAGTGTTTAAAAATGGCCATATTCTTTCCAATATTCGACTAAAAGGAAAATGTCCTGTAATGGGGTGTGTTCAGGTAATAGAAGAAAGGGATTGGGATGGAAATGTTGTATGGCAATATAAAAACAATAAATTGCATCATCTTGCCGAGCCGATGACAAATGGAAATATAATAACAATTGAGTGGGATTTGCTGCCAAAAGCATTTATCAATTATGTTAAGGGAGGCATACCTGGAACAGAATTAGAAAATAATACAATATACACTGATGTAATAAAGATAGTAAATAGAAATAATGAAGTTGTATGGGAATGGCACCCATATAAACATTTAAACGTAAGTGATTGGTCTTTGAATTCAGCAGAAAACAGAAAATATTGGCCAAATATTAACCGTATTGACTATCTGCCAGAAGGCAATCCATTTAATGGAAAGAAAAGCCTGCTTGTAAGTTTCAGAGCAACTGACAGTTTAGGAATAATTGATATGAAAACAAAAGAGATTGTATGGAAATGGGGTAAGGATATATTAGCACATCAACATGATCCCCAGCTTTTGAAAAATGGCAATATTATTGTTTTTGACAATGGCTTTTTAAGGCCTAATGTTGGTGATCCTTATACTAGCAATTCTTTTTCAAGGGTTATTGAAATAAATCCAAGGGTAAAAAAGATTGTATGGGAATATGACGGAACTATGCCAAACCATATGATGGGATTTGGTTTTTATAGTTTTATAGGGGGTTTTGTTGAAAAATTGCCTAATGATAACACATTAATAACTGAAACAACTACTGGCAGAATATTTGAGGTAAATAAAAAAGGGGATATTGTATGGGAATATGTTCATCCCAAAGCTGGTGTAGATTCTGTATTTAGGTTCAGCTTAGATGAAGTTGATTGGGCTGGAAAACTATCACCACCAAAACAAAAGAATAAATTTTCCATTAAGATCCCTAATAAATTTTTATGGATAATAATTTTAATTCTTATTATTGGATTGCTTGTTTCCTTAAGGTTAAATAAAAAGAAAAATTAAAGGCATAAAAAAGTTCTTTTCACAAAATAGAGAAATTAATAGCGGGGAAAGGATTTGAACCTTTGACCTATGGGTTATGGGCCCATCGGGCACTCCTGACTGCCCCACCCCGCTGCAGTAAGGGGGTTTTTATGCTTGTTTATAAGTTTTTTGGATGATTAAGTGTAGGCTTAAGGGATGTAAATATGTTTTAACAAGGGCTGCGTTGAAAAAGTCCTGAAAAACAATAAATTATATTGTGGGCGATAGCCCGACAATATACCTCTGCTCTTTGAGTGGTTATCTTAAGAGAGCTGACGCTAGGCCCAAACCTTCTTTTGAAGGATGAAAAAACAGATTCTGACATTTCCCTCCTATGATAGGTTTTATTATTGAAGTTTTTTCTGTATCTTCTTCGCAGGCTTTTTCCTCTGTAAATTGGCTTATTTCCATAATTTCTCATAGGTATCACTGCTTCCATAGATAACTTATGGCAATATCTATGAAGCCATTCAGCATCATACCCTTTATCTGCTACTAACTTATTTGGGTTTGTTGGGAACCTTCTGATAAGATACTTTGCATCCTTAATATCATGTGCATACTTAGCTCTTAGCCGTAGTGCCATTATCTTTTTTCTTCCTGTGTCAATGGGCATACTCAGTTTTAGAGGTATTTCTACAGAATATGGCTTATCAATTCTCCTGTAGTAGTATGGGCTTGGCAGTGGCCTGGACATGCCTGTGCCATCAATAGAAACAATATGTACCTTAAAGTTAGCTGTTAATTTAAGGATATTCTGCCATAGAACAAGAGGCATCCTCTGAGCCATTTTGGCAAGAGCAGAGTATGTTGGAACATGAAAGCCAAGCCAACTAAGAAGCCTGCTTACCCGACGATAACCAAGCCCGCATTCCTGCTTTACAAGCAAAGCAACAGCATGTTGCCAGAACTCATATTTCTTTGGTCCAAAATGGTGAAACCACCTTGGACATTCTAAGCGTTTCAGCAAACGCTTAACTTTATTAACTAGTTTTAATTTTTTCTTCATGGTAGACACCTTGTATGTCTACCCCCAACATGGAGCTTATAGCTCCATTTGGGTTATATACTTTTCGGAGATTTTCAACGGAGCCTTTTAACAAGGAAAAATATAAATAGTTGGTTTCTATAAAATAGATAAAAGAGGTGAATATATTAAATATGGTTAGCCAGAGATTAATTAATTATATTAAAGAGGATTTAAAGAACCATGATAAAGAAGAAATAAAGAATATATTGGTTGGGCATGGCTATCCAGAAGAACTGGCTAATATTACTATTAAGGCTGCTGTTGAAACCAATGAACAAGAAAAAGGAGATATAATAAAAGAAAAAAAGGAAAAAGAGAATATAAAAACACTTGAAGAAGAAAGGGAATCAAGAAAAAAACAATTAAAAGCAGAAAAAGAGCGGAAAAATAAGGAAAGAGAAATAAGGAAAGAAGAATTCAGGATAAAAAGAGATGAAAGTAAGAAAAAATTTGAAAGGTTAAAGAAAAAAACAGCTGAAAAGGCCAGAAAGAATTCAAAGGTATTAATTCTCATATTAATTATAATGATTCTTGGAGCAAGTTTTTTTGTTTTTAATGATTTTTTTAATGATTGGTTTTACAATATCAAAAATGAAAGGTCTTTAATTCTAGACTTAAATTTTGAGGATTATTACTTAATTAATGTAAATTCAACGGTTATAAAAGATAATTCAAAATATGGAAATGATGGAACATTAAAAAGAGACGCCAAACTTGTGGATACAGATTTTGGAAAGGCAGTAGAACTTAATAAGGGGGGTTATGTTGAAGTTAAGGATAGCAATAGTTTGGATATTAGTGATGAAATTACAATTGAAACCTTAATTTATACATATAATGCAAGTAAAATTCAAACAATAATGGCAAAAGGGGATAACCCAGATTGGTATATTACAATTTTCAATCATTCTGTACTTTCTTACCTTCGTGAAGGTAAAGATATTCCAAACCACATACTTTTAAGTAACACAAAATTAGAAGATAATGTCTGGTATGTAATCACCCTAACTTACGATGGAAGTGTGATGGAAATGTATATTAATGGCAAGCAAGAGGAAGATATTACATTCCACAATAGATATTGGGATGGAGGTATTCAGGTTAATGACCATAATTTATTGATTGGAATAAATGAAAGATGGGAAAGGGAATATTTTGGGGGTTTAATAAAAAGTGTTAAAGTATATACTCGTGCTTTAACAGAGGGTGAAATCAAAAACTCTTATTTATTATTAGAGGAATAGTAATTAGTTTTTTAAAATTTCTTTTAATTAAATGAGAAATATGCCTCTTATATTTTTTAGTAATGATACACTTAGGAAAAAGGAAAAACAGGAATAAGATGACTAACTATAACAGAAAAGAAGAATTCTACTTTGGGGGGGGTATATTTTTACATAAAAATGTTTAAAAAAATATTTAAAAATACTGGGTACTTATTTGTATCGGGGGTAATAAGCCAATTTTTGTTTTTAATTCAGATAATATTTATTGCCAGATATTTAGGCGTAGCAGGTCTTGGAAAATATGCCTTTGTTTTCGCTTTTGGAAGCTTATTTTTTATCCTATCAAATCCCGGGTTAACAAATTTAACAACAAGGGATATTTCAAGGAATAAATTAAAAACAAGCAAATATTTAGGTAATTTGTTATTTATTAAATTAGGTTTATGTTTAGTTTCTTCTTTGTTAATGATCACAGCAATCAACTTAATAAATATTTCTCAAGAGTTAAAAGCAGGTATCTATCTTATATGCATCATATTTAGTATTGATGCATCCATATGGGTCTTTTACTCTGTTTTCAGGGCTTATGAGAAGATGATATATGAGGCTCTCAGCTTATTGATCCATAATATTATTATTGTAGGATTTGCTTTATATTTTTTAATAATAGGCTACGGTTTTATACATTTAATATATGCCTTTGCCATTGGAAAAACTGTTGGCTTAATCATAACAATTTATTTTTATTATAAACTGCTTCCAAAACCTCTTCTTAAAATTGACTTAGAGTTATGGAAATACTTAATGATAAAATCAATTCCATTTTTGGTAATATGTTTTTTTGCTTTAATAATTTTTAAGATTGATCTAATTATGTTACAATTCTTTAAAGGAGAAACAATAGTTGGCCTGTATGATGCAGCATGTACAATTATAAAAAATCTAGTTATTTTCCCTTCGTTTTTTGTTATTTCAATTTATCCATTATTCTCAAAATATTTTATAAAAGATAAAGAAAAATTATATAATTTATATAAAAAAAGTTTTTTATACCTTTTTTTGTTTAGCTTATTTATTGTTATTGGCTGTTTTATATTTGGAAAATTTGTAATTCTATTAATGTTTGGA
>JAFCCI010000041.1 GCA_017610275.1 Candidatus Woesearchaeota archaeon
GAGCAAGGATTACAATGAGCTGAAGAAAGAGCTTGGAATAACAAAGGATTTCATTGTTCACTTTGAGGACGAGAATGATAATCCAATCCAGATCAACGGAATGTACGGCTTTGGATATGAGTAATCAACTTTGAATTGAATAAACTATGAGTTATGAGTTAAGAAATTGTTTAATCCTTGTATAAAACTATAACAAAGCCAACCAAATCAATAAGCTGTGAGTTTGTTTTCTGGGCAATCTCTTTTGCAACTTCTTTTTTATTCTTGTCACTGATAAACGCCCTTAGAAATTTTACCTTAATAAGCTTTTTTTTGTTAAGCTGCTTTTTAATCTCTTTTACTGTGCTTTCTGTCAGACCATTCTTGCCGATTCTTATAACTGGCTCAAGTGTTTTTGCCTTTTCCTTTAATTTTTTATTATCCGGCATTTTTATGCATTATGGTTTAGATTCATTGGATGCTCACTGCCAAGTCTTCTTCTTTGGTGCAGCTCATTTATATGCTTTAATTTTGTTTCAAGAATTTTGTTTATATCACCTGTAAAGTCCTCAAGCAGAATTGAGACATGCTCTCCGCTAAGCAAGTGCGGCAGTATAACATAATCTGCTCCAGCATCATAAAGTGTTAGGGCTTCCTCAACCTGATTTGCTGTTACAAATATAAGCGTTTTTTTATTAACCTGTTTTGTTTTCTTTATTAATAGAAGATTGTCCTGCTCCTCTGGAACAGTTGATATAACCATTTCTGCATTATTCAGCCCTAATCTTTCAAGAATCTCTGAATCACCAACATCTCCATAAATGCATGGAACTTTTCTTGCTATTAACCTTTTAATAACATCCGGGTTAAAATCAACTATAAGCAGGCTTTTTTTCATTTTCTGGACAGTCTTTACAATACTATACCCAATCCTGTTATAACCGCAAAGTATAATCCTTGTTTTTTTATCTTCCGGAAGATATTCCATTTTTTTGGTTTTGGTTCCTATTTTTTCAAATATCTGCAGGAATCCTGAGAGCTTGATATATATGTTATTATCAAACTGTATAAAATAAGATGTTATTGTTATTGTTATAATTGCAAGAAGTATTGTTAAGGAAAATAATTCTTGGGATATATGGCCGAGGATAAGCCCCTGGGCAACTATTATCAGCGAAAACTCAGATACCTGTGCCAGTGATATGGAAGTTAAAAAAGATACCCTTTTTTTGTAATTAAACATGCTGCATATAAGCATTGTCAGCAAGGGCTTGAAGATTATTACAAATAATGTAAAGATTATTAATGGAACCAGGATAGTGCGCATCTCACCCAGCAATAACTCCAATCCAAGAGACACAAAGAATATTGTTGCAAAAAAATCCTTTAAAGGCTTTACCTTTCCAATAATCTCCACATTGTAAGGAAGGTTTGCTATGCTTACCCCAGCAATAAATGCGCCAATTGCTATTGAAAATCCCGGTCTTAGTAATTCAAGAACATTTCCGAGAATCACATTCTCAAAAAAAGGAAGGCTAAACAAGTATATCATTATCTGACCGATATTATCAGCAAAAATACAAAATGAAAAGCAAGTTGTTAAGGCCATTAAAAACAAAAGCTCCTGTGATTTTGCAGCAAACCTAAACAAGCCCGGAAGAATAAATTTGCTTGCAATTACTGCTACTGAAAGCAGGATAACTCCCTTTAGCAGGGCAATTACTAGTATTGCCATTGAGAAATTGTTTAGTGTTGTTAATACAGATAAAGCAATTATAGCTATCAGGTCCTGCATTAATAAGAGTCCAATGATTATCCTTCCATGCAGGGTGTCAAGCTCTCTCTTGTCTGACAAGAGCTTTACAACAACCATTGTAGAGCTGAACGCAACTATTAATGCAATATAAATTGCTTCAGTCTTTACAAAACCAAGAACTATTGCTATTAAAAAGCCAAATGAAAAAAGTGAAACAAACTGCATAAGCCCACCAAAGACTGCAATTGAGGCAACATCTCTTAGTTTCTTTAAGCTAAGCTCAAGCCCAACAACAAAAAGAAGAAATGCAATTCCAATCTCAGACAGGGTTAAAATTATGTTTGAATCTTCTACTAATCCAAGGATTGGCCCTATTATAAGCCCTGTTAAAATATATGCAGGAATCAATGGCTGCTTTAGCAATCTTGCTAAATAGCCTACAATAGTTGCAACAATTATTATAAGTCCAATGTCAAAAAATATGTTCTCCATAAAATGCCTCTTTTTGCTAAAAACTTTTTTTATATAATATTTAAATCTTTTTATTTGATTTTTTGATAAATAACGAAATGTTATTTATAAAATCACTGGCAATAAAGCCATATCCCTTTTCCTTCAGAAAATAATCTCCTATGACTCCGTTTATAAAAGCAGCAGAGCATGCTGAATCAAATAAGTTATTTGTCTGCGCTAAAAGGCCTGCTGTCAAACCAGCCAAAACATCTCCTGTTCCTGCAACACTCATCCCTGCATTTCCAGTTCTATTGAATTTTATTTTATCTCTTGAAATAATAATATCTGTTTTTCCTTTTAATAAGATAACATTATCTTTTTCAAGAAAATCTTTTAAAATAGATTGCAGTTTTTTTGCCTTATTTTCAGGGCTTATTTTTTTATTGAAAATATCTGTTATAATTTCCTTATCTTTTAGGTTATTATCCAAAAAAATCCTTAGTTCATTCTCATGAGGGGTTATTATTGAGTTATTAACCTCAAAGGTTAATGCCTTGATTGCATCAGCATCAATAACTTTTGGCTTTTTTATATTTTTTATTACTTTTTGTGAGAATTTTATTGTTTGTTTTGTTACATCCAAGCCATTGCCTATCAGAATAACATTAAATTCTCTGCTTAGTTCTATTATTCTATCAGCTTGTTTAGCTCTAAAAAACTCTCCTTTGAATTTCCTTGTTATGAAATCTGGGCTGAATGTATTTATTGCCCAGGCAACTTTCTCCGGAGCAGCTATTGTAACTATATCAATACCAGAGCGAAAAGCTGCCATGCCTGCAAGCATAACAGCACCAATATAATCAACAGACCCGCCTATTATCAAAAGCCTGCCATTATCACCCTTATGGCTTTCTGGCCTTCTTTTTGGCAATTTAAGGTCTTTTTTTGTAATGTATTTCATTTTGCTTTCTGGATTCTTGAGCCGCCTGCGGGAATAAACAATGTTATCTCATCAATGCTTCCGCCAATAATCTTCTTGATTTTTTTTGCAATTTCGCTTGTTTTTTCTTTTCCCTGTTTTAAAACAACAAACTTATCAGAATTGTTTTTTATAGCATTAACAGGGCCGCCAATGATTATACTATCTTTAATGCCAACTGCTATCTCTAACATAGGATGTAGGTAACTTGTCTTTCCCTTTACCATAAAAGCTCCTTTTGCTATGTATTCACCAGAGTTTGCCTCTTTTGTCAGCTGCTCTGGCTTTACATAAAACACTTCAAGGCTTGACAAGCCCAAACGCCATGCCCTGCTGTAAGATGCTGTTGCCTGTGCTGTTTCTTCCATTGTTTTTGAGCTTATTTTTTTATTGTTTGCTTTTATAACAAAAAATGGAGAGCCAGCCATGTCTGTATGAAAAACAATATCTTCCTTATCAGCATGCTTCTTTATTATAATGTCATTGGTTGTAGCATCTCTTCCCCCAATGCATAGAAATCCCTCTGAGCTGAAGAACCACCTGAATTTTTCATACCATTCTTTTTTTCTAACTGGTTTTTCTGCTATCTTTTCTGCTAAAATTATTTTTTTCTTTTTTTCATTTAACAGATTTAATTTATCCTGGCTTTTTTTAAATGCTTTTTTTGCCCCTTCAAGCTTTTTCCTTGATTTCTTTGCTTTCTCAAAGTAAACAGCAGCATTTTTTTCAATGGATTTTTTAATATCAATGGTTATTCTGGCCATGGTAACATAGTTTTCGAAAACTTATACTAAAGGCGGTTTTCCTCCCTGCATGGCATAGAATTTCTTATTTTTGTATTCAAGGGTAAAAACATCTGTGTTGCAATCAGTTGCCCTCATCTTGACAATTGATATCTCCCTGATAACCTTTCTGAATCTCTCTGTCTGCTGCAATAAAATTATTCCATCTGCCAGATAATCCTCAACTTCATATTCACTATACTTGCTTTTATTAAGGGGCATCTCAGAAATCAAAAAAGTTGTTAATTCAATATCCCTCAAAAATTCAAATATGTAGAACAGCTTTGTCCTTGGATCATCAAAGTTTGACAGAACATATAATGCAGATAATGAATCAAGAATAAAAAAGTCGCATTGTGCTTCTGCTTTAAGCTTTTTTATTATGTTTTTTATGACATTCAGCCAGTCACCGCTAGGCCCTATTTTAGTTCCTTTTATTTCTTTTCTTATAGTACCCAAATCCGAGATAACTAATGAACCGCCTTTGGCTGACTTGATATCCTGGATTTTATCTTTTAATTTTGCTATGTCTGATATAATAACAATGTTAATTTTTGAAAGGTCATAACCCATATTTTCTGCATGCTCTAACAGGGACTTTGCTGACTGCTCAAGTGAAACATATAATCCTGTTCTTCCTTCCAATGCCTCATTATACAGCACGTTAAATGAAATACTGCTTTTCATTGTACCGGCTGTACCACAAATCAGGGTTACATACCCTTCTGGGATACCCCCCTGAAGCTGTTCATCCAAACCTTCTATGTAAAGTTTAATTCTTTTTAATTCCTTATTATTTTTTATCATTTTTTCCTCCAATTAATCTTTTTTATAAGTTAAATTATCCAACTTTCCCTCCTTTATTCCAATAATAACCTCTTTTTGTTTTTTACTGTTTGTGATATATGCAGAGCCAATTATCATTCCCTCTGTTTTGTACTGCCAGAGTTTTTTGCCGACATATTTTCCTGGTTCTGCTGTTATCAAATCATTATAGTGGCCTGGCTGCTGGGTTATTCCTGAAACTCCCGGCATATAATCAAGAAGAAAGGTTCCTTCAGCATCAAGAATATAAACAGAATTGTCATAAGAGCCGGCAACAACCTCTAGTTTTCTGTCATTATCAATATCTATAACAAAAGGGCTTGCAACAACCCAGAAATCTGTTTCATAGCTCCATATTTTGCTTCCCCTGCATGACAGGCAGTATATATTATCATCGCATGAGCCAAAGATTATTTCAAGTTTTTTGTCATTATTGATATCAGCTAAGCAGGCTTCTGAGCATATTCTGCCTTCTGTCTCATAAAGCCACTCAAGCTTTCCATTTTCATCTAAGACATAGAGATTGTTGTCAGCAGAGCCAATAACAATATACTTTTTTTTATTAGCATAAATAGCACCTATTGCCGGCTTTGCTGTTATTTTGCCCTTTGTCTTGAATTGCCATAATAATTTTCCATTTGTGTCTAAAGAGTAAATTTTTCCGTTATTAGAGCCAAATATTATCTGTGTTTTTTTAGCTTTTAAAATAGCAGGGTCTGACTCAATTCCTGAATCTGCCTTAAATTTCCATAAAAGTTTTCCCTTTGCATTCAGGGCATAAAGATGTTGGTCATTAGATCCAAATATGATTTCCAGCTTATTATCAATATATTCAACAAGTGCAGAGGATCTTATTTCTCCATCTGCCTTAAATTTCCATAAAAGCTTTCCTTTAGAGTTTAAGGCATAGAATTTTCCAAGGTCACATCCAAAAAGAACTTCTTTTTTTCCGTCTTTGTTTATATCAGCAAGTGTTGGAGAGGCATAAATGCCTTTTGCAGTTTCCTCATCAAGAAACATCTGCTGAATTTCATCAATCTTTTCCTGGATAGAATAGAACCACTTTATTTTGGCATCAGCATCAAGCATATACATCTTTCCATCTTGTGTGCCAAATGCAATTCCTGATTTCCCTTTAGTTATTTCCTCGGTAATTGGGCTTGATGACATAGAAGAAGAAGTGTCAAACACCCACTTTTTTTCTATTTTCCCAAGTTTTTTTCCACTAAGCTTTTTTAGTGTATTTGAAATCACACTCATTTTTTATTATTGTTTTGATTTTCAGTATAAAAACCTTTTGATTTTAAGATTTTCCCTTGTATCTTCCCCTTAATTCTACTTTTTCAAGCCTTTTAATTATGATATTGTAATCAGGATTTTTTATTTTATATCCAGATAAGACTGCTTTGAAGGCATTTTCAAAGATTTCATAATGTTTTGATTCCAAGGCTTGTCTTAATAAATGTAAATCAACAGCTTTGTCTTCAACTTTTTCTGAAAAGAAGCTAAGCCCAAAGTCAATGAAATAAATTTCATCTTTGAGAATCATATTTGAGGTTGTCAGGTCGCCGTGGATTATGCTGTTATTATGCAGAATTGCAATTTTCTTTCCTAATTCCTTGCATAGTTTTACACAGTTTGTATTGTTTAAAGCATCCCTTAGCTTTTTTCCATTGAGGAACTCCATCTTTATTAGCATGTTTTTGTCATCTGAAAGAATTAGTTTTGGTATTGGAAAATCAATTGCATGAAGCTTTTCCAAAACCTTTGTTTCTCTTCTTGTCCTGAACTTTCTTAGTTTTTCATCTATCTGCTTTAACCTGTATCCTTTTTTTATTCTGTCTTTTATTACAATATTTTTGTTTAGATAGATTACTGCCTCTGCACCATCACCTATTTTTTCCATATTAAAAAAGAAAGTTGTGTTATATTTAATCTTTTTGGAAAACTTTTTAAAAACAGGCCTTTTCCATAATGTTATAGCCCCGTAGTGTAGTGGCCAATCATACAAGGCCCTGGACCTTGTGACCACGGTTCGAATCCGTGCGGGGCTAAATTTTCTTATTTTCAACAAATAATAGATTTCTATCTTTGAAGAAACTCTTGTCTTAGGTTATTCTTTATAAATCCCTTTCTCAAGTTTTATCTTATTAGTAATCCCATATGGATATTTGCTTACTATTTTTAACTGTTCTAACCTTTTGATTATCCTATGAACCTTGACCTTTGATAAATTTGTTTTTTTAACTAATTCAGACTGCATCAATTCTCCATCAGCTTCTTCTAGTTCTTTTATAACAAGCTTTTCTTCTGGTGTTGTCATTGTGTCAATAACGCTCTTTGTAAGTTCTTTTCTTTCTTTTTTCTTCAGTAAATCCATTAGTGATAATCCTGCTAAAATAGAGATAATTGAGCCTAACAAAGATATTATAATGATTGGGTAAAAAAGATTTGTCCTTATATCTCCCCAAAAACCTTTTTTT
>JAFCCI010000003.1 GCA_017610275.1 Candidatus Woesearchaeota archaeon
CAATTATTGGTGCCAGGATAAATATCCTCTTGGTCAGCATAAATGGAAAGGGGGAATAGAAGATTCTTGTTATGAAACCAATATTACAAATTCCTCATATTTCCTTTTGAAAGGTGATTTGATAAATGATCTGCAGCAGCCAAATGCAACCATAAATTATACAAGAGGAACAAGCATATTGATGAAAGGTACTGTTATAGATGATTGTGGTTATTCAATATCAGATGCAACTGTTATATTTAAGGTTATATATAAGTCAGGGGAATATTCCTGTACAGCCAGTAATGTTGGTGATAAAAATTATGAATGCAACTGGGATTCTGCAAGTAAGCCTTTAGGGTGGTATAATGTAACAATGATATCAAATAAAACAAATTATTACAATGGAACAGATACGCTATCAGATGCCTTCTTCCTTGCAACTGTTCCAAAACTAGATAATCCAAATACTACCCCCTATCCAGGAGCCTGGGTGCAGAGTCCATTTAACTTTTCCTTATACATAAGCGATGAGGATAATAATACTGTATCTATTAAATTTTGGTTAAATAGAACAACTGGGTGGGAATTAATTGAAACAAAAACCTGCGACCATTGTGATAATTATTCTATGCTGTTCCAAAAGAATTTTTCCTGTGATGATATTGATTCATGGCAGTATAAATTCAATGCAACAGATAACGCAGGATTTTATAACACTACTAGTGTCTATAATTTTCCAGTAGAAAAATGTGATATAAACATAGAATATGAACATGGCAATAATACTGAGATTAATCGCTCATCTGGCTCTGAACTATTTTCAACCAGGGTTTATGATAATGATAATCAAAGTTATACCAACCTTATCCAAAATAATGAATTTTATATTTATGTAACTACTAATGACAGCCTATGGACAGAAGAGTATGAAACAAACAACCAGACACATTATTATATCAATTTTGACCCAAATTGTAGTTATATTCCAGGATTAAGAAAATGGAAGATGAATGTTACAAATGCTTCCTGTTACAAGAATACTGAGTCTGAGGAATTTTTTGTAACAATCATAGGGGATATGGGACTCAACATCACGGACCCTAATGGAACCTTTTACAATCAAGAAGATCTAATTTCAGTTAGAGGCAGGATACTAGATGACTGTGGGAATGGTGTAATAGGAGCAGATGTTAAATTTAAATTAATAACTAGTGGTTTTGAAGTCTATTGCCCATCTTCAGGATATGCCAATGACGATGGAAACGGCTATTATAATTGTACATGGGATTCTTCTTTAGGAGCAGCAGGATGGTACAACATAACAATGAATGTGTCTAAATCCTATTACAACAGCAACTTAACAATAAAAACAGATGCATTCAGGTTAATTGCACCAGTAGATATGGATAATGATACAGTTTTACCAGACCCTGGAGGATGGGGGGGATTATTTAATTTTTCAGTTATAGCCACGCATGATGCAGATGTTAATGTTTGCCTGTTAGAAAGAATACCTCCAGCAGGATATAGCATAACTGAATGCAAGTTTATTATGAATCCAAGTTCCACTTTGGTTAGCTTTAACAGAACTTACTCCTGCTCTGAATCAGAGAACACTGTTTTTTATAAGTTTAATGCTTCTGAACCAAATGGTCAGGGTTATTCTGAAACATCAGAGAAACAGCATTATATTGAAAGAGATGATATAACCCTAGTTTATTTGGATGGAAACGAGTCTCATGTAAACAGGACAGAAGGCTATGCAACATTTATTTTATTTGCCAATGATATAGACAAAGGAGAAGGAATTTCCCCACAAACAACTGTTAAATTTAATATTACATGGAATGACACTGAATATTTATTTGATGGATCAAATCAAACAATTAATAGTAATGCAACCTATTATTTCAATCCAGGATGTTCCCCTTATTATAAAGCCGGCAATCAGAAATGGTTTGGTTATTCTGAAGTTGATAACTGTTATAAAAATTCATCTTCTCAAATATTTGATGTGACTGTTATAGGTGAATTATATCCTAATCTTACAAGCCCTGTTAATACTGAGGAATATAATAGGCAGGATATAATAAATATAACAGGAGACCTCCTGGACGAATGCTTAATTGAAAACTTAACAGGCGCTATAATAAATTTCACTTTAAAGAATATAGGAACATATGCTATTTATTACTGTAGCAATACATCAGATTTTGGAAATAAAACATATAAATGTGAGTGGGATTCTAGTGGTGCTGATTTAGGGTTTTATAATATCACTATGCATTCATATAATATTTCTTATTATAATAATAAAAGCAGAACATTTGATTCAGCATTCAAATTGCTTGAGTATATAAATAAATCACCTTACTTAAGGGATGAGCAGGTTATTCCATTAAATGATGGTTGGGGCAGGAACTTTGTATTCAAGCTTAATGTTTCTGATGTAGAAGGCCATACTGTTAATGTTTCTTTTTGGCTTTCCTCTGATAATGGAACCTTCCAACATACTGAATCCCAAATATGCGAAAACTGCTCTTCTAAAACAGAATTGACTTTTAATTATCCAAACTTTAGCTGCTCAGACCTATTTGGATTAGAAGATAAAGAGTGGTATTTCAAATTCAATGCAACAGACCCATACAATCAAACAGACAGGCCATCATTTAACTTTACCCTTGAGAAAGATAATGTTAGTATTGAGTATATTGCTGGCAATGACACAACAGTTAACAGGTCAGAATATGTGTGGCTGAAATTAAGAATTAATGATACAGATAATGAAACCCTTGCAACAAATGCTCAGGGAAAGATTTGGGTAACTTACGATGGCTCAACCTATGATTCTGGGGCAATTAATACAACTGATACTCAGGGTTACTTAAATTACTCATTCATTCCAACTTGCTCTTATTCTGTTGGTCAGCAATATTGGTTTGGCGGAACCTGGAATGACTCATGTTATCAAAATTTAACAACAAATGAAAATTTTACTTTAATGATAATTGGCTGGCTTAACAACACAATATCCCAGCCAAATGGGAATATTTACCCTGCTAATCAAAATTTTACTATAAGAGGAAAAGTAACAGATGAATGTGATAATAATATTACAGATGCAAATGTTAGCTTCATAATTCAAAATAATGCTTTTGAAGATAGCTGTTACCCTATCCTAAATGAATCATTGACAAATCCTGGATGGTATAACTGCACATGGAATACTTCAACCAATCCTGGAGGGTGGTATAATATTACAATGTATTCTAACAGGAGCTTGCATAATCCTGGAACTAAAATAAAAACAAATGCATTCTTCATTAGAACAGAGCCAATCTTAACCAATCCATCAGTTTCTTCAAGTGATGATGATGGCTGGGGTGAAACATGGACATTTAATGTAACAGTAACAGATGAAGATTTAGAAACATACACAGTTAAATTATGGATTAACAGGTCAACAGGATGGCAGGAGGCAGGCACTAACACAACATCTGGCATAAACCAGACTATAAGTTTTGTAAAGAAGGATTACTTTACATCAAGTGATATAGGAACAAGGCAATATAAATTTAATGTAACTGATGGAACTTATAGTGATGAAACAAATATAATTAACTTCACACTATATAAAGATGATATTTATGTTGAAGCCTTGAATGGAGATAATGCTATTGTTAATAGGTCTGCTTCAGAACAAATGATTACTGAAGTTAAGTTTTGGGATTCTGATAAAGACCCTGATGTGGGAATTGGGTCTGGAAGAAAAGGCAAGATATGGTACACAAAAAATGGTGCAGATTGGATTGAAACACCATTGTATTACACAGATTCAAATTCTAATATTTCACATATTGAAACATTGGACTGTTCATTTGTAATTGGGCCGCAATATTGGAAAGCAGGGGCACTAGATAATAGCTGGTATAAGGATTTGAATTCTTCTGTGTTCAACTGGACTGTTGTCACTGATTTATCTTCTGAAATACTTAGCCCATCAAATGAATCATTCAGGCAGGGAATAGATGATATTATAATAAAAGGAAATGTTACAGATGATTGTGGCATGGTTGCAAATGCAACAGTTGTTTTAAAGGCTAACCAAACTTCTGTTCATGAATGCATTCCAGTGAATGATGAGGGAACTGGCTGGTATAACTGCACTTTTGCTTCAGCTTCTCATACTGAGTGGGCTCTTGGTTGGTATGATGTAACAATTGAAGCAAATAAAGAGCATTACAATCTGACTTCTACACTAAAACAAAATTCTTTTTATTTAGCAACAGAACCACAATTATCTTCTCCTTCAGCAGTTTCTGAACAGGGAGGCTCTACTGGTGGTTGGGGTGAAGACTGGACATTCTCATCTACTGTTCAGGATATAGACAATAATCAAATAAATGTTTCTCTATGGGTAAATCTAACTGGTGAATATGAATTATTGAATTCAACTGTGATAACTGCACTTTCTCCAACCCCTGTTTCATTCCAGGGACATTATTTCAACTGTTCAAATAAAGGAGTTAAGGATTATAAATTTATAGTAGTTGATGAATGGGGTTATACAGATAATATAAGCTCTACAATTACAATAGAAAAAGATGATGTTGAAGTACAATATGTTACTGGCGCTGGAACATCTCCTCCTATAGATAGAGAAGGTTTTGACAACAAGTTGCTAAAAGTAAGAATTAAAGATACTGACAGGGATATTTATGTAAGTAGTGGTGTAAATGGAACTTATTGGGTTACAATTAATGGGACAGAATGGGATAACGGAACTCAAAATCAGACAGATTCTAATGGTTACTTATCCTATAACTTTGACCCTGATTGCAATTATTCTGTTGGAAACCAATTTTGGAAAGGTGGCACATGGAACGATACTTGCTATAAAAATGTGGTTACTGAAGATTATCCTATAAGCATCCTTGGCCAGCTTAAAGATAATTTAAAAAATCCAGAATATAATGAAACAATAGTTGTTGGAGATATAGTTTCATTAAGATTAAATATTTCTTCTGACTGTCTTTCAGAAAACTCGATTCCAGACACATTTGTTAGTATTGAATTAAGTTCCCCTACAGGTGAATGGGAACAGTGCATACCTATAAATAATGAGACTGGAAACAATGCTGGCTGGTATAATTGCTCATGGAACACCTCATTGCATATAGGTGGTTACTGGGATATAAGAATAAATTCAACTAAGACACTTTATAATCCAAATTCAACCCTTTTGGAAGAATGGGTGTATTTATATAACAGCCCGCCAACCTTGGATAATCTCACTTTTTCTCCACCTTCAGATGGATGGGGGAAAACTTTCAACTTCAAAGCAAATGTTTCTGATGTACAGAATGACAATGTTACATGCTGGTTATGGATATCTACAAATAATGGAACAACATGGTCAAATAAGGGCAACATGACTGTAGAAGGAGGCAATGGCAAGTGCTCATTAAATACAACATTTGGCTGCCTTGATATAGGTGATGATAATCTTTACATGTTTGAGGCATTTGATGGAACCGAGGGAAACAGGTTTAACACATCTAACTATACAGGACCAGTAATAGAAACAGATGAAGTATCTCTGTTATATATAACTGGAAATAATAGCATGGTAAACAGGTCTGGTAATTATACAACACCTTTAGTAATTTTAGCAAATGATTCATATAGAAATACTCCAATTGTTAATGCTACAGGGTCTTTCTGGGTTACCAATGATGGAAGCAATTATTATACTCCTCTACAAAACCAGACAAATTCAACTGGCTATTTAATTCATGATTTTAATCCAACTTGCGACTATTCAGTTGGTTTGCAATATTGGATTGGAGGAATAACAGATAACTGTTATAATCAAACCAATACAACAACAAACTTTACTGTTACTATAATTGGCGACTTTTTGAATAATATAACACAACCACTGAATGGAATTCTGGTCTTAAGAGACAATAATATTACTATCCAGGGCACTGTTAAGAGTGATTGTTACATTGGATTAGATGCTAATGTTACCTTTATTCTTGTTCATGAGTCAAACCAGGAATTTAATTGCACCCAAGTAGAAAATCTTGGAGGTGGATGGTATAGATGTATCTTAAATACTTCTTCTCCTGCAGCTCTTCCTGCTCGCTGGTACAATATAACAATAAACTCTTCAAAGGATTTTTATAATAATGGGACTTATACTGGAATTAATAACTTTTTTATTGAAACAAAGCCAGAAATGATAAATTTATCAGCAAATTCTGAGCAGGGCGGAGATACTGGTGGCTGGGGTGAAACATGGACATTTAATGCAACAGTAACAGATGAAGACTTAGATAATGTAACTCTTAAGTTATGGATAAGGAAATATGGAGAACCATCTTGGGATGAGGTTAATACAACAAACTTAACCTCCCCAATAAATCAGACAATTGCCCTAAGAACCAGGGGTCCGGATACAGGATTTTCATGCCTGGATATTGGGATATGGGAGTATAAATTTGTTGCAATAGATTCAAGGTTTTATCAGACTGAGACAGACCCCCTAAACTTTACTTTAGAATCAAATGATGTTATATTTGAGTATGCCCATGGAAATGATACTACTGTTTGGAGGAATGGCACAGATACAACCTTCTTGAGTTTAATTGTAATAGACACCGATAGGAATATTCCTCTTACCTTAGGTTATGATGCAATGTTTTGGATAACTGATGATAACACTAATTGGGATTCCGGGAAGCCAACAGTCACTAATTCAAGTGGCTATATAAATTATAATTTTGAGCCTATTTGCAATTATTCTTTAGGCATACAGTATTGGAAAGGAGGCACTACTGGCAATAACTGTTATAAAAATGAAAATTCATCTGAATATAACCTATTAATTCAAACTAACTTAACTCCAAGCATACCAGAGCCAGATGGAGAGGGTTACCTCACAGGAGATACAATATTAATAACAGGAAAACTTGATGATGACTGCACTGAAGTAGAAAATGCAACAGTTAGTTTCCAGGTTAAATCCGGGCCAAATACATTTTCATGCACAAATATTAGTGAGGGAAATGGCTGGTATAACTGCTCATGGGATTCAACTGGCATGCCAATGGGAATGTATGAGGCTACATTTACAGTAATCAAGCAATATCATGCTTCCAATTCTATAACAAAATCAAATGCTTTTGACTTAGGTTCTGCACCAATTTTATTTGAGCCTACAGTAAATCATGATTATGGTGGGTGGGGAGAACTTTACACTTTTGAAGTAAAGCTTACAGACTATGATTTAGATCCCAATAATGTTAGCTTATGGAAGAACACAACTGGGCAATGGGAAGTTGTAGAGTCACAAATGGTTTATCTGCCAATCAGCAAGGTAGTAACCTTCAACAAAAGATTTAACTGCTCTGAAATGGGCCAGAATCAATTCAAATTTACAACAGTTGATATATATAGCTATTCAGATGAAACAGCACCTCAAAATTTAACATTAGAGGAAAATGATGCAACCATCACTGTTTCTGGTAATAGCAACTCTACAGTACGGAGAATTAGCAACAACACAGCCTTGTTAAAAGCAAGAATCTATGATTCAGACTATGGAATATATCCAAACTCAACCGATGGAAAAATTTTTGTTAGCTTAAATACAGATGAGTTTAGTCTTGAGTTTAATTGTACATCTCAAGATGGCTATTGTTATACTAACTATAACCCTAATTGCACTTCAAATGAGGGAATGCAGGAATGGAAAGCCGGAGTTGCTGATTCATGTTACAAGCCAATAAACACAACAGAAACAAATTTAACAGTTATTGGCCAGCTTAATGTTACAATAAGCAGCCCAGCCCCAAATACAATAACCAACCGCAATAACAACTTTAGCTTCAATGCTACATTGTATGATGAATGTGAGATTACAATACAAAATGCAACAATAGAATGGTATGACAGAAATTGGGATAATATTGCTGCAGGGTATGATACATTCTGGAATGTTCCTTCAACTTATGGAATAGGTTTAAATAATTTATCTGCAGAAGCAAACAAAACTTATTATGATTCTGATACTGATGATATTCCTTTCTATGTTTATGGCTGGAGCAATATAAACAGCATGACCCCTGCAAATGGGACAGATGTTACAGCAGGAAATACACAACAAGTAACATGTGGGGTAATAGATGCAGACACAAGTGCAAACATAGTAAGCTATTCTGTTGACTTTTATAAAAATGGCTCTTATGAGCACACCTCTTTGACAAATGCGAGTGGAATTGCTAAATGGGATTGGTATATCACTGACTTATTTGGCTGGTATAATATCTCATGCAACATAACTGATGATGCTTCTCATTATTATAATGCTTCAATTTCTGAAAAATCAATAATTGTAAGGGTCAGCAGAAAACTAGACATAGATAATCTAACTGTTGAGAATCCTGTTTTGTATAGAAATAATTCCTTTTCTCCAAATGAAACAAATATAACTGTCCATGTTAGCGATGCAGATATAGGAGATGCAGAGAATGCAACTGTTGATTTTTATAATTTAACATCTAAATTTGATTCATGCCTAACAAATCAAACTGGATATTGTTCTATAACCTATAACCCGGATGATATCATCCTGCCGGGAGTGCAGGTAATTTATATAAATGCAACAAAATTAGGATTAGAGGATTCTGATACTGTTGAAACAAACATAACTGTTAAAGGAATCCTGTATATAAATATAACCTCTCCAGGAAATGGAACATTCTGGAGCAAGGCAGATGCCCTTGATTTAATAGCAAATGTCTGGAATGAAAATGGAGAAAGTGAACTTGATAACTCTAGTGTAAAGTGGTATAATCAGTATAGTGAATTACTAACCGAAGGTGTAAATGAAACATTTTCACTTATAAACCAAACAACTGGGAAGCAAAACTTCACAGCAAATGCAATCAGGCCTTATTATGATTCTGGTTCAGATTATGTTACTATAACAATATCCTCTATGGCAGATATATTATGGGATTCACCACCTGACAAATCTGTAGTAAATTATCCTGACCCTTTCAGTGTTGTATGTAAGGTTAAAGATCATGAATCTCAAATTGGTATAAATGATTACCCTGTTCACTTTTGGTATAAGTACCCTGGAGGGAATTTTACATTTAATGGCACTTATACAACAAACACTTTAGGATATTCAAACATGACATGGATACCAGAACAAAAGGGAAACATATCATTTAAATGCAATATAACAGATAATGAAACAATGAGTTATTCTGCATTTGTACCAGAAGCAGGAGCAACCATAATACTTCAGGATATTTTACCTCCAACAATAACAAATGCCTCTTTAACTCCAAATAAAACTTTAGAAGCAAACCTAAACCATACAAATATAACAGCAACTGTAACAGATGATAGTGGAGTTAGTGCAGTATGGGCAGAAATAATTCTTCCAAATGGAACTTACACTACCCTTTCTATGCCGAACATAAGCAATAATGTTTACAGAGTTCAGTATATCCCACAAATTGATGGAAATTATTCAGTAACTATATGGGCAAGAGACATGCCTCCGGAAAGCAACCTAAATTCATTATTTGTTGGACAATTTGAGGTAATTGGAAAAATTGATGGAGAAGTTGTCAACCAACCAGGTTTTGTGACAGCATATGGAATATCTCAGTCTGAAGGGTATGATTTTAACCTGACAATAAATTTCACAAATCCAGGCCTTGTAACAACTTATAATGTAAATTTAACAGTTTATGACAATTCCAATAACCATATAAGCTATAATGACACCAGCCATTTCTGTGGAACAGTATACTCTAATGAATCCTGCTCATGGTCAGTAAAGGTCAGCGTGCTGCCGGCAACTCCTCATGGATTGATAAGGGTTTATGGAAATGCAACATGGAGTAATCCGGATTATACACTGGATACAATCTTTGATTCTACAGATATAACAGTTACATCCAATCCTATAATAAATATAACAGAGAGTAGCATAGAAAAAGCAACACCCCATGATTCAGTAACATATGTTGGTAATATAACAGTTGCCTCAATAGGAAATGAACCTATCACAGATTTATATATAACTTATCTCTCTGGCAACTTTGAAATAGATTGCCATGAATGCCAGCTCAATTTTATTCCAAGCGAAATGGGTTACCTTAATCCTGGAGATAATTTTACTGTAGATATAACTGCTACAATTCCTTCAGGTCAGCACCCAGGCTATTATTGGACATGGATAAGGGCAAATTCAAGCAATGCTGGCTATGATGAATCTTTCCTGAACTTAACAGTTCCCTTAAATTCCTCCTGGTTAAGGAATCCAGGCACATTTGGGACAATAGCTGCCCCTCTCAATACTTCAGGGGATATTGGGGAAATAAAAATAGAAAATATAGGCAATGTAAAATTAGTGTTTACCCTCTGGAAGGGAGGGGCTACAACTGAATTTGTTAATATTTATCCTTCTGCCTTTGAGCTTGAGAAACAAGTGAGCCGCAACGTAACACTAAATTTTACAATACCTGATGATACAGCTGCTGGAATTTATAATGGAAATATAGCAATATGGGCTAAAGATGAGGATAATAATGACGCAGCCCCTGCAGAACAATTAACTACTTTCACATTGAATATAACAGATATCCCCCCAACTATAACTAATGTACAAATCAACCCATTGATATTTGAACTTGGATATGAATCTGTTTTCATACAGGCAAATATAACAGATAATTTTGCTGTATCAAGTGCCTGGGTAAATATAAGCAAGCCAGATAACACAACATTTATAGGATTTATGAGCAGGAATAATTTCCTTTATAATTTGACTTATACCACTAATATTAGTGGAATACATGAAGTTAAGATATGCGCTAATGATTCAGCTGGCCTGATTAGCTGCACTGCACCAACACAGATAAATGGAGTTTCTAACACAACTATCAACGTAATTCCTAACCAAACTAATGTTACAGTTTACAACATAACCCTTGCTGATGGAAACAGCTTTAACCTGAACTTCACTATAAATAATACAGGCTATTCAAGAGGCATAAACACATCTTTAAATATAACT
Organism: Candidatus Woesearchaeota archaeon; assembly: GCA_017610275.1. Lineage (GTDB taxonomy): Archaea > Nanobdellota > Nanobdellia > Woesearchaeales > CG1-02-33-12 > CG1-02-33-12. The sequence goes on from JAFCCI010000003.1 coordinate 11,090, forward strand.
ACTCCAATAAACTGGTCTGCAGTACTTGATTTTTATGAATTTGGATTATTGCTTAAGGGTGAGGCAAAATCAAATGAAACTATTATAAATGTACCTAACTCTACACAGCCTGGAAATTATTTAATCAACCTTTCCCTGAAATGGGATAATCTGGATAATTCTTCTGGAAGTGATTTAATTTCTATAAATGTGACTGTAGCTCCTAACCCATTAATAGATATTATTGAGGAAGAAAAGAATATAATTATCTTGTCTGGGACAGGAGATACAACAATAAATGTCAAGTCAATTGGCAACATTAACATAACCAATATAAATTTTGCCTGCTTAAATAACACAGTTTGCCAGGATTTTGAAGTTTTATTCTCACCTAATAATATAACTTCTCTTTCACCTGGACAAACAGAAACAGTAAATATTACTGTAAACGTGCCATTACAATACCCTCCTCAGATATATAATGGAACTATCATAGCTAATGCCAGCAGTACTAATGATACATTAATCTTAACTGTGGTGATTCCTTCAGATATGTCATGGTCCCAAGAGCCTGGCAGCATTGAAAAAGAAATAGTTCAGGGAACTAGTGGAAATCTTGGTGAGATAACTGTTGAAAATATAGGCAATGTTTTCTTAATTGTAGATGTCAACAAATCTGGAGATATTGAACCTTATATAGAGATTAACACTACTACCTTAGAGCTAGAGATAGGTGATGAAGGAGTTATAGGTATTAATTATTCTGCTCCTGTTGTTGATGAGCTTACATATTATACAGGCTATGTAACCACAACAAATTCTTCTGTTGGCAGCGAATCAACTTTAATAAACTTAACAGTCCATCCATATTTTGTTGATATAATAGAGCCAACTCAGGCAAATCCTCTTGTAAATGTTACCTACGAAGACTCAATACAGGTTAAGGTTAATGTTAGTTATGCCAACAGTTCTATAGGGAGTGGAGTTGAATGGAACTTATCTTTGAGTTATGGAACAAACATAACTAATATTAATTTAGATTATCAAAACTATTCTTCAGCAGAAGGTTTATGGCTATTGAATTTTACTGCACCTAATTTAACCCTGGAAAGAGCATATGATATTAATGTAAGTGCATACTATGTTCTTAATAATCTAACTTCTATAGATATAGAAGAAAGTGCGATAATTTATCCAGATGCAACCCCTCCTAACATTGATATTTATGTTGCTGATAAAGCCCCCTCCAACAGAACTCTCAACATAAAAGCAAATATTACTGATGATGGGGGCGTTAAGAATGCCACTGCAACTATAACTTACCCAACAAATGATACCCAAACATTTAATATGATTTTCATAACAAATTATGGGAGTATTTATGAATATGAGCTTAACTTTACAAACACATCCCAAATAGGAAACCATTCAGTATATGTACTTGCTTATGATATGTCTGGCAACTCAAACTCAAGTTCAGAAAGCTTCAAAATTTTACCCGCTATTTATTTTAGCGGTGTATCAACTGATGAGGAAGATGTAACAAAACCACCAATAGTTGTTGACTTTAAATTTTATGAACCTGCTACAGGAACTCAACTATACCACATTGTCTCTGATGAAAATGGGTATTATAATGAAACAATTTATGTTAGTGATTATGACATAACTATTTTTGCATTTGATGAGTTAATAGAAATTTATAATAAATCTCTTACCTCTGATGTTGTTAATCCAATAATTTTTGGTAATATACCCACAACTTTAATTGGCAGGGGCTCGCTAAAAGGAAGGGCTATAGAAACTGTGCTTGATTCTATGAATGCAACTATTACTTTCAATTATTCCGGCTTTACAGATATTACTGCAAGTTATTTAGGGATTTATCATTGCAGTAATTGGACAAGGTATGTTGGATGCAACTCAACCTGGATAAGGCTTGGCGGAATTCTGAATACAATTAATTTAACTGTTTCCCAAAACCTAACAGATATTTCCGGAGCTTATGCTTTAGCAGAATATATCTGCGGTAATGGGGTTTGTGAAGAAAATTATGGAGAATCAATAGCAGTTTGCCCACAAGATTGTAGACCAACTCCTGTACCTCCTGGAGGCGGAGGAGGCGGCGGAGGAGGCGGCGGAGGAGGCGGAGCAGCTCCAATAACCACAACACCACCCCATGTGCCTGTGCCGGCAGAAATAAAATCAGCCCTCATATTTGTCACTTTAAAGCCTGGAGAACATGAAATCCATTCAATAGACATAACAAATAATCTGGATGAAGAGATTTCAGCTAATGTGAAGACCAAAGGCAATGCCTGGGAGCTGGTTATGATAGATGATCCAATATTTAAAATTGCTCCAAAATCAACACATGTTGTTAAAATAAGGGTTTTTGCACTTGAAACAACAATGCCAGGTATATACACAGGAGATATAATCTCTTCTTTAGATGGTTTAAAGATATCCCACACAACACCTATCACTATCAAGGTTGAGCTTCCACCAGCCCCATTATTGGATGTAAAGGTCAAAACATTATCAAAATCTGTTGAGCCAAATAGTAATGTTTCATTTGAAATAACTCTCCTGAATATGGGTGAAACTGCAAAAATAGATGATGTAGTTGTTACATACATCATAAAGAGGCTTGAAGATAATGAAGTAATTATCAGTAACAAGGAGACATTAGCAGTTGAGCAGGTGCTGTCATTTAAGAAAGCAGTTCACATACCAGAGGATGCATCAACTGGAAGGTACACAATAGAAGTAGATGTTACTTATTGGAACGGGGAAAAGTCTGCGTATGCTGCAGATGCTTTTGATGTTTCAATAGTACCTGCCCCTTTAAAAGCAGCAAAAAGAATATTCCAAAGCTGGATAACCTATCTAATAATTTTTGCTGTATTGCCTGCGATGTATTTAGGGCATAGGGTATACAAAGAATACAAAAAAAGGAAAAAGCAAAAGCAAAGATACATATCTCCTGTAAATTATAATCAGATGCCAAAAGGTAAAATGTGGCTTGGTAAAATAGCTGAAACTGATGTTAAGGCAAGATTTGATCCAGATGACTTAACTACCCATGTCTTAACAGCAGGAGCAACTGGTTCTGGCAAGAGCGTATCTGCAATGGTATTTGTTGAGGAAGCTTTAAAGCTGAAAGTGCCAGTTGTAGTATTTGATCCAACTGCCCAATGGACAGGGTTTGTTAGGCCATGCAAGGATGAGAAATTCTTAAAAACATATCCTGACTTTGAGATGAAGGAAACAGACGTAAGGCCATTTAAAGGAATGATATTTGAGGTTACTGACCCGCATGTCAAGATAGATTTCAAGAAGTATATGAAACCCGGAGAAATTACAGTTTTTGTATTAAGCAAGCTAACTTCAGGGGAATATGATCTGGCAGTTAAAAATATAATAGACACAATATTTGAACAAGGATGGGAAGAATCATCATCATTAAGATTATTGATTGTTTTTGATGAGCTTCATCGTTTACTTGAAAAATATGGAGGTAAGGTTGGATATAAATCATTGGAAAGGGGATGCAGGGAATTCAGAAAATGGGGCATTGGCTTGGTGATGTGCTCCCAGGTACTGTCTGATTTCAAGGAAACTATTAAAGGAAATATCTTAACAGAAGTTCAGATGAATACCAAGTCATTGACAGATATAGACAGGGTAAAAACAAAATATGGGGAAGAATATGCTGCAAGGATAACCAGGCAGATGGTTGGTGTTGGATTAGTGCAGAATCCTAAATACAACAATGGAAGGCCTTACTGGCTTCATTTCAGGCCATTGGTCCACTCACCACATAAAATACATGATGATGAGCTAGAGACCTACAAAGAATATGCTGCAAGAATAGATAAGATTGAAAAAATAATAGAAAATATGAAGAAAAGAAAGATAGATACATTTGATATAGAAATGGAATTCAAATTGGCAAGCAATAAGCTAAAGGAAGGAAGATTCAGAATGGCTGAAATTTATATAAGCTCATTAGAGAAAAGATTAAAAACTCAGGGAACAATTAAAAAGGGAGCAAATATTAAAAAATCAAAAAAATAAGGGGAAAAAATGGAAAAAGAAGAGGAAACCAAAAAAGAAGAACCTTCTGATAGAGAAGAAAATACAATAAATGAAGAAGAGGCAGATAAATTAGAGAAAGAAGGAAAAAAAGAAAAAAAAGGGATTTTAGAAAAGATTGGATTGAAAAGAAAGAAAAAAGAAGAGAAAAGCAAAAAGGCAATACCTGAAGAATTAGAAGCTTCACAATTATCTCAACTTTTAGATAAACAAAATGATAAGATTGACAGTGTTGTCATAGATCACGAGAAATTAGCAGGAAAAGTAGATGCTTTATTTAGTTTCAGGACAGACTCTGAAGAAAGGATATCAAGGCTTACAGAGGAGTTAGGTGAATTAAGATCAATAATAATGGATAGGGAAAGGTCTTTTGGAAATATTGAAACCGAGTTTGAAAAAATAAAAGAGTCAACCAAAGAAATTGACCCAACAAGAATTGCAAGAAACTTAGAGAAAAAAGAAGTAAAAATAGCAAAAAATAACGCTTTAATTGAAAGAAACCAAGGGCTTATAAAAAAGCTGAGCAAGGAATTGGCTGAATTCAGAAAAACAATGGGCAGAATAAAAAGCTTTGAGAACTTGCTTACTATGGGCAAAGAACTTAAAGAAACAGTATCTAATATAAACAAAACTAAAAGGTACACTGACAGGATTGCATCAAAAACAGAGCATATGTTCTCTGAAATGAACAAGCGAATAATTAGTCTTGGGAAGGAGAGAGACAAAATAGAAAAAACAGATGAATTAACAACAGAACTTGTAAAAACTGTTGATGGGATACAGCCAAAAATTGAAAATATTGCAAAGAAAGATGATTTGGAGAAACTTAGGGATAGCATCAAGAAAAAAGAGATAAAAGAATTAAGGGATTCCCTTAAAACTCAAATAAGAAATTTAGATGTTCCTAAAGGATTAAAAGACAGGATAGATAAATTAGACAAATTAATTAAAACTGTGAGGTACGAAAGCATAACTGATTTAATGGAAGAGAGAAGAAATATTGTAGCTCTTATTAGAAATATCAAGAAACAGTATGAAGAAGATTCTATCTCTGAAACTTCTTACAAGGAAATTTTAGAAAAAAATCAGGGAAGGCTTGAAGATATAAATGCTATTTTAGGCAGGGTAACCAAGGAGAAAATATTTGCAGAACTTGAGGAGCATAAAAAAGCCATAGAAGAACTTTCACACCCTAAAGAGGATTATAAGACAAATAAGAAGAAAGGTAAAACAACATTAACAACAACACCAAAAAAACAAAACGCCAAAAAAAGCAAAGCAAGCAACAAAACAATAAGTAAACAAGTAAAGAAATAAAGCTTGTAAACTTGTGCTTTTTTCAAACCGGATTATTTTTTTCTATTACTTTTATTTTCCATTGCTTTTAACCTGCGTTCAATCTTACTAATTCTATCATTCTCCCATTTTTTTAAATTTGCATCCAGCTTATCTGGATGCTCAAACATTTCCTCTGCTCCCCCAATCTCTTTATTCAATTTCCTTAACTCACTCTTTGATGCTTTATCTTCTTTTAGCCTCATTACTTCCCTGTCAAGCCTTTCTATTGTGGGATTCATGCTTCCAAATATATTTTCAAGCCTGTTTTCTATTCTCTTTATTTTCTCCAAGTCATCTCTAAAACTCTTAAACCTTTTCTCATCATAAACTCTTTCAAGGATATCAAGCGTCATATTTTCAGTTTTATCATCCACATGCTTATTCATCTGTTCCTTAGCTTTTTTGAGGCTAATTTCAAAAATTTCCTCTATCTTTCTTATATTTTCAATAGAGGGCTTTGTCTTTTTTAATATTGCAATTTCATTTTTGATTTCTTCATTATCCTTTAACTTCCTTAACTCACTCTTTGATGCTTTATCTTCTTTTAGCCTCACTACCTCCCTATCCAGCCTTTCTATTGTGGGATTCATGCTTCCAAATATATTTTCAAGCCTGCTTTCTATTTTTTTTACTTGTTCCAAATCATCTCTAAAGCTCTTAAACCTTTTCTCATCATAAACCCTTTCCAGAATATCAATCCCAACTTCTTCGACTTTATCCTCAACGTGTTTATTTATCTGTTCCCTTATTTTTTTGATATTAAGTTTAAAAATTTCCTCTATCTTTTTTTCAACAGCAATTTTTGTATTCTTTAATTTTATAATTTCGCTTTTAATATCATTGAACTGTTTGGTTATATTGAGCTTTTGGAAAAATCCATAATCTCCATCTTCCATTTTTTTCTTAATATCAACCAATCGCTCGTCTTCTTTCCTCCACATTTCTTTCATGGTTTTCTTTACATCTTCAAGGACTTTTTTTGGCAAATCTCTCTCTACTATTTGCCTAACATCTTCTATCATCCTTGCTTTCAATTCATTAAGTTCTCTTAATGAGCTTTGCTCCACTTTTCTCTCAATACTTCCTAGTTCCTTGTCTTCTTTCTTCCAGACATCTTTCATAAGCTCATTTAAGTTATTAGAAATTTCTCTTGCCATCTCTTTTTTCATTTGTTCACTTATTGCATCTTTTGTTTTTCTATTGTTGCCTAAATCCTTTGAGGCAACAATACTTTCTTTTTCTGGTCCATACATATCTTTTGCATTCAGTACTGAACCGCATTTTTTGCAAAAAATATTGTCATCCTGGTTTTTTGTTCCGCATTTTGGGCATTTTATCATTTTTTAACCTCTTTTTTCTTTTTTTATCTTAAATATAGATGATTTTAACTTCATAATCTGCTTCCGCAGGCAACACAAAATTTTGCATCTGATTCATTGATTGTTCCACAGTTTTCACAAACTGTAGATGATTCTATTTCAGAGAGTTTTTTCTCACTCTCTTTCTTTAATTCATTATATGTTCTGTCAGAGATAATCCTCCTCTCATGCTCTTTCTCTATAGTTTTGAGCAAATTTTGTGTTTCTTTTTTCTCTTTTTCAAGTAAAATTAAATTTTCTTCTGTTTCTGTTTTTTTGGGTTTTGGAAGATGGGCCATTACAGTTCTTCTTATGTCTTTTAGTTCCTTTCCTCTTAAAATTTCTTTTTCTTTTATCTTTTTTATTAAGTAAATTATCACCAATATGCTTATAATTATTATAATTACTACAGCATATACAGGATAAGGAATGAAAGGTATGAAAACAGACACCTCAACTACTTCAGCCTTAAGCAGAAGGTGGTTTGCTTTTTCTATAAGGTCATTAGCATTTTGCAACGATGATAATGATTTTGAATATTGTTCACTTTCTAGCTGAGCTTCAGCTAATTTTATATACTCTTCTGCATATTCTAAAGTTTCAAAAATAGTTGTGATATCTTTTCTTTCTTTCTGAGCCAATAATGCCTTTAACTTAACTTCCTCTAAACTCTTTTTTTCTTTTTCTATGAGATATTCTACTAGCTCTTTTTTAGATTCAAATACCCTTAGATTCAAATACCTTTCATCTTGTATTCTATCTGAAACAACTTTTACTTTTATGTTATAATTTTTGATTTCAGCGTCTACTGGAATATCTAATTTTATAAGTATAAAAGAATACTCTCCTATTGTTAAGACACTTTCTCCCTTCATTACTCTGAACCAGCTTGAAGGAATCCCCTCCAAAACAGATAATATGCTGTACAAATCAACCTCACCAGAGTTTTTGATTTTGACCATTAAGTATGTTGTGCCTCCCCTTTCAACATTAATTTCCATTGGAAAAAGCTCTACAATTTCAAGTTCAGGGATTTTTGTTACAGCCATTGCAGTAGGAACTGTTGAAGCAGATCCTCCTCCTCCTCCTCCTGGAGTTGGAGGAGATACCTGGCTTTTTGCTATGAATGTATCCACTGCATAAGTTATATTATAAGGAGAGTTAAGGGCATATAATTCACATTTCAATTGATAGGAATTTTCCGGTATTAAAGATGCTGGAACTAAAATTGTTTTATTCTCTGCATATAACTCACTTGCGCTAATCAGCTTTTGCCAGATTATTTCAGATCCTTTTTCTCCATTAACATCAATCCAGCAACTGAACTTAGACTCTGTATCTGCATTACCCTCATTTGTTGCCTCAACTAAGAAGGACATATCATTGCCGATATAAGCCTCTGTTGGTGCATCTATTTCAAATTTAAATGGCCCTCCAACTAACACCATAAATGTTTCAACATCAGAACCAGTTGTGCCATCGACAATTGCATCTGTATATAGCCAATACTGCCCCGATGTAGCTAAGGGTATATCCCATTGAATATAATACCAGCCAGTTGAAAACTGATTAATATAAAATGAAGGGATAACAGTATTCCAATTATTATCATAAAGAACAGCACTTACATTTGTTGCATTTATAAATTCTCCAAACTCATCCTTAACTAAAATTGAAAATTTCACATTGTTATCAGCATAGCAAATTGGCAGTGCAACAATTTCTACATTTATTTTTTTAGTTGATGCAGGCGCAGAGAAAGAACCGGATGTTTCTGAATTCAGGCCATCTTTGCTTACATTTAATATAGCTACATAAAATCCGGAAGTTACTGTATGGTTATAAGTGTAGATAAATGTGGAGTTTGTCTTATTCAGAAGTGTGAAATTAGACTCCTCAAAATAAATATTTGTTAAATTATAAACACTTAATGTTATATATGGCTCTTGGGAAGTATTGGTTGTTTTAACAATAATATAAAAATCCACCCTATCATCAGTAACTGAGGAATATAATTGAGCAGATAATTCCCCTGTAATCTGTTCAACAACCTTAAATTCAACTGTTTGGGTATTATTTACTGTCTGACTGGAGTATTCATCATAGTAGGTTGAAAAAGATTTTAAGGAGTAATTGCCAAATATTGCATCAGATGGGATTGTAAATGGCGGCATTGGAATAGTTCCATTTGAATTGCTTGTATCAAAATTTTGGAAACTTAAACTTCCAGATGGGTCTTCAATAGTTATTGTTGCATTTACATTTTCTAAAGGAATGCCAGCAGCATCTTTTGCTTTGTAATATATTGAGATAGCATCCCCTCTTCCATATTCCAGCTGGTAAGTTTTTAGCTCAACAAAGAGTCTAGGATAAACATAAAAACTAGTAGTTGCCTCCTGTGGTACACCATCTTTATCAAAAGCACGAACTAAAACATCATAAGTCCCGCTATAGTTTGTATTGCCCCATATGTCTGGGTAAGTTATATTCCATGTTGATGAGTTGCCAGTAAGAGCATAAAGGGACATATTTGCTTTATCTATTGTTCCGCCTGGCCGGGTAATGATTGCCTCTACCCAATCTATACCTTTATTAGAACGGTCAGTTACATTAGCAAAGATTTCTACTGAATTTAGTTGTATAGTCATATTTGGAATTGAACTAACATTAACAAGTGGCCCTATAAGAGGATTTAATTTAACTATTAAGGTCATATTTGGGGGATCAGCATCGGAATCAGTTGCATTTATTGTATAAGTAGAATTATACCACACTTTCTCGGCGCCAGTTACATTGTATAATACTGAAAAGATATGTGATTCCTGTTTCTGGATCATAAAATTAGTTTCATTCACCCACGAATGATTTCCTTCACTTGGTGTTATATTAAAGCTTATGTTCAGGTTGCCTGTGTTTGTTATATTAATTTTGCATAATTCCCCATAATCAGGGTAATGGTAATGCTCACACTCATTTGGTGTCATTGTCCAGGTTTTGCTTGGAGGAACTGTTATATTTAAGGTTAAATTTCTCCAGCCATCGTTGCCTGTAGAAATATTTATAATACCTTCATAACTGCCTTGAGGATAACCAGAACTAACACTGGAATTAACCATAATAATTTGGCTATTTCCAGCAGCAAGTTCTGTTATATTAGGAATAAATTCTATTATAAAATCTCCTGACAGCCCGGAAACTTCATATGTTATATTTAATAATTCATCATTTCCAGTTGCGTTTATGGTAAAATTGCCAATATTGATTTCTGTTCCATGAGTTAGGTTTCCTTCTATATCAGTTTCAGGAATATCCATAACAACATTTGATGTTACTGTTACATTGATAGAAGTTGTATTTGATTTTACACCTGATTCTATATCTTCCCATACTATACTTGCATTAATCAAGTAATTTCCAGGCGGCGTTAAATTAGCAACTGTTATTAAAAAGGAATTAAAGCATGATTCATTAACACTTAAATTACCGCATGGCTCTCTTATTCCATTTATAGTTGCATTTGTTATCCAGTTTTGGGGCAACTCAAAGGTGATGTTTGAATACCAGGCTGTTACATTCCCTATGTTTGTTGCATTAACTGTTACTTCAAAGCTTTCATTAACTGTTGTGGTGATATTTGTTGTAGTGTAATTTTCCGGAGAAACCTCAATTGTGCAGTTAGTGCCTGAAACAGTTAAATTTATGGCAACTTCATCGTATCCATTATTTCCAGTACTGATATTAATTATACCATTATAATAACCTGCAGAAACATTAGTAGTTACGTTTATCTTAACTGTTGTTACATCCCCGGCATTCAAAGTTGATATATTCTCTGGAATAAACTCAAATTCAAATCCCTGGGGAAATCCAGAAACATTAAAAATAATATTTGATAATGCATCATTTCCAGTAGAATTTATTGTTAAATTTCCTATATTTTTCTCTTTTTCCGGGGCAATTATGCCTGAAATATTTGTTTCTTCAACATCGATTAATGGATTAGAAGCTACAGTAACATTAAAAATACTATAATTATAGCCAATACTATTATCTGGGTTCTTCCACCCTATTGTTATGTTTAATGTATAAATTCCAGGAGATGTTGCATTTGGTACAGTTATTAAAAAGGATTTTGAGCATGTTTCATACTGGTCTAAGTTATTGCATCCTTCATATGTTGAATTTGCCCCTAAAATTAGTGAACTAAGGTTCATACTGATATTCCTTGCAATACCATAAATTGTATTTGTTGTATTCACAACCAAAGAAAAACTTTCATTGTTAATCCAGGTTACATTAAATACAGTGTGATTTTCTGGTGATGTTTCAATATTTAAATACACCTTATCAGCTTCAACAATAAAATCATCTGTGTTCCATCCAGAATTTCCATCTTTTGATACACTGCAGTTTAGTATATATGGGCCAGCTGTTCCTGGTCCCTGGAAACTTAAAAGATAAGTGCCATTTCCATAATCAGTAACATTGTTTAAATAAGTGGAATCATAACTGCAGTTTATTACAGCATTTACAATCCATGTATCCTGTCTGTAATTTTTAACAGATATTGTTGCATTAATTGTCCTGTTTACCAATCCTTCTGGATTTATGACAAAAGTAGTAACATTATAATTGTCTGTTACATTAATAAATGTTGAATTTTGGTTCAGGAAATAACTCTCATTATCATAAGCTTTTAAGGTTATGTTCCACTGGCCTGTTACAGAACTATTTGATAATGTAAAATAATTTGTAAAGACTTTATCTCCGGAAGTTTCATCGCCATGGGTTGCATCGTCATACAGTACAATTGTTGTGTCATCCCCTGTGCCCGGAGTGCCCATATCAAATGTTGCATTCATCAATGTTGTGAGATTATCTGAATCATATGTTACATTGCCAGTTATCAAGATAGTTTCATTTCTATTATACACCTGCTCATCTGTCTGAGGGTCTATTGTAATTGCCCAGGCTTCTGATGCCTGCTGTGTTATTCCAACAGGATTATTTAAGTTATTTCTAAGGTCCTGAAAAAGATTTGATGCAGCAACTGTATCATTAAAGTAAACAATTGCTTTTTCTGTTATAGAGCTTCCAGCTGATATATTTGTCTCATTAAGGTGTATGCCTATTCTTTTTGTTTCAGATGAATTAGTTGCAAAATAATTTGTGGTTCCAGTTTCATTTAAGTTCATTAAGCCTAATAACAAACCACCAGATTGACGTGAAGCCCAATACCATGAGCTAGGATCTTCAGTATTTCCATCTTTTAGATAACCAGAACCAAAAGCCCTCTCTACATCAAATGCTAAAGCACCAGCAGGAGTTGAATCTCTTGTTATTTCATTGCCAGCCAAGTTGCTAAAAGTTTGTTCTATTCTTATCCATGGATTATTTGAGTAAAAAACATATTTCTTGAGAATTTTTCCCTCATTTGTCTTATTGTTTGAGTCACCCCACTTGGCTTCTTCACCAATTTGCTCAACTGTCATCCTAACAGGCCCTACACTAAAAGAGGCATTATTCATAAAATCAAATGTAAAATTATTGGTGGAATTAGAGTATTGTATATACTCTAAAGTTTTGTTAATCTCTTGGGGCATCTCAAACATATTAAAGCCACTTACAATTCCCTTAACCTGATAAATCCCTGATGTGTTTTCTCCTCTTGCAGTATCAACAAACCAGCTTAAGATAGAATTATTAACATGAAACTCTTCTCCATCCCAGACATAATTTAAGTCACTTGAATAATTTGGCTGTTCTTTAGGCCCTTTCTCAATTGTATCAAAATAAACATGATAATACCTTTTTGCATTTGCCTGCGTAGTGCCATTCATTAAGAAGACCAATGTACCGTCTGCATTTGATGAGGCATCAAAGTTATCACTCACATCAAACTGGCTGGTCACTTCATATAATAAACCCCCAGAAGAATTATATTCAAAGACTCTTGTTGAATTTCTATCAAAAGTTTCTGAAACACTAAGTTCATTCAGGACAGAAGTAAAGTTTATTTCATGCTCAACAGGCCACTCTACCCGGCTGTAACTTGTAGAATTTATCTCAAGCAATACCCTGTAATGCCAACTGGCGTTCCACCACTCATAAGACTGAGCATTAACTGAGAAAATAGAGCAAAAAAATACTGCAAAAAGCAGTAATGCTATGCTTTTTGCTAACTTTGCCTGGTCAATATGCCTGACTAGCGGCATCTCTTTGACCTCATTCCACCTCTTTTTTTGAACTTTCATTTTAGATGCTGTTTTTTGTATTAATGGAAATTTGGTAATAATTACAAATAAATTATAATATTAGTAATATTCAATTACCCAAATTAATTATTAATTCAATCTCATTTTTTACCCCCTTTTAAAATGTATTTCTTTAAGTCTTCTATAATCAGGCTCTTTATATAATCAGATTTAGCAAGGCCCATTTTTTTAGAAACCTCTTCTAGCTTCTTGTTAAGCTCATCTTTTATTGAAAAGTTGATTTGGGCCATTTTATGTTTCTGTTAGCATTATACTAAAAATATACTAAAACATTACTAAATATATACTACTTATATAGTATTTGATTACTATTCCTATATAAACATTTCGTTTTTAAACGCTTTTTAGCTAATTTTTTATGATTTAGAAAAATCATTAAAATTAAGAAAAAACCAGAATAATTATTCAATAAACTTGAAAATATTTCTTAATAACCAAAAATCTACTGGTTTTTGTTTGGCCATTTTTATAAATTCTATTTGAAACTAACTCTTTATGAAAAAAATAATTTTTGCTGTTTGGTTGATTTTTGTTTTTAATTTTCTTTTATTTTCAGCAGCAACTGAAACTGATAGTTATGAAGGGCTGAGAATAAAAGTTATTTTGGATGATACTTTATTTTTAGGAAAAACATATACAAGCCTGTTCAGGATAGACAACCTTGGCCATGTTTCTGGGATAACAGAGTATATTAATCTTAGTGTGCTATATAACATTTCTGGCCATAATTTTTTCAAGCAGGATGTTTTTGAGCTAACTAACTTAAACAGCTACAAAACAGCAGGAACAGGAGGTTTCAAACCAGACAAAGCAGGCAACTATACAATATGCGGAAAGATTATTAGCTCTACTATTAATGATTTAAACAAAGAAGATGATATTAGTTGTAAAAACATCTCTGTTATAAACACCCTTGGAATCCCTTGTAATGTATCATTAAATATTGGAACATGGAAAAACATTTATTTTGATGAGTCAAGTGTTTTTTATCTTAATCTTAATAATGAAAGCTTTCCATTTGTAATAGAATATTGGGTTGAGGATTTATTTGGGAATACAGTTAAAAAAGCAATCAATACAACAAACACAAACAAAAAGAGTTTTTCTCCAAGATTTGATGAGCCAGACAAGGCTTTTTTAATAAAAGCTAATCTTATTTTTGTTGCATGCAATGACTCAAACAAAAAAGATAATTATGCAGAAAGGCTTTTTGTTGTTAAGGGAGAAGAACCAGAAAAAGAATCAAGGATTGAGATTGTTGAGCTTTATTTAAATAAAGATAATGAGATTGAGTTTGGAAAGTCATTAAAAGCAAAGCTTAGCATTTACAAAGGTGATTCAACCAAAAATGTAATAAAAATATGGGCTGAGAATAAAAAAGGCACAAAAATAAGCACTGAGACATCAAAACTAACTATAACAAAAAAGTTTTCTGAAAACCTAGTTACTATTCCCATACAGCTAAAGCTGAACTGCGATAGCAAGCTAGATGAAGGCAGGTATTATCTTGTTGTTGAAGGTCTAAACATAAAAGAAAAAAAAGAGTTTTTAATTAAAGGAAATTCAGATTTCCTTTGTCCAGAAGAAACAAAATCTTCCAATGAAATTACATCAGAAGCGAATTCTAAATTTTCCTATGAAATTATTTCAATCCCTTTAACAGCTGAAAATAATAAGGAATTCATAACAAAAGTCTTAATCACAGCAAAGGATGAAACCAAGCTAAAAATATGGAGTTATGTTTACCGTGGCAGCAAGTGCTACTCTGGTGAAAGAGAAGATAACGTACAAGAAATTTTAATCCAAGCTAATGGAAATAAAACAGTTGAGCTGAAAAATAAGATTATTGATGCAGAGCCAGGAGACTATAAACTAAAGGTTAAGCTGCTTCTGGAAGGCCAGAAAACAGAAAAGGAAATTACAGAAGAGATAGAGGTTATTGAATCAATTAAAACAAAAGAGGAAAAAGAGCTTTCCAAATCTGAATTAAATGAAATCATAGAAAAAACAAGGGCAGAATGCAGCTGCGATCCATTAAGCCTTATAGGCAATGAAATACAGTCTGGGACAGTTTACATCTCAACCTCAAAAAAAGCAAGCAGTCTTGCAAAATACATCTTTTTAGGATTATCTGTTCTGCTTAATGTTTTGTTAATATGGAGAAAATGAATAAGGCTTAAACCAAACTATCATACTTATCCTTAATTTCAATAATCCTATCAAACTTTATCATGTTATGATTATCAGGTAATTCATTATTGTCGCTCTCATATTTCCATACTTTAGAAGGTATGTAAATTGCACTTATTCCTGCTCTAAGTGCAGGGTTTATATCACTTTTTATTGAATTTCCAACCATCCATATTTCGTTTTTGTATTTATCTCCAACAATTTTGTAAATTCTCTTTTCCTTTTTATCAGGGACAATATAGATTTCATTACCAAACCATTTTTTGCAATTAGTTACTCTTATTTTCATTTCCTGAATTTCTTGGTCCCCCTTTGTAAGAAGAATTAGTTTGTCTTCTTTTTCAACAAGGAACTCCAGGGTTTCAGCAACACCATCCATAAGGCCACCTTCTATGTACCTTTTTTCATCAAAAACAGAATCTCCTATCATATATGCTTCTTTTAAATCTTTTTTATCATACTCTCTTCCAATCTGCTTACATATTTCTTTATAAGTTAAAACAAATGAGGTAGGGAACCTTATCCTAGAAAATCCATATCTTTTAACTAATTCCTTATCTATTCCAACCTCATGTTCAAGAATCTTTTCCTTAAAACTTATTTTAAGTTTATGTTTTTTTATTAACCAATTGGCAAATTCATCCTTAACTTCTTCATAATATTTGTGAGCTTCAGCCAATGTATCATCATAATCAAATATAAATGTTTTATCCATTTTAATATTCATAATTTATCAATTTTCTCTTTTAATAATTCATATCTTTTAAGTGTCTTTGGATATGATAAAACATAACCCCTTGTTGAAAGAAAACCTTTTGTTTTGTCAATTCCTTCTGGAATTATAGTCCCTTCTGGAAACTGGCTTTTGGTAAGATCAATTTCTTTGGTAAGACCAACTTTTTTATCATCAATCTTATTAAAATAATAAGAAATCTCTTTACTACCAACTTTAACTGGTGCCCAAACTAGTTTTCCGCCAAAATAATCATTTACTATAAGAGCAGTAACAGCACACTGGCCAAAAGAGGGATTATTTTTATTCCATTTTTCTGGATCAGAACTAGTTTCTTTAATCCAGCTTTTTTGAAGAATCTTTTCCAGCCTGTCAACATACATAATTGATTTATCAACAATTATTTCAATCCCAGCTCCAACAATTAATTTTTCTGCCATCTCAAAATTATATGGCTGTTTTTTTAAAACATCAACCAAAATCTTATTTTTTACATCAGCATATACTTCATCAGGAGTAACTAATCTCTTAATTCCTGCAGCAACTATTGACTTTGCACAATCTGCACATGGAAACCAGCTGCTTAGATATATAGTTCCTTCATTTGAATAAATTCCATCCTTAGAAGCATGAGCTATTGCTATTCTTTCTGCGTGCGAACCAATGCAAAGTTCCATCCCTTTACCTGAAGAATAATCCTCTCTCAGACATCTATCATGTTTAATAAACTCTGGGGGTCCGTTCCACCCTAAAACATGCCTCTTATCAACAGTTTCTATCACTGCTGCCACTTTATGCTTTAAGCATGTTGATTTAGATATTGCCTTTTCTAATGAACGATTGATGGTTTGCATATTCTTTAATTTTAATAATTTATCAATAGTTGCCATATTATTATACTTCTAAAAATTATTTATATATAAACCTTTTGTTTGTACCTATTTTATAATAGTAATAATCCATATATTACTTTAATGTACATAGAAACTTTTTTAAAGATTCTAAGTTTTTAATTTGTTATGGTTACTGAAGAAAAGAAAAGCGAAATAAAAGGAAAGGTAGCTGAAGGAAAGATTCTCACAAGGGTTATCATAGAAATAGTTGGGAAGCCAAAAGAGCATATTGAAAAGGCACTAAAAATTGTTGTTGAAAAAATAAAAGAAGAAAAAGATATTCAAATAGTTGAAGAAAAAGTATTTGATGCAGAAAAGCAGGAAGAGATGTTCAGTACATTTGCAGAGCTTGGAATTCTATTTAAGAATATGCAAACCTTAGTTGGTTTCTGCTTTGATTTTATGCCTTCTTCTATTGAGATACTGGACCCGGAAAAACTAAGTTTTGATTCAAATCAATTTGCAGGATTGATAAATGACTTATTGACAAAACTGCATCAGATGACCTTTAGAGTGATTCAAAATGATGCTGAAAAAAAGGCATTGAAAAAGAATATGCTGAATATGCTGAAAAATACTGTTATGATATTGCTTAACATTAAGAGCATGCAATTGGAGCAGATTTCAAAGAGCAGCGGCATAAATGAAAAAGATTTGAAGCCATTACTTGATTCAATGGTAAAGGAAAATATAATTAATCTTAAAGAAGAGATTTATAGCCTAAAAAAATAAAATGACTGAGCTAAAAAAACAAGCAGAGGCAGTGCTTTTTGCAGCTGGAAATAAAATTGAAGTTGATGAAATAGCCAGATTATGCAGGGCAGATGTAAACTCTTTAAAGAAATCATTAAAGAAATTAAAAAAGGAGTATGATGAAAAAGATTCAAGCCTTATGGTATCTGAAGAGGGAAATTTCTGGAAGTTTACTGTAAGGGAAACTTATATGGATTTAGTTCAGCAAATAAATCCTCATACAGAATTAAGCAAGACAACAATTGAGACATTAGCTGTTATTGCGTGGAAAGCTCCAATATTACAGTCAGATGTAATAAAAGCAAGAACAAACAAGGCCTATGATCATATAAAAGAACTGGTTGATTCTGGCTTTCTGATAAAACAAAGGCATGGCAGAAGCTACATGCTTAAGCTTTCACAGAAGTTCTTTGAGTACTTTGACCTAAAGAATAAGGAAGATATAAAGGAAAAATTCAAGGATTTTGCAGACATTAATGAGGGAGAGCTAAAGAAGTTAGAAGAAGTAAGATTAAAAAAAGAAGAGAAATCTAAAAAAGCAAAAGAAGAAGCAGAAGAAGAGCCAAAGCAAATAATAGAGCAGAATAAAAAAGAAGAAAATGAATCAGGGGAAGTAACTGAACAAAAGACAGAGGAAAAAACACAAGAAAAAGCAAAAAATATAAAAACTGAAAAAACAGATGAAAAACAAGAGGGATCAAAAGAAACCAAGGAAAAGACAGAACAAGTAGAAAAGGAAGAAGAAATAAAAACTAAAAAGACAGAAGAACAAGAAGAAATAACTGAAAAAGAGACAAAAGAACAAAAGGGATTTGCAGAAAAAGAGCAGGAAGTTAAAGAAAAAGAATTAAAAGAAACAACTGAACAGGAAACAAAAGAACAACCTAAAGAATCAAATAAAAAATAAATTCAATCTCAAAATAAAAAATTAATAAAATTGGGGGTAAAAATTTTGTATAAAAAAGATTCATTACAAGATAATAAGATAGACCCACTCATTCAAAGAATAGAAAAATTAAAGGGAAGAAATTTATATTTTTATCTACAGAGTATTGAGGGGCCATCT
>JAFCCI010000042.1 GCA_017610275.1 Candidatus Woesearchaeota archaeon
AATTGGGCAGCAGCTCGTTGACCAGAAAGATTTGAGGGAGTATATAGAAAACAACAAAATGAAAGACATACATGAGGAGGATTTAAAACATCTGAGAGATTCTGCTGATGCATACTTTTATGCTGCTGATAAATATGGGTGGGATAAGATTGACTGTGCACCAAATAATAAAGTAAGAACAATAGATGATATATCACAGGAATTATGGGAGAAAGTAAAACCTTTAATTAAATAAAATTTTTGTTTAATATGAAAACCCTGATAATAACACCCCCTGCTCAAAATGCAACAATTGATAAATTAGTTAGTTCAAAGTATGAAGATGTGGCTGATGATCAACATATTTGGATTCATTTAAGCGAACAAATTGATTGGCCAAATAAAGGCAGCGGTTTTATTTATAGAAATTTTAGAGGAGCTAAAAAAACACTTGGAGAAGCTCTTGATCATTTATATGGTGTGTTGAATTTTTTAGGTGGTGAATGGAAATTAGAGAAATATGAACCAAACCATATTTCTTACACCAGGGTAAGGCACCGGTGATTATACTGGCTGATAAAGAAATTGCAGAAGAAATAAGAGAATCAGTTCAAAATGCAGGATTTAAACAAATTAATAAGCCATACAACCTTGATGAGGTTATTAGAGCAGTTGATTCTTCTTTAGGTTATTAGCCCGCTTCATATTTACAACGTATGCAGGATTACAAATATTATTTTTTATTTCCTCCTTTTGTTATTATCAATTGCGGCTTTTTAAGAAGCATCCCAAAAAAGAATGCACTTAGTGTTATTAATATTAAAAGCACTATAAACATTATTATTGACAGATTATAAGGTGATATTTGGGTTCCTGTGATTACTGTCTGTTCTGCCAGCTGAGCCACCCCTGCGCTTTCCTCAACCACAGTTCCCTTTGCTGCATCCATAACATTTAAGGCTCTTGGAGCTTCTGCAGCAAAGGTTTGCGTTCCTTTCACTAGGAATTTCTTTGCAAAAACAAAAGTCATCCCAACAGCTGCTATTAAAGTTGTTATAAATGCAAAGAGTACTTTTATTTCCCTTGGCTCTATCAGCCTTTTTCCCTTAAATGTCAAAGAATAATACTTCCATTTTCTTGTTGTATCCTCTTTTTTTATCAACCTAGCTTTTAATAAAATATCAAGATGCTCTTTTATTGTTGAGTTTCCAAGACCAAGGATTTCAGAAAGATCTGATAAAGTGTATTTCTTTTTTAAAAGAAGCTTAAGTATGTTAAGCCTTGTATCTACAGCTATAGCTTTAAGTGTTTCCTTATCTATAAGTATTTTTTCTTCCATATCTTAAAAAAAAGCAAAAGAACTATTTAAAGGCTTTTGTTTGCTTCGGTCAAGACCTAACTTAAACAAAAAATTATTAAATAAGAATGCACTAAAAATTTTGTTTTCGTAAACTTTATATAATAAGAAAATGAAATTAAATAACAGAGGTGATTTTATAATGAAAAAAGCTCTTTCATTTTTATTGATTCTAGTGCTCTTATTGCCAGCAGTTTTTGCAGATGGAATGGTTCTTGTAATAGATGATGAGGATATGTGGGGTTTTCATCCGGAAAAACAGCAGACAGCGTTTATAAGATATAATAATGGAATAGAAAAAATGCTTATTTCTGTTGATATTGATGCAAATATAAATAGTGAAAAAGCTGTTTGGCTGTTCCCTGTGCCTTCAACACCAGAATATGTTGAGATTGATATAATGAAGGGTTTTCCAATGGTTCGTGGAAAGGATATTGACCGTGAATTTAATGATAGATTAAACAACAATATGGGTTTTATGCTTGGGTATTCAACATTTCCAATAAGTCTTCCAGTATTGTATTTAGGTTTATTTGCAGGAAGAATGGGGAATGCCCTGAGTGAAAGTGCTGGTTTTTATAAGGGTTCTGCAGATGGAGTTACTATTCATCAAACAGTAGAGATGATGGGGCTTACAAGTGAGCTTGTAACAGCAGAGAATGAAGTGTTCTTCAACAATTATCTTAAAGAAAAAGGGCTTGAACTTCCTCTCGAGTCAAGGATCATAATAAAGGATTATATAGGGGAAAAATACTCATTTGTTGTATCATACATAAGTGATATAGAAAAGTACAAGAGCGAGGCAAAGACAAGTGGATACAAGGGGTACAATAAAGCGGTTCCTCTTGGGGTGGTTGTAAATTTCCCAACAGAAGAAATATATTTTCCATTAAAACTCACAAAGGTTTATGGAGCCTTGGAAATTCCTATCCTTGTTTATGTTGAGGAATATGTATCACCAAAATTATACAAACAGATAAAGAAAGAGACAGAGGTCACATATTATAAGCAAAACAGTTTTTATGTCACAAATGAACTAAAAAAATTCTTTGATGGAAAAAACAGAATAAAAGATATGAAGTATACCAAAATAAAAATAGATACAAAATCAGATAATTTTGATGAGGATTTGTGGATAAAAAACTCTACACCAATTTCTGTAGCAATAAAGGATAAAGTTCTCAACTATCTGTGGATATTAGGAATATTTCTCTTTATATTATGCTCAATGATAGCAAGCCTCTTTGCAGGAAAAGTTATTTTCAGGAAATATCCATTATCCAATATAAAACTTATGTTGTTGGGTCTATGGAACTGTCTTACATTAGTGGGTTTTTTAATAGCTTTAACATATATGAAAACCAAAAGGCTTGATCCAGAGATAGAACAAAAAATAAAAGAGGAAGGAATGAATATTGTTGTTAAGGATTCAAGAAAAATAGGCTTCTTTTTCTTGTTTTACCTCTTTTTCTTTATATTAGTACTCTCTTTTTCATTTCTTCTTAAAATAATTCTTTAATTTTTTTATTTGTTTTATATTTCTCCTTGCATTAAATCTATTTCAATATATATTCCGCCATTATCCTGTACTGTGCCATATATGACCATAGGCAAATATTGTATCTCTGTTTTAGAATTATTATGTTTTGTTAAAGTATTATTTTTCAAACTTGATTTTTCATACTGATTTAGGTTAATTGAATTAGAGCCTATCTCCTGAGACAGCATCAATGATCTCATTTCATCTCTTTTTGTAACAAAACCCCTTACATAATCCTCTCTTAAGTTAGGACTTGGCAAAATATCAAACTGATATTTTAAGGATCCATCTTCAATCATTCCTTTATACTTTACAAAACCTGTAATTCTTATTTTTTCACCAATGTCTTTCTCTTGGTCTCCATTTCCTACTTTTAACCTACGTTCAAGATTTGGCCCATTTTCTTTCCCAGGGATTATAATATGACTCTTTCTAACCTGACAAACAGGCCTCTCAGGGTCTAGAAGGGTTGTAAATGGATAGGCTTTTCCCTCTGGAAATAATTCTTCTAATGGTTTGTATTCATCAGGATTAAATTTTTGCGGCATTTTCATCTTCCTAAGAAATAGATTCCGCTTATATTTAAATCTTTCTGTTTTTTACTACTTTTAAGTAACTTAAATAGTAAGATTTAAATATTACCTCCTATATTTTAAGATAAAATGACTTCGACGTTTATTAATAAGGGCATTGAAAAGATTTTAGATAAATTAAATAAAATCAAAAAGAGCTATGCTAATAATAATTTATCTAAAATATCAAATAAAGAAAGTTTAAGGATTACGTGCCCTGAGAGATATAAGGTAAGATACAGGGGTAATTTTTACATTGATGAGTCAGTCTTAAATGTTAGGGATTACAGTAAGCTGTATGAAAGAATAAATGCTGAAAAGGATAATATTGCTTTTCTCCTGATAGATATGCAGGAAGAATTCCTGGATGATATACACAATAAGGATAGGGAAAGAATAATTAAATACCAAAGAGAAATGTTAGAATATTCTATTAAGGAAGGCATATACACTGTTGTTGTTAAATTTAAGGGTTATGGAAATATTAGTAAAGAAATATCTTGGATTGTTGATAAGCTTCAGAATAAATATCCACTTGAAAAACCTGATGACAGTGCATTTGATAAAACAGACTTAAACCTTAAACTAAAGAATAGAAATATAAAAAAACTTTATCTTATGGGAATAAATGCAATGGGATGTGTTCTCCAAACTGCAAAGGATGCTATTGAAAAAGGTTATGACATAGCAACATCTGACAGATGGATAACCCAGCCAAGGGAATGGGAAGATGAAGAAGATGGGAGGATATGGTTTTCGCTTAATGGAGAGCTTCACACAAAAGAAGGAGCTGCTAAGTTAATTGAAGATAATAAAAAATATCTTATAACTAAACCAGGCATATGGAGATACAACCACTAAACCAGTATAAAATCAAACCATTGGATTCTATGAAAAACAAGATAATAAAATATATCAGGAATGTTGTTTTAGGAACAATAATTGCAGGAGTGGTTTACACAGGGTTTGTAGCTAGAAGTGATGTTTATAATAAAGAAAAACAGGGAGAATTTATTAAAAACAAGGATGAGATTACCCAGGAATATAATATTTCCTCTTTTCATATACATACTATTTATTCTGATGGGATACTTGGTGTTGATGATGTGGTTAATAGATCTTTTGAAGAGGATTATTCCATTATTGCTGTTAGTGACCACAATAACAATAACTTTTTTAATATTCTTGAATCCTGTGTTAACAATGAATCAGGTTTTAATTTTGATTTAGAAAAAATCAATGATTATACATTAAAAATTATTGACTCATTTGATAATGACAATGACAATAAAAAAGATATTGTTTATTTATTGAAAGCATCTGAAATAATGGCCAAGGAGGGTGTTGAAGTTTTGGGAATTGGTTATACAAATAAGCCAGACAGCTACCAGCCATTAGAAAATATTATTAATGAGCTTAATGAGCAGGATGCCCTGATTATTGCTCCACATCCAGCAGTTCTTATGGTAAATGGCATGGGTGAAGAAAATATAAAAAAATATGCAGATATTCTTGATGGCATAGAAGTTAACGGCTCAATACCTGTTCCTGCCTGCTATTTTTACAATAAAAAAGCAGAAAAATGGTCAAAAAAATATAATATTCCTCTTTTTTCAAATCCTGATGCACACCTAATTGGCATTTATTTTAACACTTATGCAAACCTGATAAGCAAAGAAGACTTTGATGAAAATAACTTAAATGATTATATAAGAAAAAACACTAAAGAGGGAAAATACATGCTTATCCAGTTTAATCCAGAATCCCTTAGGCTGCATCCATGGGTTATTAATATTTTTCTAAGGAAATTATCTAAAATTCTGTGATAATTTTAAAATCTAAGGTTTATTAGCACTGGACACTGGACATTCTTGAGTGAGGATTATAAACCAGTAAATCTTATTTCTTGGTATGAATACTCTTGAGAAGGCCAAAGTCTTAAGTGAAGCAGGGCAGTATGATAGCTGCGGGCCTAAATCCTGCGAAATAAAGGTTGAAAATGGTTTGGGAGGAATTTATAATGCAAAGGCTGAGAATAAAAATTGCAGATTATTTAAGACATTGATGAGCAATGACTGCTCTTTTGACTGCAAGTATTGCATAAATTCAAGTTATTGCAAAAAGAAAAAGGCAAGCTATGAGCCAGAAGAGCTTGCTTCTGTTTTCAACCATCTTCACAAAAACCTTAATGTTTGGGGCTTGTTTCTAAGCTCTGCTGTTTCTGGAAATCCTGATAAGGTTACAGAAAATATGATTAATGCTGTAAAGATAATAAGAAATAAGCATAATTTTAGGGGTTATGTTCATTTTAAGGTTCTTCCAGGAACTTCCTACGAACTTATTAAGCAGGCATCTGAATTATCTAATAGAATGAGTGTGAATATTGAGGCGCCAAACAAAAGCGTGCTTTCTGAATTAAGTTCTTGCAAGGATTACAAAATTGATATACTGAAAAGGCAGGCATGGATATCAAGGCTTAAGCTTGGCTCTGGCCAGACAACACAGATGATTATTAATAAGATTTCAACTGATAAGGATGTTTTAAAAATGGCTAATTGGGAATATAAAAAACTTGAATTGAGAAGAATTTATTTTTCTGGTTTTAAGCCTGTGAAAGGAACTCCTCTTGAGAATGAAAAACCTGAGCCAATGTCAAGGGAATCTCATCTGTATAATGTTGATTTTCTTATGAGGGATTATGGTTACAAATTAAAAGAATTTGATTCTGTTCTTAACAATGGAATGCTTCCAAATGAAGACCCTAAACTTGCTCTTGCAAAGGCTAATTTTGAAGGGCATTTGGATATAAACGAGGCCAGCTATGAAGAGCTTATAAGAGTGCCTGGCATCGGCCCAAAAACAGCAAAAAAGATTATTAAAACCAAAAAGATAACAAAGTACGAACAGCTGCATAAGCTGGGCGGATGGATAAGCAGGGCCAAGCCTTTTATAGAAGTTGATGGGAAAACCCAAAAGAGAATTAGTGAATTTCTTTATTAACTAATTTAATCATACAATATTATTGTGTAATTTATCATTTCGGTGAATACCTAACTAAAGCAACATGTTTATATAAAAAAGGGTTTTACAAGGCATAAAATGGAACAAAAATATATTTCAATCGGATTAATACTAGTTGTTTTATGCGGTTTTTTAAGCGGCTGCACAGTAAAAGCAGAACAAAAGGATGACAGCGAAGCAACGCCAGAGAAAGTCAATGCAGTTGTCAATGCAAATAATGAATTTGCTTTTGATTTATATTCAAAATATAAGGATGAAAAAGAAGGCAATATATTCTTCTCTCCTTATAGTATTTCAACAGCTTTAGCAATGACTTATGAGGGAGCAAGAGGCCAGACAGCAGAGGAAATGCAGAATGTGTTTCATTTTCCTGACGAAAGTGTAAGAAGGCCGGGCTTTGCAAAACTCCATAATGAAATAAACAAAAAAGATAAAAAATATCAGCTTTCAACTGCAAATGCATTGTGGGCTCAGCAGGATTACAAATTCCTGGACCAGTATTTTAACATAATAGAAAGATATTATGATGGGGGTGTAACCAATTTGGATTTTATAGGGGAAACTGAAAAATCCCGTGTTACAATAAACAATTGGGTGGAAGACCAAACAAAGAACAAAATAAAAGATTTAATACCCCAGGGTTCAATAAATTATAACACAAAACTGGTTCTAACAAATGCAATTTATTTCAAGGGAGACTGGGTTTTACAATTTGACAAGAAAAAGACAGAGGAAGCTGATTTTAAGGTAAGCCCTGACAAAACAATAAAAGTACAGATGATGAGTTTAACAGGAGATAAAGCTAAGTTCAATTACGCTGAAACAGAGGAATTGCAAATCCTTGAAATGCCTTACGAAGGCAATGAATTATCAATGCTTGTTATTCTTCCAAGAAAAAATCTAGAATCAATTGATATAAATAATGAAAAATTAAATGAATTAAGAAGCATGCTATCTGAAAGAAAAGTAAGTGTTTACATGCCAAGATTCAAGTTTGAAACAAAATATTTTATGGCAAAGGATCTTGCAGAAATGGGAATGCCAACTGCTTTCAGTATGGGTGCTGACCTTTCTGGAATGACTGGAAACATGGATTTATTCATTGATAAAGTAATTCATCAGGCATTTGTTGAAGTGAATGAAGAAGGAACAGAAGCAGCTGCAGCAACAGCAGTGATAGTCGCACTTAAGAGCAGTATGTCAGATTATTTTATGGCAGACCATCCATTCATGTTTATAATACAGCAGAAAGATACTGGAAACATATTGTTCATGGGAAGGGTTGTTGATCCTGGTAAGTAAAACTAAAAGACTATCACAAAAAATCCGCATATTAGAATTATATCCAGCGTCTTACTCTTTTTTTGTATTCTAAATATTTCTTTCCAAAGTTCTTTTCCATGTTTTCCTCTTCTTTTGGAATAAAAAGAATTTCCATTAAAGCAATAAAAACAAAAGAAAGAATAAAAGCAATCAAAGAGCTCATGATTAATGCGGCCCCAAACAAAATCAAAAACATCCCCAAGTACATCGGATGCCTGCTTATCCTGAAAGGCCCGGAAACCTCAAAAGAGTTAGGCATTAAATGCGGCTTTACAGTTGTCCTGCTTTTCTTGAAAATATCATCTGCCTTAAGGTTAAGAAAAATTCCAAAGATTATTAGCAAAGCGCCAATGTAATTGTAAGGAAAATAATAAAACTTCATTAACGGAAAAAAGAAATTAAGCAAAATAGATAACGCAAGCAAAAACATAAAATATGCCGGAGGTATTATTCTCTTCATTTTCATTAAATAATTGTTTGTTTGATTAAGCTTTTTTAAACCTGTTGTAAATCATTCCAATTGCAACGATTATCAAAACCATTGGCACCCATGGAATATTAACCATGATTACATTCAAATCATTCAAAAGCCATATTATTCCAACCACAAGCAAAACAACTGCAAATGTTGGAAACCCTTCATAATGTCTTCCTGCTATTTTTGCCATAATATCACCTTAAAAGGTATTAAAAATAATTAATATTTAAATTTATCTTAAATTGCTTATAGAAAGATATATTAAATAAAACATTTATTTTACCTTTATGGAAGCTCAGATTAAAAGGCTGATTAAATCAAGCAAGAGAGTGATAAAAGACTGCTCGCTTAAGAATGGGGCAATTGTTGCTGCAAATTCTTCAAAAAGCTATTTTCCAAAAGAGGCCAAGAACTATAAGTTTGTGTGGCCAAGAGATGCTGCATACACATGCATTGCTGCAAATATTTTAGGAATAAAAATACAGGAAAAGTTTTTCAAATGGTGTATGAAAGCAGAAAGCTGGAAGAGAACAGGATTGTTTTATGAAAAATATTATGTTAATGGAAAGAAAGTATTTAATCATCTTCAGCCAGACCAAACCGGAAGCGTCTTAATTGCACTATTTGATTTTTACAAGAATAACAAAACAGATGCAAAAAAATTTGCTATGTTAATTAAAAAATCTGCAAATGGATTATGTGCAATTTGGGGAAAAGACCATTTCAAAAAAGTTACGCAGGATTTGTGGGAGGAAAGGCTCTGCTTTCCTGATCTTAAGGAAAATTTTAGTTATTCATTAGCTATCTGCTCTAAGGGGTTGGCATGCGCAAACGAACTTATGCCAAATAAAAGATGGATTAAAACTTCAAATGAAATGAAAAAAATTTTACTAAAGAATTTCAAAAATTATTTTTACCGCTCTTCTGGGATATTAAATGATAAAAGGATTGATACATCTTTATTGGGGCTGGTGTGGCCATCAGAAATTGTCAAGGCAGGCGATAAAGTAATCAAAAATACCATAAAACTGATTGAAAGGGACATTGTAAGGGATTATGGCGTTTACAGGTATGAGAATGATGAATATGACGGCTGGATGTATAAAAAGAAAACCCACAGGAAGAAAGGCGCTGGTTACTGGCCATTGCTTAATTTCTGGATGGCAATTTACTATGCTGAAAAAAAAGACATGAAAAATACTTTGAAATATTACAAAAAAGTAATTGATGATTTGGGAAACAAAAAATTTATTCCAGAGCAGATATTCAAAAATAAAATTCAGGTTTCTGTCTCACCGCTTTGCTGGTCTCACGCAATGTTTGTTATGGCCTCAAAAAAACTAGGATATATCTAAAGGCTACTGTTTTAATAATTCATAAAGTTCTGTTAAATTTAATTCCAATGCAGCAACAGGCATCTCCAATTTCCAGTTCGCAATTGCTCCCAAAAAGCGAAAAGTTTAAATAATAGTTCTGATACATCTTACTGAAGTATGATAAAAAATAGAAAAGTTTAAATAATAGTTAAGACAAATCTTGATTATTAATTCTTTAAAAATGGAAATTATTAAACTAATCAAAAAGATTGAAGGAATACAAACAA
>JAFCCI010000083.1 GCA_017610275.1 Candidatus Woesearchaeota archaeon
TTCTTCAATTCAACCATTTTCAGTTCCCTGCCAACTGCAAGTTTATTGAATATTTCAAGCTCTTTTATTTTTGACTGGAGCTCTTTTGTCTTCTCGGAGACCTTTTTTTCCAGCAATTTTTTGGCTTTAGCACCTGTAATTATAGCATCTTCTCTTATTTTTGTAGTTTCTCTCAGGTCTTTGGCATCTTTGCACACCAAAAGGACTATTCCTATGCCCACCATATTCAGTAATGCCATTGGAAGGATGATATCAGGATTCATAATTGATAATGCCTCCAGTATGGGTTTTTCTCCTAAAAGGGGAGCAAGAATATCCACATGAATAAATTCCCATACCCCCATTATCAGGACGGTTGTTCCTATTTGTTTGAAATTTATATTTTTTATCTTATAGCCTTTATACTTGTAAAGGTAAGCGCCTATCATGCCTGCGCCTATTGTAGCCAAGCCACAGGGAATTGCAGTCCATCCGCCTAAAATCATCCTGTAAATACCTCCTATTAAGCCAACTGCAATGCCTGCTGCCGGACCTGCAAGAATCCCGGCAAATACTGCTATACTGTCCCTGATATTTACACGTGCTCCCATAATAATAATTGCGTATTTTGATGCCAGGATTATGAGGGCACCAAGAAGTAATATAGTTATAATTTGGCTCTTAATTTTTGGTTTTTTTGCTACAAGAAAATCTACAAACGCCTTATATTTAGTAAGTGCGTATAAAGCTGTTACAGAAAACGAAACAAAAACAAATAGATGAAATAATGTTTGCCCTAATAATATCAAAGCTTCATTCATTTTTTCTCCTCTTTCTTCCTAAACATTATTTCAAGCTCTTTAATCTTCTTCTTTAATTTAACCATCTTAAGCTCCCTGCCAACCACAAACTTGTTGAACTTTTCAAGCTCTTCATTTCTTTTTTTAATTTCTTGCTCTATTTGCTTGCGCTCGGTAATATCCATTAATGATGCCAGGCTTTTTTTTGTTCCTGGAATAATATTTACTGTGAGAAAGATATTTTTTATCTTTTTATTTTTATCAATAAAGCGGAATTCATACTGTTTATGGGCATTTCCTTTTGGTTTTCTTCTTTCATTGTGATATTTTTTCATCTTTTCTAAATCTTCTTTATAGACAAATTTTGTCCAGCTCATTTTGCCTTCAATTTCCTGTTTTGAATAGCCAGTCAATATTTCCATCTGATTGTTGGCTAGAGAAATTGTAGTATCTTCCTCAATAATAATCATTGCTGTTCCAGTATTTTCAAATGTTGCCCTATATCTCTCCTCACTTTTATGTATTGCTTTTTCTGCCTTTTTGCCTTTTTTTGCTCTGTGACATTTCTAAAATCCCAAACACGCCCAGTGATTTTCCCTTCCTGAATCAATGGATATGAAAAGCGCTCAAAAACTCTGCCATCCTTGAATATAATTACATCAAAGCTTTCTTTTGGAGTCTTGTACAATTGTTTAACCCTTGAAAGAAATGCCTGTTGCTCTTCCAACTGATTAAGAACATAGTCAAGCAACTTCCTATCATCACCTGTTTGGATGATTTCCTTTGGTATTTTCCACATTTTTGCAAATCTGGCATTTGTGTGAGTAACATGCCATTGTTCATCTACTACAAGGATACCATCAGCAGTTGATTCAAGCGTAGCTCTAAGCAATTCACCTCTTTCCTGTAGCATATCTTCTGCCTTTTTTTGCTCTGTGATGTCTTTGTCTATTCCCCTATAGCCCATGAGCTTGCCTTTTTCATCCAGCATCGGCATACCATTGGTCAAAAGGCAAATTCTTTTGCCTTGCTTAGTCAGGTTCCAGTTCTCCAGATCAACAATCGGTTTCCTTTTAAGAGCAATTTTTCTGAAAATTTCACTAACAATAATCTCTTTAGGTGTATAACCAAGAATCTGCTTTACACTTTTAGATACGAAAGTATATTTTTTATTTTTATCAATTTCCCAAATCCAATCAGCACTGCTTTCTACAATATCTTTAAATCTTTTTTCTGATGCTTTTATTTTCTCCTCTGCTTTCTTTCGCTCTGTGATGTCCCTAAGTATTGTCTGAAATGCTACTGTTTTCCCTTTTCTTCTGATGGGAGAGGTTACATACTCACAAACAACAACAAGCTTTTTTTTTGTGATGATTTCTGTT
>JAFCCI010000043.1 GCA_017610275.1 Candidatus Woesearchaeota archaeon
ACGGAAATAAACGGCAGTTCAATGGCCTTGCCTTATAAACAGAGCATTTTTCATTTTTGCGCAACAAGCATGGCATGTTAACCCCAAGCTCATAGCTGAACTTTGTTGGATTTTCTGGATCTCCAAAGGGATTAATACCTACAAAATTTTTAAAAATATAACCAATAGGCTTTTTTAAAAAACCAGAAATCCTTATTAAATCTCCAACTGTAATATTTATCTGGGCATAGAATGCACTGCAGCATTTTCCGCAATTCCTGCACTTAAAGCCTGCACTCATTTATTAAAACCTGTACAGGTTTAAGAATGACTTAATTGTTGTATGAAGGTGATTAACATCTTCAGAAACCTGGCTTTGGAATCTTGCAGTATAGCCCTTATAAATAAATTTGTCAAATATTGTCCTCAAGAATACATAAGTTGGCTTACCTTCCCACCTATTCTCATAGTCTGTTGTGAGATACCCATCAAAAACCATCTGTATCCTGCCCTGGTTTAGCTTTACCTTATGCTTATCTTTTTCAACCTCTACTTCTTTTATGTCAAACATCTGTATTCTTATTTTTATCTCAATTTTTGCATAGTCTGTAATCTTCTTCCATGGCATTATCCAAAGCTCAATGAATTTCCCCCCTGGTTTCACATGCTCTATATTCTTTAGCTCTCTTTTATCATATTGCTTTTCCCTGAACCATTTATCCATTGTTAAATAAAGATCCTTCACATCAAAAAGGCCTTCATAAGTAAGCCTTAATTCATCAATAATTTTCTCTCTTTCAGCCATTTTTACCACACATCTCCATATTCTGAACCTTTTGTTTCCATTCCCAAACACTCCTTTGTAATATTATGCAGTTTAAGGACATAATAATGTAACTTATCTGTATATACATTATCAATTTCTTGCTTGATAATATATTTTTCATAAATATTATTTAACCATACCAAAAAAGGGCTCTTGTTCCAGCGCCCCTGATAATCTGACTCAACATAACTATTAAAGTATATTGTCATCCTTGCCTGGTTCATTTTTTTCTTCTTGCCTTTTTCAATAACATCAATATCCTTGCGTTCCCATGTATGAAACTCAATTTCTATCCAGAATTTAAAATAATCTGTTTCCTTTTTGTAAGCTTTCCAGGATATTTCATCCTCTTTTCCACCCAGGGGATTTGGCTTGCACTTGTAAGTTGGCTCTTCAAAATAATAATCTCTTCTTGTAAGCCAGTCCCTCATGGTTTTATAAAGAAGCTCCATGTCAAAAATTCCCTTAAACTTGATAATTTCACTTGGAACATCATGTTTTGCCATAAACAGAAAATTGCTACATTTATATATAAAGCTTTCGAATTAGTCGCCTATTCCTTCCTGCGGCCAGAATCCGACATCATGTTCTGGCTCCTCAGTGCCGGGCATTAGTTTCCAGTAGTCCTTTATTGTTTCCTGCAGCCTATAAGCCTCTCTGTAAAGCTCAAGTTTGCGTTTTTCAAAAGTTGATTTCATAATAACTTTCCAGTAAAATTCATTAAAATGTTTCAGAAACCAGTGTTTGCTCCATGTTCCTTTATAATCAGTAACTATTCTTGCATAAATATATATTTGAAGTTCTCCATTTGCTAACTTCAATTTTTTTCCTTGATATACCAGTTCCACATCTTTAATAGCCACACTACGCCAATCAAGATCTAATTCATATTTATAATAGTTATTTTGGTCTGGAACTTTTTCAAGTCTCCACCAAATGACATGTTCTTTTAATCCCTGGCCAAATTCATGCTGGCTATGAAAAACTTCTGGAAATTTTGGGTCACTTGAGCTTGCATACCCCTCTTCAACCACCCATAAATGAAGGTATTCATATAGCCCTTTAAGGTCAAAAGTTCCCTTGTTTTTTATCCTAAACTCAGCTGCTAAGATTGTCATAAAAGAAATATTGCTAGAATTATATATAAAACTTTCGAAAAATTATTTTACTTTCAAATATTTACACACTTCATCAATCTTGATTTTCTTCTGTTCTCTTGTCTTTAGATTTTTTATTGTGATTGAATCTTCCTTTAACTCATCCTCCCCAATAATTCCGACATAAAGAATACCTAATGAGGCTGCATATGTTATTGCCTGGCCCATCCTCTTCTCTTTTAAGTCCATATCTATATTTAATCCCTGGTTTCTTAAAGAATGAGCAATCTTTAAGCATTCTTTTGCTGTGTTGATTGGGATAAGATATAATTCTGTATTTGATGATTTAATATTCTTTTTAATATCCTTCAAAATCATGGCAACTCTTTCAAGTCCAAATGAAAATCCGACTGCAGAAATTTCTTGTTTACTTCCCATAAAAGCCCCAATCATATTATCAAATCTGCCTCCTGCAAGAACTGCTGACTTAACAACAGACTTATCTTTGAGATATACCTCAATAGTTGTTCCAGTATAATAGTCTAAACCCCTGGCTAAACTTGGGTCAAACTCAACAAAATTTAAACCAAGGCTTTTTGAATAATCCAGCAATTGCTTTATTTCATCAAGCCCTTGTTTGCCGTTTTTTGAGGAAATAATTGCTGTTAGCTTTTTATAGGTTTCATTATTGTTCTTTCCTTTTTTTATTGCAGAAATTAGCTTATCAACTTTTTCCTTAGGCAATAATGATTTTATTTCTTTTTTAACTCCCTCAATGCCAATCTTATCCATTTTATCAAGGATTATTATTGTCTCAATCTTCTTGCTGGTTGGAATACCTGCATAATCAAGAACTCCATCAAGCAGCTTTCGGTTGTTAATCTTAATTATAATATTACCCAATCCAAGTTCTTTAAAACAATCCTGTGCCAGGGCAAGAAGCTCTGCCTCTGCAATCATATCTTTTACACCTAAAATATCAACATCACATTGTGTAAATATCCTATATCTGCCTTGTTCTGGCTGTGTTGGTCCGTCTCTGAAAACCTCTCCAATTACATATCTTTTGAAAGGGAATTTAATATCCTTGTTTGATGCAACAAACCTTGCCAATGGCAGTGTCTGGTCAAACCTTAAGGCAAGCTCTCTCCTGCCCTGGTCTTTAAGCGTGAATATCTCTTTTTGAATTTCTTCTCCACCTTTGAATTTCATTGTTTCTGCTCTTTCAATCATAGGGGTTTCAAGAGGATTGTAGCCGTACCTCTCAAAAACTCTTCTTAGGGTATCCTTTATTTCATTCCTAAGTATGGCATCCTGGCCATACCAGTCTTTTACTCCCTTTGCAATCTTGAATTCTTTTGGCATTTTAACCAATTCTTAGTCTTTATTGAATATTAATAAATCTTTTGATTTTTGTAGAAACTTATTTATATTAATAGGGCAGAACATACTATAATATGTTAGTCGGTGTTGTTGGAAAAGCAAATGTTGGAAAGAGCACATTCTTTAAAGCACTTACTTTAGCTAATGTTCAAATAGAAAATTATCCTTTTGCTACTATCAAGCCAAATCATGGCATGGGTTATGTAAGGATAGAATGTGCTGATAAGTTCTTTAATGTTCAGTGTAACCCAAGAGAAGGATATTGTATAAATCACAATAGGTTTGTTCCTGTTGACTTGATTGATGTTGCTGGGCTTGTTCCTGGAGCTTATGAAGGAAAAGGAATGGGAAACCAGTTTCTTGATGACTTAAGGCAGGCAGATGTCCTGATACATATTGTAGATGCATCTGGAGGGACAAATGAGCTTGGAGAGCCAGTAACTCCTGGCTCATACAACCCATGCAATGACATAAGATTTCTTGAAATTGAGCTTGATATGTGGTATTTAAGGCTGATAAAAAAAGGATGGGACAGGTTTGCAAGAGCAGTCCAGCAGGAAAAAGACCACAAGGAAAAGATTGTAAAAGATATTGCAAAGCATCTCAGCGGACTTAAAGTAAATGAAGACATGGTAGAAGAGGCGTTAAGCAAGCTTGATTTGGACAGAAGTAATATATTATCCTGGAATGAAGATGACTTAAAGGGCATTGCAATGCAATTAAGAAAGAAAACAAAGAAAATGGTTATTGCTGCAAACAAGATAGATATTTCAACTGCTAAAGAAAATCTTAAAAAGATGAAAAAAGAATTTCCTAACTACTTGATTATTAGCTGTAGTGCAGAATCAGAACTTGCGCTAAAAGAAGCATCAAAAAATGGCCTTATTGAATATATTTCAGGAGATAATGATTTTAAGATTTTAGAGTCAGACAAGCTTAATGAAAAGCAGAAAAATGCCCTTGGTTTCATAAAGAAAAACATTCTTGATGTTTTTGAAAATACAGGTGTCCAGCAGATTATAAACTCGGCTGTATTTGATTTATTAAAATACATAGCAGTATTTCCTGGCGGTGTGAACAAGCTTGCTGATTCTGACGGAAATATTTTGCCTGATTGTTTTTTAATGCCTCCAAAAACAACTGCGCTTGATTTTGCTTACAGGCTTCACACTGATTTCGGAAACAATTTTATAAAGGCAATTGACGTAAAAAACAAAATAACAATTGGGAAAGATCATCTACTAAAAAATGGGGATGTAGTTGAGATTATAAGCGGCAAATAATTAGAAAGAAATATAAACAAAAGAAAGTATTTAAGGCTTAGAGGTGATGATTTGGCAGATTTAAAGGAATTTAAATTTGAAGAAGAAGAAGCAGAGGATGCCCATCTTCAGAAAGATATCAAAACAGGGTATCCAAAACCATTGAAGAGGTATTGGTTAAGCCTTGAGTCACCCAACCAATCCATTGAAGAATTTTATTTCTGGGTAGTTAATCTTCTAAGAAATGATTTAGGCTATAATGATATTGAAAAATTGATGGATGTCTTTGCAGCATCACAGCATTCTGCATTCTTTGGCGTTGCAATGCAGCGAACTGGAAGTTATCAAGATAAGGTTTCACAATTTCTTGCAACAATAGGTAAGATGGTTAAGGAATTATTCCAATTAGTCAGGGAAATAAGGATTCTTGATGAAAGATTAGGCTACTATAAAGACAGTTACGATGCTGGCAGCAAAAGCAAAGAAAGTGCTGAAATAACATTAAAGGGAATATGGATTGATATGGTTGAGGGCGGAGCTAAAAGCCCTGCATCGGTCTATGGAATGGCTCGTGAATTAGAATTTACTGTTTTGCCAGACCTTTTCTTTAGCACGAATCCAGCAACAAGCAAGGATGTTGATGATGTGGTCAATAGTCTTGAATTTAACAGGAAAGTAAAAGAGGTTTTGAAAAGAAAGCTAAGGGCTTTTCTTGGATGGAAAGAACAGACATATAAAGAGCTGAAAACAAGAAGAAAATTCACGCTTAAATTTCTAAGACAGCATTATGATGTAATAAAAATGTACATGAGCTGGGTAAAGCCTTATCTTAAATATATTAAGATGCTGCGCTCATCTGAAAAAAAGATGGACAGCTCCGACCTCATAGGTGCTTTTGAGGGCTCAATGATTGAGATTGAAATTCTTGCAAAGAAATTACCATTTGACAGAATAACAGGAAAAACAAAAAATACTACATACAATGCATGCATCCTGGCAAATTTTAATTATAGGACAACACCAGATATGAAATTTGTAAGTGAGGGTTACCAAAGGGGACCAACCCATATAGGGCGGGTTGATATGAAACTTAGAGCATATGCCTGGAGTGAAAAAGAAATTGAAAATTATAAAATATACCGAGCTAAAGAGGATATGGAGTTTCTCGGAGAAATTGACCCCTCAATTTCAGCAGCAATGGAAGCCCTTGGCGAAGAGTTTGAGAATTATCTAAGAGAGGCTGGAGAAGATCTTAACAAAAAAGAAGAAAAACCAAAACAGGATTCAATATTTGAGCCTTTTACTTCAGTATTCAATGGATTTAAAGAAATAGGCACCGCATTTACAGGAACAAAAGGTCCTGCATCTGATAAGCCAAGCTTATCCAAATTTGAGGAAAATAATGAAAGGAAAACGGCTGGTAATGAAGCAACAGCAGCTATGTGGCTTATTTATAAGAACTTCAGAAAAGCCCATGGCATGATAGCCTGGTAATCAACATGGTCACAAGATTAAAGGAAATAAAAAAACTCTCCCCTGAAGAAAGAATCAAAAGACTGAAAAAAATTGAGGAAGAAAATAAAAAAGAAATTAATGAAGCAGAAAAGATTATCAAGGATTCTATCAGGGAAATTGATGTTAAAGAAAAAATAAAAGATTTGCCAATTCCTCAA
>JAFCCI010000044.1 GCA_017610275.1 Candidatus Woesearchaeota archaeon
TTATAGTCAGTGCCGGGCCAACACCATTCAGTCCAGGGCCAGTCATAAGCGAGCTTGCATCTGCAGGCATAAAAACAGCCATTGAAAATGGTAAGATTGTTGTTAAAAGCGATGTAGTTGTTGTAAAAAAAGGAGAAAAAGTAAGTTCAGCTATTGCAGGAATCCTCACAAGGCTGGGTGTTGAGCCAATGGAAGTTGGCCTTAATTTAACAGCTGTTTATGATAACGGAACAATATTTACAAAGGATGTCCTTGATATTGATGAAGAAGAGTTTATGGGCAAGATAAAAACAGCATATAACTCTGCTATTGGACTCGCTCTTGAATTATCATTCTTAACCAAAGAAACAACAGAAATGATGATAACAAAGGCTTTCAGAGAGGCAAAAGCAATTGCTCTTTCGCAAAACATAATGGCTGATGGTATTAAGGAAGAGATTATAGCAAAGGCAAATAAAGAAATGCTTGCCCTGAAATCAAAATTAAATATTCCTGATGCACCAAAAGAGAAAGAAAAAGAAGTTAAAGAAGTAGTTAAGGAAGAAAAAGAAATTAAAGAAAAACCTGAAGAAGGGAAAAAAGAAGTAGAGGAAAAGAAAGTTGAAGAAATCAAGGAACCAGAAGAAAAGACTAAAGAAGAGAAAAGTGAGGATAAGAAAGAGGAAGTTAAGGATGAAGTAATTGAAAAGACTAAAGAAGCTAAAGAGGTTGAGGAAACACCAAAAGAAGAAAAAGTACCTACTGATGAACCAGCAGATAAGGTTGAAAAAAAGGAAGAAATCAAGAAAGTAGAAAAACCTGAAGAAGATAAAAAAGAAATTAAAGAAACTGAAAAGGCTGAAGAAATCAAAGAGTCAAAACAAGAAAAAAGTGAGGATAAGAAAGAGGAAGTTAAGGAGGAAGTAAAAAAAGAGGAGCAAAAGGTAGAAATTAAAGCTGAAAAACCTGAAGAAGAGAAAAAAGAAACAAAGGAAGCTGAAGAAAAACCTGAGGAAGAAGTTAAAACCAAGGAAAATCAAGTTCATAAAAATTAAAATTTGGAGGCAAATAAAATGGAATATGTATACACTGCAATGTTAATCCACAAGGCTGGAGGAAAAATAGATGAGGCAACAGTAACAAAAGTATTAGAAGCTGCTGGAGTAAAACCAGACTCAGCAAGAGTTAAGGCACTTGTAGCAGCATTTGACGGAGTTGATGTTGAAAAAGTAATTAAAGATGCATCTGTTATGCAGGTAGCAGCACCAACTGCTGGTCAAGCAGAAGAAAAAAAGGAAGCAAAACCAGAAGTTAAGAAAGAAGAAGAAAAGAAAAGCCAGGAACAGGCAGCTGCAGGCTTAGGTGCATTGTTTGGCTAGTTATTTTTTATTTTTAACTATTAAGTGAGATGACATGCAAGAAAAGAAGAACAAAAAGGAATTATTAAAAAATCTTAGCAAATGCAGAAAGGAAATAATTGAGTTAAGATTGAGTTTAAACCAGTTGGACGACCAAAAAGAAGAGTGGTTTAAGAAAAAAGAAAAAGCAAGCAATGATCTTTCTAACATTTTTAAAAAAATTAAAGAATTAAAAAATAGCAGAAATAATCTGACAAGAAAAGTCAGGGAACTAAAGACTAAAAGGGAAAAGTACAACAATCTGATTAAGGATAAAATTTCTGAGATAAAAAAAGTTAACAAAGAAAAAAATGATACTATAAATAAATTTAACCTAAAGGAAGATCCTTCCCAGCTTAAACATGAAATTGAAAGGCTTGAAATGAAAATAGAAACAGAGGTAATGCCCTTTGATAAAGAGCAGAAACTTATGAAGGAGATCAAGCTCAAGAAAAAACAATGCACAAAAGCAGAAAAAGTTAGCAAGGTCTGGAAAGAATCTAATTCACTTTCCAAGGAAATTGACAAGCTGAAAAAGGAAGCTGATGATGCTCACAAAAATATTAAAGTCAATGCTGATGAAAGCCAGAAAAAGCATGAGGAAATGCTAAATCTTCTTAAAAGTATTGATGGAGTAAAAAAAGAGGAAGAGGATTCTTACAAGAAATTCTTTGAATTTAAAAAGAAAGTGACAGAAATTAATGACTTATTGAAGAGAAAACTTGTTGAAATCAATGAGATAAACAAAGAGTTTGGATTATCCAAAGAAAAGGCAAAAAAAGAGAAAAAGCAAAAGCAGGAAAAGATAATAAAAGAAAAACAGGAAAATGTTGAAGAGAAGATTAAGAAAGGAAAAAAGCTTACAACAGAAGACCTTCTTGTATTCCAAAGATTAGATAGTAAAGAAAAATAATTCTTTTTAATTTTGTGTTATATCTTCAATAAGTTCTACAAATAGAATTATTTCTGCTCAGATTTTTTTATGAATTCAGTGTAGCCGCACTTTCCACAGCTTAATCTATTCTTGTGCTTTGCAAGGAAGACTCCTGGCCCGCATTTTGGGCAAAATTTTGTCTTTCTTTTAAGAACTCCTCCCTCTACTGAATAAAGGGATTTTATGTCAACTGCTTTCTTTGGTTTCTTTTTCTTTTTTGCCATTTTTATCCTTTGGTTTTTGGTTTGTTTTCTTTCTGCTCTGGTTTTTCTTTTATTTCTTCCTTTTGTTCTGGTTTCTTTTCTTCAGATTTGCTTTCATTTTGTTTCTTTTGTTCAGCAGATTTTCCTTTCCCTTGTTCTGGTTTCTTTTCTTCCTTCTTTTCCTCAGATTTTGGCTTATCCTGTTTTTTCTCTTCCTTTTTTTCTTTAGAAACCCCTTTCTTAAATGTATACTCTGGCTCAATTCTTTTCATGTCTTTTTTATTTGAATATAAGTAAGCTATTATTTTTGCAGTCCCAAATCCAAATTCCGGATAAATATGCTTTATAACAAGAAACTCTTTATTTGCTTTTAATGCATTAGCTAATCTCTCCTTAATAGAACCTCTTGATGGTGTTGCTCCGGTATAGCTATCTTTTGCTATAATTTCTGTTCTTGATAATAGCGGATGTTCTTTTTTTTCAATTATTTCCATAAAATTCACCTTACTTTAATAGCATACTCCCCTTTTACCTTTATTCCAAGCTTCTCAGCAATCATTGACTTATCAGCATCAAGTATATTTACCCTGCCCTGCCAATTTGTACTAAACTGGTTACCCTTGCATATTGGACAGTTGTCCCCTTTTACAAAAATCTTGCATTTCTTACAAACTTTCTTGCTCATTTTATTTCCTTTTCTTTTTAGCCTTTTTTTCAGTTTTTTTATTTTCTTTTGGCCCAAACTGTTCTTCTATCCATTCAAACTTGCCAAGGCCAGTCTGCCTCATTGTCAGGCCAAGTTTTGGGTTTGCCTGATCTTTATAGCTTGTGGCAATTATTCTTGCTCTGCATTTATCCCCTATTTTCAGGACTTTTTTTGATTCCTTTCCAGCGAGAGTCTTCTCCTTATTGAATGAAACAAAGTCATTCATTGTCTGTGAAATATGAATCATACCATCTATTGGGCCAATATTGATAAAAGCACCAAAGTCTGCTATGTCCTTTATTCTTCCAAGAACAACTTCCTGCATCTCTGGCTTGAAAATTATTACCTCAAATTCTGTTTCATAGTATGATGCTCCATCTCCTGGGATAATGATTCCCTCACCTATATTATCTAATCTTGATACATCAATTACAATGCCCAATTCCTTTGAAATGTACCCCTCATACTTTTTTTTAATCCTCTCTATCATTGCTTCCTCTAGTTTAAGCCCAAAAATATGGGGCGGAATCCTTATATGGTCTTTTAATTGTGTTTTGTAGAACATTTTAACCTTCTTTTCGTTAAACAATCAGTTTAAGGTACCCTTTTTGTCTTAAAACAATAAGAGGAACTCCTTTTTTCCTTATCTCCCTTTTAAGTTCCTTATCCTGTGTCGCAACTATGAAATTTCCTTCTTTAATCAAGTTTAAAATTAAAAGGTCAACGTTTTTAACTCTTTTGTTTTTAGGTGAGATTTTGGTTATTTGAATCTTTTTTTTCCTGATTAGCTCTAGTGATATCCTTGCTGCAATCTTGTCTTTTGGCTTTCCTGTTTCAATTAGTTTTTCCAGCTCATCTATTATGCCATCCACTATGCAGACAGCATATTTAAAATCACATATTCTTCGAAGCTCTGAAAATATATCTATCTTAAACCTTATTGCGCTTACAAGAAAATTTGTATCAATAATTATTTTTTTCATTTTTTAAGCTTTTTATGATGTTCTTCATCTTTAATGAATCTTCCCAGGTTATGGGACTCTCGCATATTATTGTTATATCTGTTTTTCTTTTTAATATTTCCTTTGCTAATGGCAGGAAATCTGATTTCTGCATTACAAGATGCCTTCTCTCTCCTTTGTCTGTGAATTCAATTCCTGAAAAATGAGAGTGGATATGTCTCAAGCCAGATAGCTGGTCAAAAACAATTGGATAGTTTATAGAGCCGTTTCTTGCATGCAAATGTGCAAAATCAACACAAATACTGCATTTGATTTCATCTCTAAGCTTTAAAATCTCGTTTAAAGAGCCAAACTGTGATTTTTTTCCTGTTGTTTCTGGTGCTAATTCTGTTTTCCATTTGTTTTCTTTTATTAGATCATGCATTTCAATAATCTCTTTTTTTATCATTTCATAACATTCTTTATTAGAAATCTTGCCATAAAACCCAGGATGAAAAACAACATGGCTTGCTTTGAGATAATGAGCACGTTCACAGCTGTCCAGAATACGCTTTTTTGATGCTTCAATTTTTTGCTTTTCAGCAGATGCAAGATTTATGTAATATGGTGCATGAACACTAAGCTTAATATCAAGTTTTTCTGCTAGTTTTCCAATCTCCTTTGCAAGCTCATTTCTCATCCTTACACCATGGGTAAACTCAACCTCCATTGCATTTAATCCAATCTCTTTTATGTAACTAATGCCTTCAAGGGTGCTTTTCATGGGAGAGCCAGCAGGACCAAGCCTTATCATGTTGCTTCTTCCCCTAGGAATTTCTTTGATAATTTTATAACTATTGTAGAAAGTGTTATGCTATATATTATAAATGCAAGTATTAAATTTAATAATGGTTCCATTCCAGATATTTCAGAAGTGGCAAGTATAAATACAACAACTGCAACAGCAATACCCTTTGACACATTTAAAGTCATAAAAAGCTTTTCTTTAAATGAATAGTTTAGTTTTGAAAAGCAAAGCTGGACTGAGATATATCTTATCACAAGGTATATCATAAACAAAAGCATGGATTTTGCAAAAAACCATATATCAAAAGGTAATTTTATTATTATTCCAACAAGTATAAAAACAATTATCTCAAGAGAGTTCGCAAACAAATAAGAAAATTCGTGCAATGCCTCTTTTTCCCTTACATAAACATTACCAAAAAACAATCCAAGGGTTGTTACTGCAAGAACCCCATTTCCCTTAAGGTTTTCTGCAAGTATGTATGTTATAAGGGCAGCAGTGATTAAGGCAAGAGGTGACAAATTCTCTGAATATTTAGTTCTCATTACCTTAAAAACAATTATGCCAACTAAGACTCCAGAACCAATACCTGTAACAAACTGCTGCAAAAAGGGACCCATGGTTTCCATAAATTTTGAGAAAAATAGTCCTGTACCATAGTCATTAAATAAATCGAGGATTATAAATGGTATGAGAACAATTAATGGTGTATTTAATATTGACTCTATTTTAAGCAGCTCTACTACCCTATTCTTTGTGTTTTTAAGCATAGTAAGTATAACATCTGGTGCTGTCCCAGACATCAGTGCAGCAAACATCATTGCCAGAAATATGTTATTGATGTTAAAAATAAGGATGACAGATAATGTTAAGAATATAAGGTTAAGTAATAGGAATATTCCTGTCAGGTTTAATGCCTTCATTGAGAAAGTATCAAATTCCCTTAGCTTTAACCTTGAGCTTGAGTCAAAGATTATCATTACCAAGGCAAGGATTCCTACACAAGTCAGAAATAAAGGTGAGAAATGAATTAATGGATCACCATAATAGTTAATATGTCCTATGATTATACCTGCTATAACCAGAAGAAGTATATTTGGTATCTTGATTTTTTCTGAAAAAATTGTGCATAATATACCTATAACCATAATAATGGCCAAAGATGTCAGATAAAAAAGTGCATCCATTATATCACCGCTTTTTTAAATAGTTAAAAAGAGA
>JAFCCI010000004.1 GCA_017610275.1 Candidatus Woesearchaeota archaeon
ATTTGGCAAATATGTTGATGAAGAATATAGGGACTATTTTTATAATGGAATAGGTTCTTACATTGGTTTAATGTTTAATTATAACCTAACAAGGGCCAATGAAGAATGTAATAAACTTAATGAAAATAGTATTTACTGTAATCAGGGATTAAATGAATATATTAATGAGACTGTTTATAGTTGACTATAAAAAATTAAACAACAATTAGGAAAATATTGATAATAAAACAAAGAGGTTAAAGCTTCATGATTAATGGTCAAAATCAAAAACTTATATTTGATAAATACTATGTGCTTCTTTTTCTATTACTAACAGTTTTGATATTTTTTAATTTTAGTTGGATAAAAAATGATGAGAGACCAATAAGCTGTGAAGATGAAATTCTATTAGGCTCCTCAACAGATTTATATCTCAAAAATTTATACGGTTTAGAGTTTTATAAAGAACTTTTAGATTTAAATTATCCTCCATTTATCCCCTTTTTGATACAAATCTCTTTTAAAATATTTGGACCCTCATTTGATAGTGCATTATATGTTAATTTGATTTTCTGGCCAGTCTTGGTTTTATCATGCTTTTTTCTTGGAAAAAAGTTTTACAACAAAAAAACAGGACTTCTAGCTGCTTTTATACTATCAACCCTGCCCCCAATCATAATCTATGGCTTATCTTTTGGTATATGCCTTTTAGCAAGATACACAAGTCTGCCATATATAATTGTTCCACCAGTACTTTTTATTTTGTTTAAACCAAATCCCATTAAAAATTTTTGTTCTACTAAGCAGCTCTTTAAAACACTATTTAGGATAAACATGAAAAACAATATAACTATTATAACAAAAATAATCCTTTCTTTATTATTTATTTATTTTGCCTTTTTTAGTAAATTCTATCTGAGAAATACTTTCTTAATAATTTTATTGCTTTTGCTGGTATTGCTAATTATCTTAACAAAAAAATCAATTATAAATAACTTTATAGATTCAATGATTCTTGCATTTGTGACAGCCATAATATGGTATGCTAATAAATTTTTTTCCTTAATAAGTATGTATTTACCACAATTTGTCCAATTCACATCAAATAATCCATTAAGCATAACTAGTAATATTTTCTTTTATCTAATATTCTTGATTAATTACCAGTTAGGATTCCTAAATTTTGTAATCCTTATTCTTGTTGGTATATTTTTTTC
This sequence comes from Candidatus Woesearchaeota archaeon, assembly GCA_017610275.1. Lineage (GTDB taxonomy): Archaea > Nanobdellota > Nanobdellia > Woesearchaeales > CG1-02-33-12 > CG1-02-33-12. The sequence continues at coordinate 1,197 of JAFCCI010000004.1, forward strand.
TGTTAGATATTACAAACAAAGAAGAATTGATGAACAGGATTTGTTATTATTCCTTATTTTTTTAATTCCGTACATATTTTATATATTTGTTCCTGCAAAGAATCTTCTAGTTACAACATCACTTTTAATACCCATCTCCTTTATTATGGCTAAAGGAATTTTTGAATCTCCAAAAATCATAAAAGCTATCTTTCTAGTTGTTGTAATTTTTGGAGGATTATTTTATCTTTTACCCTTTCAAAGCTTCAATAGGACAATATCATTTGATTTAGGTACCCCATTATGGTTACAAATAACCTTTGCTCCAAAGAACATCATTAAAACAAAAGTTATTGATATTTTTTCTAAAAAAGATGACCTTTCAAGAGATTTTTCAAAAAATTCAAAATTTTATACCTTAAAAGACCAACAACAGATAAAAGATATATCAAAGGTTATCTATGCAATTTTAAGTACAAAAAATCGTAGAGATACTAGTATTTTTTTTTTATATTATGATAATTATATTTATTCTAATGTATTAAATTATTATCTTAGTTTGATGAATATTTCTTCTTCATCTTTTGATTATAATAACCACAAGTTTTATGATAAAATGAATATCCCAATCAATTTTTCACACTCAAAAAACCAAGAGAAAGTTTTTGAGTGGATATACAATTTTGATTTTGTTATAGTTCCAGCTCATCATAAAAAAATTGATATTCCTTTTCGTTCTTTTAATAAAAATTATTATGTAATTCATTCATATATTTTAAATTCAGAAGAATTTAAGAAAAACTTTAAGTTGGTTTATAAAAGTAATATTTCTGATCAAAAAGCAGTAGGACTTTATGAAAATAAATTTCTTAATTGAAAATCAATATCTTTATAAACAAAAAAATAATTAATTGAATTTATTATTATAAAAAAGAGGGTAATTATATGAATCTTGGAAATATAAGAATAAAGTTCTATATTTATTACATACTTATTTTTTTATTGATTACAATTCCCATATTGGTTAATCTTAACTGGATAATGGAGGATGAGAGACCAATGAGTCACGAAGATGTACAAATATTAGGTATTTCGTCAAGTTTATATGCAAAAAACCTGAATGCTTTGAATTTTTGTAAGGAAGTTTTTTCTTTAAAATGTCAGTATCCCCCACTTATTTTATCATTAGTCTATTTATCTTTTAAAGTGTTTGGTCCTTTTGATAACAGCGCACTTTATCTTAATCTTTTTTTCTGGCCAGTCTTGGTTTTATCATGCTTTTTTCTTGGAAAAAAGTTTTACAACAAAAAAACAGGACTTCTAGCTGCTTTTATACTATCAACCCTGCCCCCAATCATAATCTTTTCCTTGCTTTATGGCTTATCTTTTGGTATATGCCTTTTAGCAAGATACACAAGCCTGCCATATATAATTGTTCCACCACTTTTCTTTATTTTCTTTAAGAAAAGAGTCATAAAAAAACTTGTTTTAAAAAATTTTGTGGTTTCAATGATTACTGCGTTTATAATAACCTTTCCTTGGTATGCTAATAAACTTAATTTTCTTATAAAAATTAATTTAGTGCGATTTGTTAGTAGTACATCAAAAAGTGTGTTAAGCACTATTAGTAATATCTTCTTTTATCTAGTATTCTTGATTAATTACCAGTTAGGGTTCCTAAATTTTGTAATCCTTATTCTTGTTGGTATATTTTTTTCTGTTAGATATTACAAACAAAGAAGAATTGATGAACGGGATTTGTTATTATTCCTTATTTTTTTAATTCCATACATCTTTTACACTTTTATTCCACTAAAAAATTATTTAGTGACAACACCCTTTTTAATACCTCTTTCCTTTATTATAGCTAGAGGAATATTAAAATTTCCAAAGACCTTAAAATATGTTTTACTTTTTATTGTAATTATTGTGGGATTATTCTACTCTTTACCAATCCAAAGCTTCAACAGAACAATAACAATTGATTTAAGTATTCCATTATGGGTAAAAACAGATTTCTCTAACAAAGAAATTATTCAAACAAGTAGAATCAACATTCTTTCAAAAAAAGACATGGATATATCATTGCTTTTTTCAAAAAATTCAAAATTTTATACCTTTAAAGACCAACAGCAGATAAAAGATATATCTAAGATTATCTATTCTGTGCTGATTACTAAAAATAAAACAAAAGTAGATGTATTTTTTTTATATAATGATTTTTATATTTATCCTTATGTATTAGATTATTATTTAGATCTGGTGAATATATCATCTGAATCTTTTTCCTATTCTTTTAATAATTTTTACAATACACTAAATATTCCAACAAAAATTATATATCAAAAAAACCAAGAAGACGATTTTGAATGGATATACAATTTTGACTTTCTTATAGTGCCAGAAATGAGTAAGAAGAGTGAACCTAATTTTCCTTTTTTTAGTGAAAATTATTATGCAATTTTCTTATACCTTACAAATTCTGAGAGATTTAAAAAAAACTTCAAGTTGATTTATCAAAGCAATGTTTCTGATAAAGAAATAGTAGAACTCTATGAGCATAAAAACCTTAACTGATTTCTTCAGACACTTCCAACTGGATATCATCCAATAATAATGTGCATTCAGAATTCATAGCTATTTCTATTCCAATGGCTATTGTCCCTTCCGGTACGATAGTAATTAATTTTTTTTCAATCCATTTTGTTAAACAATTCATATTATCTAAAACTTCTAAATCTTTATGCTTTCCATAGTTGTCTAAACTCATAAGAGAAAAACGATGTGCACACCCCTTATACCAATAACTCATTTTTAGTTTAGTTCCTGGCTTAATCCCCATCCAGATAGAACTTTTATAATCACAAGGTTCATCTAAACTTGTTGATTGAGGTTTTGTATCATAGTAACTCATACAAGGGGGATTAGAACAAATTACCTGAAAGCTTTGTGGAGAAGAGTGATACTCTCTTCTATTTAATGTTCTTTTTGATTTAGAGTCCTTATTCTGTTTGCTACCATCAGATGTACTCCAATAGTTTATACCTTCAGAGAAATTTGAATTTTCTAAGATATTTTCTCCAGTGAAATGATTTTCAAAATAATTAATTATTTCTAAAATTTCTTCTTTCTCATTATCTTGCTTCCTATCTTCTGCCTTATCAAAATCAAACTCCCTAAATTTAAAACCTTTATTTGTATATGTATAGATAGAAATAATTATAATAAATCCAATCAAAAATATAATAATCAATGTCTTCAAATTAATTTCTTCTTCACATTCATTTTCTTCTTCTTCTTCAAAAAAATCATTAATTTTTTCCTTTGCTTTTTTTATCAAATTCTTTTTTCTCATAAAAGACCTCTTTTTAAAGAAATTTTTAGGTAATATAATAATATGGATTAAATATTTAAACCTTTGGTTTTTAATTTTGGTTTCTGTTACCTCAAAAGATACTTCCTAAAACTTATCATATTTAACTTACTCCATATTTCTTCAAAAATTATATAATTGGAACTTATATAAAATATTTCCAATTGAACTGCTTTATATAGTTTTTTTGTGTTATTGAGACTTTTTGTTACATATTCTGTTTTGTAAGTTAAAAAGAATCTTTCTACTTTATTATTTGTTTTGTTAACTCTTACTATACAATATTTTATTCATAACAACTTAGTTTATACATAATAATTGCAAAATAAGATTATTATATATGCTTTAAAAATATGATAGCCCACCAATACAAGTCCGATAAGTATTTAAATTAACAGATATATTTTAACTCTATGAATGTGCTTTTAATTTACCCTCCTTATTCTTTTAAGGAGTTATACCCTAATTTCATGATAAAAAATAAGAAAGGATTTGGTTTAATACCTGGACCTTTAATACCTTTAGGTTTGTTGTACATAGCGGCTATATTGAGAGAGAAAAATCACAAAGTCTCCTTTATTGATGGAGCATTTCATAATTCTCAAGAAATAATAAATTATACCAAAAGAATAAACCCCGGCATTATCGGCTTAAGTATTTGTACTGCTGCATGGAAAAAAACAAAAAATTTTATTAAGGAATTAAAAGACCAATTGCCAAATTCAATGATAATTATAGGCGGTCCACATCCAACTGCGTTAAGAGAAAGATGCATGCAAGAATGCCCTGCTGTAGACTTTGTTTGTGTTGGGGAAGGCGAGCTAACTTTATTAGAGTTATGCAACTCATTAGATAGAAAGAATAAAACAAATATTAAAAAAATAAAAGGAATTATATGGAAAAATAAAAACAAAATAATTAGAAATCCTTTAAGAGAACTTATTAACAATTTAGATACGTTGTCCTTCCCTGCTCGCGATTTAGTAAACAACTCACAATACATTCCTGCAGTGAGCCAATATAAAAGATTACCAAACACAATCATGATAACATCTAGGGGATGCCCTTATAATTGCAAATTTTGTGATTCTACTACATTTTATCGTGAGATGAAAATTCCTTATAGGGAGAGGAATGTGCAGAATGTTATTGAAGAAATAGAAAGTCTTGTAACAAACTTTAGAATAAAAAACATAATCTTTTTTGATGAAACTTTCACATACAATAAAAAACGTGTTTTATCTATTTGTGATGAATTAATAAAAAAGAAAATAGACATAACATGGTCAGCAAATTCTAGAGTTGATACAATAAATAAAGAACTTCTAAAAAAAATGAAAAAAGCAGGATGCTGGAAGTTACTTTATGGAATAGAATCTGCTGTTCAAAAAAATCTTAATAATGTAAACAAAGGAACAAACTTGATGCAGATTAAAAAAGCAATTCAGATTACTAAAAAAGCAGGAATTAAGACATTTGGAAATTTTATACTTGGTTTACCTGGAGAGACATATGAAGATGGCTTAAGAACAATAAAGCTAGCTTGTACTCTAAATCTTGACTATGCAAAATTCAAGGTTATGACTCCTTTTCCTTCTACGGAAATTTATAAAAACAGCAAAAATTATGGAAAAGTTTTATCTTTTTCAGATATGGATACCCACACTGTATCTTTTATTCCTTATACCATGACAAAATCAGAATTGGAAAGATTATTCCAATTGAGTTATCAAAAATTTTACATGCGACCTTCATATATAATTAAAAAGTTTTTTGAAATGAGAACCTATGAAGATTTTAAACAAAATTTTAAAGCTTTCCGTGCTTTTTCCCACATTGAGGTTCACTAATGAAAAAAATATCCATTATTATTGCTGCTTATAATGCTGAAAAGACAATTGTAAATTGTATTTTATCTTTAAAGAAACAAATATACCCCCAATTTGAGGTTATTGTGGTTAATGATGGTTCAACTGATAATACTGAAAAAATTTTAGAAAAAATAAAAGGAATAGAAATAATCTCACAGAAAAATAGGGGTTCTGGTGCTGCAAGAAATGTTGGAGCAAAAAAAGCAAGAGGAGATATACTTGTTTTTACAGATTCTGACTGTGAAATAAGAGATAAATTTTGGCTGAGAAACATAGCCTCTGTTTTTAATAATGACAATAAGATAGCAGCTGTTGCTTCATGTTATAATGGCAGCGTTGGGAAGAAGTTTATTGAGGAATATGCTTTTCTTGAACTTGCATATAGGTTAAGAAACATGCCACATGAGGTTTCAACTGCACCATCAAACAATATGTCATGCAGGAAAGATATTTTTATTAAAATAGGTGGTTTTCCAGAGCAAAAAAAGTTTATTTCTTCTGAAGATGTACTTTTTTCTTATAATATAAGCAGAATAGGCAAGATAATCTGGAAAAAAGAGTTGGGAATTTATCATCAATTCAGAACTACTTTACACAGATATCTAAAACAACAAGAAGGCTTTACTAAATCTACTATTTGTTTATTTCTTAATTATCCTAACTTATTGTTCAATATAACCCATCATAGTACTACAGTTTATGTAGAAATATTCTTAACTTTTATTCTTTTGCTAAGTTTATTAGCATCTTTTTTCATGTTAGATTTTTTAATCTTCTCATTTGGACTTATTCTTGGAGTTATTCTATTAAACATAAATTTCTTAATATTTTTAAAGAAGAAAAGAAATTATATATTTCTTATTAAAAGTGCTTTTGTGATTTTTGCCCGAAATATTGCTTATATTTCCGGCATATTTAAAGGATTATTAAAATTTGTGATGCTTATAGGTAAAAGTAATTGAAACCTTTTAAAAAGGTGAGTCAGGTTGCAGAATATAATACCCTAACTAGAATGATAACTTTTATAACACTAACACAAGATTTATCATAACAAAAGGAGTACTATTGATTTGGATGAAGAAGAATAGCTAATATGCAATATGTTTATTATGGATTGTATTCAATGGAAATATATTTTATGACAATAACTTTAATTACACTAATTGGATGAAGAAAAATTGCCCTGGAGTGGTTCATGTTGATGGGGTAGCAAGACCTCAGCTGTTAAGCAATGAAGATAATCCAAGCTTTTACAAAATAATTGATGAATACAGAAAACTGGCAGGAATACCAAGCATCATAAACACAAGCTTTAACATACATAAAGAGCCAATAGTCTGCTCGCCTGCAGACGCTGTAAGGGCATTTAAGATTGGTCATTTGGATTATTTGGCTATTGGAAACTATATGGCAAAAAATGAAGAAATTTAAACCAAACAAATACCTTATAATATTAATATTTATTATAATATTTCATGCTATTCTTAATTATACAATTTTATCAATTGACAACACCTACATGGTTTATGATGAGTCAAATGCCTATACATTCAGCTTGAGAATTTTTAATCTAGTTAAATCAAACCCAATTAACCTTTTTTATTATTTTATGAATGACCAATGTACTTACCCCCCCTTGATGCACCTTGCCTCAACACCTTATTATGCTTTGTTTGGCACAACACAGGATATCTCAGCTTTCAGTAATATCACTTTTTTTATAATACTAATCCTTGCTACATATAGTATTGGAAAAAATCTTTTTAATGATAAAATTGGAATCTTATCTGCCATTATAGTTTCTTTCTTTCCAGGGATATTTGCCTTTTCAAGGGTTTATATGGTAGATTTTCCATTAGCAGGCATGGTAACTCTTAGTTGGTATTTTTTACTCAAAACAAAAAATTTTACAAACACAAAATACTCTTTATTATTTAGTATTTCGGCTGGATTGGGTATGTTAACAAAATTTACTTATTTTATTTATGTTTTACCATATTTTATTTTTTTGTTGCCATGGATTTCTAATTTTTTCAAACAATCACCCAATCAGTTAAATTTAAAGCAGAAAAAAACAAAATTATTTAATCTAACTTTAGCATTAGTGATTTGCTTAGGCATACCTTCTTTTTGGTATTTTTTTAATTTAAAAAGAATATTATTGCATCACATAGCCTTTAACAAAGCATACATTGCACAAATAAATTTAAATTATAATTTCGGGTTTATCCTCAAAAGATTTGATTTTCTTTTTATTGACTCATCAAACCAAACAGGTATTTTCTTTTTTGTAATATTTTTGTTATCATCACTTTATGCAATACTTAATCTTAAAAAGATAAAAACATCGTATCTTTTGCTGTGGTTTTTTATTCCAATATTCTTTCTTTTAATGAACACTTTTTGGTTATCCGGAAGGTATATCCTGCCAGTTTTACCTTCAGTAGCAATCCTAATTTCTTTCTTCTTATTTCGAGCCTTTCAATATATTAAAAACAAATTTAATCTTAAAGAAACAAAACATTGTTGGGAATTTTTTTTATGTATTTTAATCTTAATATGTTTATTAAGTTATTTTAAAACATGTTTTCCTGTAATTTATCTCGGTAGTGCAAATGAGGGCTTTGATTTTATGGAGGATTTTATAGATGATGGCATGTTGAAACCAGCTGTTGTTATACAAACACCAGACCAAATTATAGCTTTATTAAATCTTTCAGAACCCGATAGAACAGGTATAAAAGAAAATATCTTAATAACACCAAATACTCCTCTATTAACTGAAATATGTAATCAAATAAATAAGGATTGCAATCAACAATTTTATAGCCCCTTTAAGGAAGTCTGTTGTGCTTGCAAACCACTTAGTTTATGTATTACTGGTGGCTTTAATTTTTGTGATGAAATAGAGCTGGGTAACATATCTACAATGGAATATTACTTTGAAAGTGCTGATATTATTATCACAAAAAATAATGGAACATTTGGGTTTGAGAACATATTAAATAATAATATATTAATGGAACAATTTATAAAACCCATGTTTGATTTGCAAGAAAAATACCTTATCAATTTTACTCTTATATACCAAAGTAAACCAAATCCAAAAGATAACTACTCAAGCATTTTGATTTACAAAAGATTGAACAATTCAGGAAAATCTTAGTTTAATTAAATCATTAATAGCTTTAAAAAACCTTTTAGGAGAGTTATATTTTGCTTTTTCATATTTTCTATGATGATTCCTTACGTTAACCTCTCCAACCTTATAGCCTTTCTTTGCTAATATTAATGGGATAAACCTATGCATTCCTTCTGATAATCCAAAATTTTTTATTGATTCTTTTTTATATACCCTTAATGTACAGCTTGAATCATGAATTTTTAAGTTAAATAGAAACCTAATTAAAAAATTGAATATTTTTGAAGGAATATTTTTTACAAATAAAGAATCTTTTCTCTTGTACCTCCAGCCACATACAACATCATAGCCATTGGACAGCTTTTTCAGTAGTTTTTTTATATCTTTAGGATCATTCTGCAAGTCCCCATCCATTGTAATTACTACTTTACCAGAAGCTTTTTTAAAACCAGAATTAAGTGCTGATGATAGGCCTTGATTTTTAGTTGAGTGGACTATAATAATATTCTTGTTTTCGTTTTTTATCTTATTAATGTTAAAAAGAGTTTTATCAGTAGATCCATCATCAACAAAGATCACCCCATAAGATTTTTTTATACTGTTTAACTCATTTTTTAATCTATTAAATAATGGAAAAATATTTTTTTCTTCATTATACACCGGGATTATAACACTTAAATATTGGCTCATAAAGGCTGTCAAACAGAAAGTATATTTAAAGGTTTGCTTGAGTCATTCTCAATATAGGTTTTATGCCACATGGTAAGTGTTAGCAAGCTCCATATCTGCCTTGGGTAATATAACCTTAGTAACCGGTTGTGTTTTAAAATAGTTTTATGAGAGCTACTCTTCTGATAATCTAGTAATTTTAAAATAAGTCTTTTGTTGAAATTTTTATTTAAAAAGTCAGATTCTAAAAAGAGGTTATCTGTTATATAATCAAAGTCCTTTTTGAACCAAAAGTCAAGAGGCACAAAGAATCTCTGTTTTTTTCTTTTTATAATTTCTTTAGGAACCTTTTTTATCATTGCTTTTTTTAAGATAAATTTTTCATTAAAGCCATTTAGTTTTAGTCTTGGTGGTATTTTAGATGAGAATTCCACCATTCTATGGTCTAAAAAAGGAACTCTTGCTTCAATAGAGTGTGCCATTGACATTCTGTCTAGTTTTATTAGCATGTTGTTTGGAAGCCATGTTTTAATATCTGAAAGCAACATCTTATTAAGTAAATCATAAGAATTTTTGAAATGATGACTAACTGATTTTAAGTCAGAGTCTAGATTACCTATTTTTTTTATTAAATCCCTAGAATATAAAAGTTCTTTCTCTGATTTATCAAATATAGATAATAGTTCAACATAACTTTTGGGAGTGTTGCTAATAGTTGATAAATAGTTTGATAACTTAATAAAAAAAAATTCTTTTGGCAAAAGTTTAATAAGTCCTAGGATTAAGTTTTTTTGAACAAACTTTGGAACTGTTTTGTTATAAGTTTTTGCAAGATTCATTATTTTATACTGCTCATAGCCTGCAAAGACCTCATCTGCTCCTTCACCAGTTAAAACTACCTTTACTGACTTGCTGGCCTTTTCAGCCAAAACATAGTTTAGGACTGCTGTGGGGTCAGCAACAGGTTCATCCATATGCCATATAACCTTAGGCAATAATTTAATTATGTCTGGAGTTATTGTTATTTCCTTATGGTTTGTGTTAAAGAATTCTGAGGCAGCTTTTGCATATTTAAGTTCATTATCTGGACAATCACAAAAACTTAAATTGAAGGTCTTTACCTGCTTATCTGAGAATTCGTTAGCGTATGACAAAATAGCAGTTGAATCAATACCTCCAGATAAAAATATTCCTAATGGAACATCAGAGATTAGTCGTTTTTTAACAGAATCTCCAACTAAATGTTTAAGACTATTAGCATAATAATCAATTTTTTCATTAGTTGGGCAAAAGTCCAAATTCCAATATTTATTTATTTTGATTTGTTTGTTTTTATAAATTAATATGTGGCCTGGCAATAATCTATTAATGCTTTTTAGGATTGTTTTTTCGCCAGGAATATATCTAAATGTAAAAAAGTTGTTTAATCCTTTGTAGTCAATCTCTTTTTTAAACTCTTTATACTGCAGAATTGATTTTATCTCTGATGCAAAAATCAGTTTTTCATTATGTAATGTGTAATACAACGGCTTTATCCCAAGCCGATCTCTTGCCAATAAGAGCTTTTTTTTATTTGAGTCCCACAATGCAAATGCAAACATACCATTAAAATGATTAACACAGTTGTTACCATATTCCTCGTATGCATGCACTATGACTTCTGTATCACTATCAGAATAAAACCTGTGCCCTCTTTTTTCTAAATCGCTTTTTAATTCTTTAAAATTGTAGATTTCACCATTAAATGTTACCCAAATTGATTCATCTTCATTATGTATTGGCTGGTGGCCTTTCTTTAAGTCAATAATGCTTAAGCGCTGATTAGCAAGACCAATATTGTTATCTATAAAGAAACCGCTATCATCAGGACCTCTATAATCCATGATATGGTTCATTCTTTTCAAAAGTTTCTTGTCATTTAAACCATAAAATCCACAGATGCCGCACATGATTTTTTAATTAATCAACTTATATAAATTATTGTTGTTTTTATCTGGAAAACACCATGCTCAAAGCAGCCTTAAAATCCCTTCTAAGTTCATCAAATGATTTTGTTCTTAAAATCTTTTTCATTAGCTGAGATAGCCTGAAATAAAATTTTATGTAAGCTTTTCTAACCTCTTTTTCTATTTCTTCTTCTGATAATTTACATTTATACCTTGGCAATATTATCCTGTTTTTTTCATTTAATATGAATTTTTTCCAGTAGTCATAACCTAACTGTGGTTTTAACATTTCATACAATTCTGTTCCAGGCAAGGTGCTAACTTTTGAGAACTGGGCATAATCCAGATTAAGCTCTTTTGCAAACTTAACTGTTCTTTTAATTGTCTCTTTTGTTTCTCCAGGACTTCCAATCATAAAATACCCAAAGGTCATTATATTATTCTTTTTTGTTAGTGCAATGTTTTTTCTAATAATTTCAAGGTTTATGCCTTTCTTTAATGTTTTTAATATAGACGGAACACCAGATTCAATGCCATAATATATTCTGTAACAGCCAGCTTTTGACATTTCCTTAAGCATTTCATCATCAACTGTGTCTACCCTTGACCTGCAAGACCATGCTATATTTATGCCTCTTCTTCTAATTTCTTTGCATATATCAACAACATGTTTTTTATTAATAGTAAATTCAGGGTCAAAGAAATCTATTTCCCTTATATTATAATTGTTGTAGCATTCCTCAATCTCATCAACAACATTCTTTGCAGACCTCATTCTATAAATCTGATTTCCCTGCTCACAATATATACAATTAAAAGGACAACCTCTTGCAGTTATCATTGTTGCAAAATTTCTCTTTTTTGAAACAAAAGAACAGTATCTTTCATTAGGAAGTTGATCTCTTAAAGGAAAAGGAATTTTGTCAAGGTCTTCTACAAGTTCTCTTTTTTGGGTTACTATTACATTTTTTCCTTCTTTGTAGCATATTCCTTTTACATCCTTTAATGGATTACCTTTATCTAGAGCACTCAATAACTCAGGCATAGTTTCTTCTGCTTCACCTATAATTCCATAATCTATCTCATCATGAGACATTGTTTCTTGGGGATAAAGGCCCATATGTGCTCCACCCATAAAAACCTTTAAACCAGTGTTTTCCTTAAGATATTTAGCCCATTTCAAAACAGAATAAAATAAGTATGTTGTAACTGTAAATGCTAGCAAATCTGGATTAAAATCCCTTACTTTCTTTAATACCTCTTGCTTAGAAAGATGAAGTGCATTTGCATCTATCAGTTTAACTTTGTGGCCAGCATGCTGCAAAATTCCTGCTACGTATGACAGGCTTAATGGCGGAAAAAGCCCATAGTTATCTGCAACTGCCTTAATATTTGGCTGGTTTTCTATATTCCCAAACGGGGGATAAATTAGTGCTATTCTCATCTTATAGACAAATTAACAATTAATATAAAAACATATTTATTTTTTAATTAAATAAGAAAGATTTATATTAAACAAAATTTTTAGTTGAGATACAAACTTTAACATATATGCCAAATCGTTTGCTCACCTAAAGATGCTATAAGAGAATTTAAACTAAGCAATTTGGATTATTTAGCTATTGGAAACTATCTAGTAAAAAATGAATGAAAAAAACAAAAAAAAACTCTGTGTTATCATAATAACTATTATTATCCTGTTCCATGCAATAAATAACTTTATTATCCTAAAAAATGATAATATAGGGTTAATTGGTCATAGTGGGGCTAATTCTGTTTATATTATTAGGATTATTAACTTCATAAGAAATATTTTTGAATTTAAACCAACAATGTTTCCATTTTATTATGATCCTCCTTTATTTTTTTTGAGTGCATCTTTTTTTTCTTTTATATTTAAATTTGGAACAAATTTTGATATGATTATCCTCGTTAATAATATTTTTTATTTATTCATATTAATAACATTTACTTACTTAATTGGGAAAGAAATAGGTAATAGATTAGTAGGACTTTTTTCAGCTTTTTTAATTTCATTCTTTCCTGCAATATTTGGTTATTCAAGATTTTCCAGTCCAATGTTGGCTTCAGCCGCAATATTGACAGCAACTATGTTCTTTTTAATAAAAAGTAATTATTTTAGAAACGGAAAAAGTACAATTCTCTTTGGAATAATGACTGGTCTTGGTATGCTAACAAGATGGTCCTTTATATTTTATATTATAATCCCAATATTTGTTTATTGTTTAATATTCATGACAATAGCTAGAAATAAAGGATATAACAAAAAAAAGATTGCACAGAACATATTAATTGCTTTTTTTATTTTCCTAATAATTTCTGTTCCGTGGTATATCCTTTCAGTTAAGAATTCTATAAACCAATACATTTCTTCAGATGACTATTACAAAGAATGTAATAATAAATTTATTTTTTTGGTTTATAGGGTTTCTCAAACGAACAAACTCAATTTTTTCAAGCAGTATTTATATTCTTTAAAAAACTTTAGTTTAAGAATTCCAATATATTACCTCTTTTTAATATCTTTATTTATTTCATTGTTTATGTTTGATAAAAATATATTATTTCTTCTAATCTGGATTTTTTCGCCATTTATTTTTTTTATCAATACATTTCACGAATCTTCAAAGTATTTAATACCTGTGCTTCCTGCAATTGCATTACTTATTTCTTATACTATATTAAACATTAAAAAGTTTGTTAGAACAAGAAAAAAATTAATGCTTTTTGTGAAATACTTAATTACTTCTTTTATATTCTTAACTATTGTTTTTAATATGTATTCCTTTTTTGTTATTTCATACCAAAAACCCAATAATAGGTTTACAAGTATTGATTCAGATTATCGACATAAGACTGGGCTTTTACATGCAGAAAGGATTGACTGGAGTATGGACAAGATATTATCTATTATTAACACAAATTTCCCAAATAAAAAAGAAATGAATATTTTGGTTATTGTTCCAAGATGTACAACATTTTCTTCTAATATGTATTTTATAGAAAGATTAAACCATAATTTTAAAGTTGATTTTTTATTTGAGTGTGATAAGGAGAAAGTGCATGAAAACACTTACGAAAACTTGATAGACACGGCAGACTTAATTTTTGTTGGCAATAGATTCAGTTATAGTGGTGAGGTCCAAAATCTCCCAGATACCAACCCTTGTTATTTCTTAGAATATAATTTATTTAAATATGAATTTGAAAAAAAAATAACTCAATTTAAGTGCATAGATGAATTTGATTATAATCAACCAATGAATATTTCAATAATTGTTTATAAAAAATAGAATCTTAATTAATCTAGAAATTCTTAATAGCAACATCATAGGCCCTTAAAAGATTATCTGCAGTTACATCCCATTTATACTCTTTCTCAGCTCTTTTTCTTGTTTTCTTCTCACACTCTTTTCTTAACTTTTCATCTTCAAGAAACCTTAATATGCCTTTTGCAAGTGAGTAAACATTGCCTGGCTCCGTCAATATGCCACAACCATCAAGCATTGTTGGAACCTCACCAACATTGCTGGCAACAATTGCCTTGCCCGATGCCATATACTCAACTATCTTTAATGGGCTTTTGCATTTTGTTATATCATTATCCTCAAAACATGCAACAGCAACATCTGCTGCAGCTATATACCTTGGAACAAGCTTATATTCAATCGCACCAGTGAATATTACTTTATCATCAACTCTCAGTTCTTTTGCCAAATCCTTTAATCTTCTTAAATCAGCTCCACTGCCAACAATCATAAAAACTGTATTTGGCTTTTTAGCAGATATAATCCTTACTGCCCTTAATAAAAGCTCTGCATATTGCCCCCCATGTAACTGACCAAGGTATAACACAATCGGAGAATTTATACTATATTTCTTTTTTATGTCCTTGCCATCAATCTTTGGATTGAATTTTTCAAGGTCAGCGCAGACATGCGCTTCAACTATTTTATCTTCCTTTGCTCCTCTTTCCAGAGCCAACCTTTTTATATTTTCACTTGATACAGATATTGTATCAACCAATCTTGTAATAAGTGTTTCCATAATATTAAGATAAATCCCTACAATCCAGGAAGGGGGGCTGAATTGATATATCTTTAACTCCCAGTCATCCCAGTCATAATGGATTGGTTTATTCCTTAAATAAGCTGCAAATAATGCTGGCAAAGAAGCAATTGCAAAGCACTTCTGAAAATGGATTATATCAACATCTTGAGCCAACTTCCACATTCTTACTATATTTTTGAGAAAAGACCATTTTCCCCTGTTGAATGGAATTGCTTCAAACTCCTTAAATTCCTTGCACCTTAACTTACCCCTCTCATGAGCTGGCAAGGGAAAATAAACTAATTTAACATTATGGCCTTTCTTGACAAACTCATGGGCAATTGAAGTGATCCTCACTGTCCACGGCTCTGAACTAGAGTAAATGTCATGTGGATGTATCATTAAGATATTCATTTTATCTCATTGTAAATATCCTAAGCTTCTTAGATTCTCCTTTGTAAGTTCATCTAAAGATTCTTTCTCAGGATTTATATCAGAACGAATAGGATAGTTCTTTAACCAATTCCTTAAGTTATCCCTCATCTTATCTCTTATAGAAGAAATCTCTAAAGAATCATCTTCTATAAGATTATTATGTTCGTCCGGAAGAAAATATAATTCTTCTTTCCCATTTTGATGTAGAATATATTTTATGTTTTTATTAACTTCCCGAATACTCCACGCTTCTGGAAAATAAGAATATATATATTCCCTTTTTATATCTTTATCTCTCATGATTCCTTTTATATCCTTACCATCAAACTTATTTTCATTAGAAAAGTACCAGATAGGATTTATTATACTTAAAATTGTAGGCACAATATCTATAGATGAAACTACTTCTGGAATTTTTTTGCCTCCCTTAAAATATTTACTATCTTTAATAATTAAAGGTATACTTAATACTTCATCATAGATATTTTCTCCATGGTCACAATACACATTATGTTCACCTAAAGATTCTCCATGATCTGCAGTCAATATAATTATAGTGTCTCCCGGTAGTTCTTTAAGCAACCTTCCAATATGAAAATCTGTGTAAAGTATTTCGCCATCATAGCGAGCAACATAGTAGTTAAAGTAATATTTATCTTTATGAAATGCTATTTTTGGTATATATCCTTCACTTAAATAAGGGTCAACATCTTTTCTTGGATTTACTTTCAGTTTCTTATCATTTCTTTTCCACAAATTATCCTCCTTGAATACTCTAAAGAATTCTTCAGGAGCAAGGTAAGGTGCATGGGGATCAATATAATGTACCCAAATAAAAAAAGGATCTGTATTAGAATAATTGTTTAAAAAACCAATAACTTCGTCTGTTGTTTGCGCTGCATCTCCTATATAATTTTTGTGTATATCAAATCCTCTCTCAAAACCTGTAGAAAGAGCATAATGTGCATTATTTAAAAAAGCAGCATTAAAGTAACCAAATTCTTTAAGGTACTCTCCTAATGTGAGAAATCTCTTATCTAAAATACCTCCAGCTTCATCACTCCCAGAAATCATTAAATATTTTCCTGTTAGTAACCCTACAGAAGAATATGCGGTAGAAGAAGATGTAGCTGAACAATTTGAAAAATAAACTCCTTCTTTTGCCAATCTGTCAATATTTGGAGAAGTATTTCTTTCATATCCATAACATCCTAAATGATCTGGCCTCAATGCATCAATAGTAATAAGTATTATATTGCAATCAGGACATTTATAATCTTCACTAGCCCCATCAAAAGAAACCTCATTATCAAAATTCTTTCCAGATTGATTAAATAGGATAACTAAAAATATTATAATTAAGGCTAATAAGAAAACAGCCAATTTTTTCTTTTTTATCCTTCTCTTTTTCTTATTCATTTTCTTTTTAGTTTATCCTTTTAAGATCCAGGAAATATATGAAACTTATGTATTTTTTCCCAGGCCAGTAAGTATAAATTGATTGTTAAAGTAAGAAAGAAAAGAAAAATCAGGATAAAAAATTTAAAAAATCTTTTTCTCATATTCAATTACCTAGTTATTTAAACAAATCCTGATTATCTTTTGCCCAGTCCATAAGGAGTTGTATTCCTTCTTTGACGCTTATCTCTGGTTTCCATCCAAGTTTTTCCTTTACTTTTGTAGTGTCTGAGATGTAAACTTTCTGGTCAGATGGTCTCCAGTCCTTGAATGTCATATCCATATCATTTCCTGTTTTTTCCTTTAGAATATCCAGAAATTCAAGTAAGGAAATAGTATTTTCTGGTCCGCCACCAATATTGAAAACCTCATGCTTTAGCTTGCTTTTAATGAATAGATCATATGCCTTTACAACATCATCTGCAAACAGCATATCCCTGACCTGCTTTCCATTGCCAAATATGTTTATTGGCTTGTTTAGTAAAGAGGCAATTACAAACCATGCAACCCACCCCTGGTCTTCAAAGCCAAACTGTCTTCTTCCATAGATGCATGACATTCTAAAGCAAACTGTTTTCATGCCATATATTTTAGCATATTCCTGTGTATATAAATCTCCAACATATTTGCTTGCGCCATAAGGCGTATGCCCTGTGTGGTCAATGGGCATTTTTTCTGAAACTCCTTTAACACCATTAAAGACATATCTTGTTTCCTTTTCCTCTAAAGGGATTATATCAACATTTTCACCATACACCTTATTTGTTGAGCAATAAACAAAGGTGGCATCAGAGCAATTTTGCCTTAGGCATTCAAGAACATTTAATGTTCCAAAAGCATTAATACTAAAATCCTCTTTTGGTATTCTGACTGATAAAGGGACTCCTGGCTGTCCAGCTGTGTGAATAACTGCATCAACACCTTCCTTAATAGCTTTTAATATATCTTCCTCATTTCTTACATCTCCCTTGATTCTGGTGATATTTGGGTATTTTGTAAGATAATTCCAGTTGTATTCTACACTCTTCTTGTCTGAGCCAAAAAGCTTGGATCTCATCAGATTATCTAGAATAATTACTTCATCACCATTCTTTGCATAATATTCTGCAGCATGGGAGCCAATCAGTCCAGCTCCTCCAGTCACTAAAACTCTAATTTTAAACACCCCACTTAAATTAATCCCATTAGGAGAAACAAGATATTATTTAAACCTTTCTTTAATAAAATTACTGACTATTTAAGTAATAACCTCATAAATAAAATTTTTATTGCTATAAACCTCTTTTAGCCAATTACAGTCTATTTTTCCTTTTGAAAATACAAGATTTGCTTTGTTTTCTTCAATAATTCTTCTTTTTTCATTGCATCCAGAACTAAAGAATTCAATGCTTGCATTTAGGTTTTCACCCCTTAACTGTCCAGGGAGTATTGAAACAACATAATTTCTGCTTATTGGATAGATTGTTGAGGACACAAATATTGGAGCCAAAACTGTATTATGTGAGCCATAGTTTTCCTCTATCCATTTGATTGCTTTATAATCTTCATCATCAATGATAGCATGGCTATATACCCTCCTTTTATCAATTAATTTGTAATGGCTTGAAAAAACACCAATAAAGATAATAATAACCAAGAAGGCTACTATTGGCTCTTCAACAGCCCTGCTTAAAAAAGGTATTTTTAATTTTTTCATAAAATTTATAATATAACTTAAACCAATTGCAGACAATGGAATCAGGAACATCATTGCAAAATACAGTGTCCTTTGATATGGGGAGAGAATAGTAAACCCAAACTTATTGAACATGCTTGTTAATCCTACTGTAATAAATGCAAAAAATACAAAAATCAAATATTTTTTTTGCTTAAATGAAATAATCATGCCTATTAATGCTAATATTGTTGAAATAATCCCATATAAGTATGGAAGAAAATATTTTATCTCTACCTTACCCCAGCCCTCCCTGAATATTAATGAGTTTATTATTTGGGCTTTGTTTCTTGAAAATGATATATAACGCCAAAAATAAATAAATGTAACAGTAATGACTAAAAGTATAGTTATTGTAAGCAAAGCTGTTTTAAAATAGGATATCTTATCCTTATTTAACTTTTCGATTGCAAAGACTTCTTTTGTCCTGAAGTAAAATTCCCTTAGGATTCTAGGATTTAATAAGAAATATAAAAAGGCAATTGGTATAATTAGTGTTCCGCAAAGAGGATAAATTATGACTAGGCAGGCAGAGAGAATAATTGATATAAATAATTTTTTTATATCACCATCTGATAATGCCCCTGTAAGCATCAATAAGAAGAGATAGATTAATGGAATGCATGCTGTCAATGGCGTAAAAAAGTTTATTCCCAGTATATTAACACTGCTTTTTAGGCTTGCAAAAAATAACATAGCAAAGATTCCTGTCCAAAAATTATTTGTTATCTTATTGACGAGAACAAATAGCATGAAAGCTGATAAGCATACAAAAAGTGCAGGCAGAAATCCATAATGCCTTATAGGATCTATGCCGGTCAGTAAAAAAAGCTCAGACAGCAGTATATGAAATCCCGGCTCTAAGTTTTCATGCATTATTGGCTCAGCAAAATAAGGATTTGCTGAACTGAAACCCCTTTCTTCTATTATCTGCACTGATTGGGCAATATGGTGGTATTCATCAAGATGCATTGGATAATTATAGCCAGAATGAAAATTATGCACTATTATAAAGATAAATATTAATGTTAAAATAATAATAAAAAACTTGAATTTATTTTTTTTCAGAATCATTAAATTTCCTCATTGATTTTGAAGAATATTGAAGAATGCTTTTTTAGCTAAGGGGGCTTATCTTTTCTTCTTCAATGGCATTTTTTGCACATGTAACATGTGAGTCATCAATTTTGATTTTTGGCACAAATTTTAACTTTTTTATACTACCATACTTATTGAAATCATGCTTAATTTCCTTAATTAGAGGATAACCAATTTTTATTGACGATTGCTTTAATTCCATTATATTTGTATCTTTTTCTCCAATAACCCAAACTATAAGCTGGTCAACATCATAACTTCCTGTATTAGCTATTGTGAATTTAACAAAACCATCTGAGCCAGTGCCGCCATAAAATACCTGTGGTATATTATTAACTTTTTCTACCTTTAGGTTCACATTAGCGCATTTTTCTATGCTTAGCAGCTCTGAACTTGAAGATTCTACATTTTTGCCCCAGCTCATAACAACTGCTCCAAGTGCAACTGCAAATGCTATTAAAAGAATGGTTGCAATCAAAGGTGAGACACCTTTTTTATTTTTTGTTATTTTATGCATGCTTTTCATAAACAACACCTTTTTATTTAAATCTTTTCCTTTTTATGCATGACTATTATTAAAAAGTAAAGAGGAACAACAACTAATGCCAATATTAAACCTAAAAGTAAAAATAAAGTTCTGAGGCCATATATCTGCGCAGCGTAAGCTCCCAGAGGAATCATAATAAGATACGGAATAGTAATTAACAGGCTGTATGTTGAAAAATATGCCTTTCTTTCTTTTTCTGACATAAGATCTGTTGTTAAGAGACCATGTGAAACCCCTACAATTGCTGCGCCAATAAAACCAATAAGGGTGCCTATTGAGATAGACAAAAGGTTTAGATTATAATAATATGTGAGTGGCATGATTGCCATTAATAAGGTACCAAAAACAAGCATTGGAAATTTTCCATACTCCCTTGCATTATTTCTTGCAATAAATGGTGAAAATAATGATGTCATTATAGCAATCAGAAAAATCACAGCAACATTTGTAAACCCACCAAAATAACTGTATTTGAATGTTTCATATATGTAGATTCCATAGTAACAACTGCCTAATGTCTGCACAAAACCAGTGATTATAGTTGCAATAATTAATACTATTATTATTTTGTTTTTAGTGAAAACAGGGAGATTATCTTTTAAATTATCAAATAATATTCTTAGTTGTGTTAATGGGCTTCTTTTTTCAATGGATATTATTTGTCTTTCTTTTATAAAAGATAGAACATAACCTGATATGATTGATGAGATTGCAGCAATCTCAAATGCAATAAGATAGCCAAAAATCCTAAATTTAAAGCCAAACAACGAAATTGGTGTTCCTATTGCAGGAAATTTGTCCATCAAAAAACTAGCCAATAAAATACTTGCTCCTGTTATTATCAAGCCATATTGTGCTATATTCCTTAGCAGCCTGCTTCTCTCTTTTTTGAGGGTATCCCTGAAAAGTCTCTGGTAGAACTCTCCATATGAAACAGCGCCTATGCTGCCAATAAGAAGCGCAGCTGCAAACAATGGCACTGAATGAAGAACCCTTGCCATGGCCATGAATATGAATGAAAAGCCAAATATTATTCCTGTTATGCCAATAAACCTTTTGCTTATTTGCCTTACTTTTGAATATTCATCCAGAAAAGAGCCCAAAATAATACTGAGAATGACTCTTAGGCCATTGATGGCACCAACAACAAAATAAGATGCCCCTGTATTAAAAAATAATATGTTTATGAACTGCTGGGAGCCAAATCCATAGCTGATTCTGTCAAAAAACTCTTTGAAGAAAATTTTTGTGATTTTTTTTGACTCATCAATTTTTTTATTATCTTGTGTTTTCTTAGAATAAGTACTGATTGCCTTTTCAATATCAGAAGATAAATGGCTTTTTTCTCTTAATTGAAGTTTTATTTCATCAGAAAAATTATCTTCCTTAACCTCTTTTTTTGCTTTGCTGCTAACTTTCATCAATAAAACAGCTTTCTTTTGTATATTTAAAGATTTCGTTTTATGTACAAAAAAGTGAAAACCAATATCTAAAGACATTGGATGAAGCTTTTTTGGCATGCTTAAAAATGCTCTGCATTTTTGGCACACCAGAAAACTAAGTTTTCCTTGTGTCCTAAAAATCCACCGTCAAAAGAAGACTCCATCAAACCAACACTTTTGTGTATTTGTAGGAATTTTCTGTGGATTTTTATGATATTAAAAAAGAAAAAGATTAATTATTTTTTTGATTTGCTTTCTTCTATTTCATTGATTATATTATCAAGATTTTCAGGTGTTGCCTCAATTTCAATTACTTTTTTATCTGTTATCTTTTTTCCATCAATCTTTTTATATAGTGGTGCAGTTGTATTATATTCATTAACTACCTTTTTGAACTGCTCAATCTGTGCTGGTTTTATGTAGTTAAGCTTGCGTACGTTTTTGCCCCAGTATCCTGGGTCAAAAAGATGAGTTACAAGCGAAAATATAAGTTTAACCTTCTCAAAGAAATCTGGTGTTGAATATGACAACTTATCACTTATGTTTACTGGTTCTCCGTTTCCTCCTTTTACATAAAGGCTATCGTTATGTACTCCTGATATTATGTACTTAACTGGCTGTTCTATTTTACCTTCAATTGAAGGACATTTAGCAATGTATTTTACTACCTTTGTTGTTTTCTCTTCAATACTTCCGTTATAGATTTCTATTTCTTTTTTCATTCTTAAAAATCCGGTTTCTTTTCTTATGCTTAAAAATTAAAAAAATAGAACTATCTTTATTTTACGATAAGTTCCAACTTAGATTTTTCTTCGTCTGAAAGGTCGTCTATTCCAATTTCTGTTTTTCTGTCAAGCATGACCACTGTTTTTCCTTTAACTTTGTTAAGATTTCTAACAATAGTATTGTACTCATCAACACCTTTTCCTATTTCATCAACGTTTTTTCTTGTTATTCCTCCGTCTATGGATTTATGTGAGTATGCATCAATCAATGCTTTAAGTGCACTAAAAAAACCCACCTTGCTGACTTTTGCAGTATTATTTGCAAATGTTCCTTTTTTGTTCAAGTTGTATGTTGCAATTCCGTTTTCATCTCCTGCTACCTTAATTACATATGGTACGGCAACATCAACCTTAAGTCCTGCTTCTTCCTTCACTTCAAACTCTGATTTAACTATCTCATATTTTTGAATTTTCCCAGGATTAATTTTAATCTGGACATTTCCTTTATACATTTTTATAACCCCCATACCCCTATAAAATATATAGAGTAATATGTTATTTATATGAAAAAATTAGAATTAGTATATAAATCTTTTGGTTTCGTTACCACTATAAAATAGAAAATAAATTTTTAATAGAGGGTTAAGACAAGTACCTAAATTAAAACAAAAAAGAATTATTTCTTCTTTTCAGGCAGAGGCCGCTTAACAGTTATAGGCAAAACTCCTTTCTCAAACTCCATTTGTGATATCTTAACAGGATTGAAATGAATATCCTCAAGGTCAGTTTTACTTAGTTTAATAAGAAAAGGAGCGCCCATTGCAATCTGCAAGGCTCTTCCGCCAATCATCCTGGCTGTTTCATACTTTGTGTATTGTATTTCTTCATTAGATTTCTTAGCAGTCATGGTTCTCACCTACAAAAACTTTTTCAGCTCTTTTGATTTTTCTATTCCTATTCCAACCATTTTGTCAATATCTTCTGCTGTCAGGGGCTTGTCCCCGCCTTTCTGCAAAGCACATAAAGTGCCATCTTCTTCAACCTCAACTGTCAGCCTGGATTCAACTTTTTCCTCTTCTTCATAGGTTGGGTCCACAATAAAATGGTTGTCAATTTTTATGACAGTGCAGCTAACAGGCAGTTTTTTCAATGGCAGTGATTCCTTTGTTTTCTTTTTGTAATCAATAACTTTTCCATCATATGAAGGAAACTTTGCATCCTGCAAGGCAGCTACAACTGCAAGTGCAGATGCATCAAAAAGATTTCCATCATCATTAATTGGACATACATCAATTATAACAGACCATACCTTTTCTCCTTTTTTGATGCACAACTTTTTTGTGTCAATAGCACCTGACTCCCTAATACCTCGGTCAACAACCCTTGCAATTTCTATTGATTGTATTCCTGGCGGGCCTGGCTCAAAATCTGGATTTGATAAAGGCAATAGCTCCACATTAATCATCATTGTTCCTTCATTAGGTGTGTCAGGGTATGGCTCCATAATACTCATTTTAACACCTGCAAGAACTTCTGTATCTCCAATACTAACCTTTGCAGATCCCTCAGCATTTCCTGAGAATCCCTTTTCAACCTTTATTGGCCTATATTCATCTAACTTTCTTCCATCAAACCTTATCCCCTTTTCAAGAAAATTTAAAATATGATCTTTTTGTTCTCTGCTCATTTTTTTACCTCATATTTCTTTTTTAAAGTATCTCTTTGTATCTTGTCTATCTCGCTGCAGGCTTTTTTTGCCATTTCAATAGCTTTTTTTAGGTCATCTCTTGAAAGATTTCCATCCATCTGCAATAAGGATATTTCGCCTGTTCTTGATATTACAGCCATAGGTATGTCTGCTACAGTTCCATCTTCATAGCTTTCCTCACTATAATCAATGTCAACAACAAGCTTGTCATCAACCCTTCCAATTGAAACTGCTGCTACCATATCTTTCATTGGAATGCCTGCATCTGCCAAAGCCATTGATGCTGCGCATATCCCTGCGCATCTTGTTCCGGCATCTGTTTGTGGTAATTCAATAAATACATCAACCACTGAATTTGGAAACTCAGTTAAGTCTACAACCGGCAAAATTGCCTTTTCTGTGACCATTGCTATTTCTTTTGCTCTCCTGTTTGCTCCCGGCCTTACCCTGTCTCCTACTGAGGAGAAAGGCATCATATTATAGTAACATCTTAATTTTCCTTCTTTTGGATTCTGCAGGAATTTTGGATGTATTTCCCTTGGTCCATAAACAGCAGCATATGCTACAGTTTTTCCCATTTTGAAGTAAGCAGAGCCGTCAGCCCTCTTTATTATGCCTGCTTTTGCCTCAGTAGGCCTTATTTCATCAAATTTTCTTCCATCGTTTCTTTTAGTGTAAGCCATTTATTCCACCTTTTCAATACTAATCTTCTTGTTAGTCTTCTTTTCTAAGAATGTTTTAATCCTTTCAGTAAGGCCGCTTATATGTGCCTCCTTTTCTATCATCTTTATTGTATTTACAACAATTATCTCATTTTCTGGCTGGCCATAGATCCAGATAACTCCATTCTGCCCAACAATTATGTTGCATTCAGTTGCATTTTTTATCATGCTGACCATTGAACCCCTTTTTCCTATAATCCTTGGAACCTTATTAGGATTAACATTTATTATCCTTCCTCCAGTGAGTTTCCTTAAGCTTGGGTTTTTCATTGATACATCAATTAATTTTTGGGATGTAACTTTCACTATGCTTGTGGTAATATAATCCCCAATGTCATAATATTTAGTTAAATCTGCATCCCTTCTTATAAATTCTTTTGCTTCCTTAACTGAAAGCATTGCTGAATAAGAAGAGTTTATATCAAATGTCCAGCCACTCATTAATATGTTTGTAACCTTTGCAATAATTGTATCCCCTGCTTTTGGTATGTACCTTCCAGACAGGCGAAGTATTTTTATTAATCTTCCTTCAATATGTATTAGTCCCATTCTCGAAGCTAGTATTTTATCTTTGTCCCTGAATGTTCCTTCAGCAGGAAGGAAATCCATTCCTTCTGCAAGCTCTTCACCAGGAGTTACTATTGTTTTGTCTTCTACTAATAATTTTCCCATTTTTTCACCTTGTTGTTTATTTTGTCCTTAATATTTTTGTTTCAATCTCACCGTGAGTCATGCTGTTTAATTTGTCAAAGAAATCCTGTTTTAATCCAGCAGGCATCTCAACAACACATTTCCATGAACCATCATTAAGCCATTCGTCCTTGATTATCTTTGAAAAACTCTTCACAACAGAATACATTTTTGCAGCATGAGTTGCAGGAATTTTTATTTCAATTTCGTCAATTTCAAACTTTATTGGTAAAATAACCCTTAGTTTTTTTAATATCTCGTCTATCTGCTTTTCCTGGGGTTTAAATTCATCAATATGAACCTTTGCTTCCTCAAATGCATTTTCTATCCTTGTTATTGGATGAGGCAACCCTGTCTTGGGATCAATTCCATTGACATGTATGAAATTTATGATTTGTTTCTTTTTCTCATCCCGTAATTTCTGTTTGTATTCAGCTGTTAGCTGTATCTCACCTTCTTTTATTATGATTTTTGCAATTTCTTTTGAATCAATAGTATTAAATATTTCTTTCATTCTGTTTTCAGATGCAAGCAATCCCTTTTTTGCATCAGCAAATATCTTCTCATTTATGGTTGCATCTTCTATGGCTATGTCTTTTCCCTGCTTGAATGCTATTGCATTATCTGAGTTTATGACAACCTCAAAGTTTTCTCCACTTTTTTTTAATTTTGCAAGATTAACAGAGAATCTTTCCTTGTCATATGTTTGTTGCCCTTGAGCCATTTTAAAAACACCTTATTTCTTTGATTTATATTCATTAAATATTTTTTCTATCTGAGCTGTTGTCATCTTCCTGAATTTTTTTTCATCTGTTTTTATATAAGCAGCATCTATTCTGCTTGCATTAAATTCTTTGCCCAAAACCTTGCAAAAAGTAGAAACTATAAGCTTAAATGCTTCATCAATGGTTATTGAATCTTTATATTTTTTATGCAATATTTCCTCGATTTCCGGCTCTTTCTCACCAATAGATGTTGCCTTGTACTGGAAGAAAATTCCTGTTGGGTCTGTCTCAAAAAGCTTTGGGGTTCCATTGTCAATGCCTGCTACAAGAATCGAAACGCCAAAAGGCCTTAGCCCTGCCTGCTGCGTGCATACCTGTTTTAGGTTGCAGATATCCTTTACAACAGTTAATGTATCTATTGGGCTGTCATATGTAACCTTATGCTGCTGAGCTTTCAGTTGAGCCATCTCAATCAGCACTCTTGCATCAGACAATATGCCTGCTGCGGTTGCAACAATGTGTTCATCAACCTTGAATATTTTTTCTATTGCTTCTGAAACTACAAGTGGGTCAACTATTCTTTTGTCTGTAACCAGTAAGACACCATCTTTACATACAATCCCAACAGCTGTTGAGCCCTGCCTGACTGTTTTCTTTGCATATTCAACCTGCAATAGCCTGCCGTCTGGGCTAAACATTGCAATTGACCTATCATAACCCATCATTTGATGCTGCATTTGTTCCATTTTAATACCTCATTTATTACATAGCAAGATATTTTTTATCTGCTTTATTTATCATTCCTGAAACACCAACACTTTTTATAATTATCTGCTGTCTTTTAAAACTCTTTATTAATGTTAGCGCTGTTTTCAGATTGTCAGTATATTTATTATTTACTTTTATCATGCCCTTTTGTTTTTTTTGGCTCCATTTGTCTGGCAAAACCCAGATTCCTGCTTTTGCTGTTTCAACTTCGCCTAAAAAGCTAAGTGAAGACTGCCAAATAAGGTTTGAAACATCTGAAAAAGATTTTATGTCCTTTTTAGAGATAATCTCAAATACCAAATATCTTTTTTTCTCTCTTAAGCTTGGTAGGACAGGTTTAATTTTCTTTGCCAATAAGCATCGCCCCAATAAATTTTTCATAGAAAATTTTTCATAGAGAAAACAATTCTTTTTGCATTCGTCTTTCCTTTTCTCTAACAATAGAGAATAAATTTATTATATATAAATCTTTGGTTTTTTAATAATTATTTACTTATTAGTAGTTAAAAAACCAAAAGATTTATATACATCTTGTTATAATATAATCATATTATGAAAAAACCAAATGTATCGGCAGCATATTTACATAGAGTGTATAGTAGTGATGAGCATCTTATTAATTGTGCTTACTCTGGGTTGTTTGATGTTCCTTTAGATGATTTTTACCATGTTCTTGGTTTAGATGATGTAATGACTTTTGGAGCAGCATCATACAAAATCAAAAAATCCCATACTCACAATTCTTTTGTAAAATTTATGGAGTCAAAAAATATTTATGAAATATTTAAGGAAATTAATAAATCTCCTATTAATAATTATAAAAATGTTTTTCACTGGCTGAATAGCATAAAAAAACTAAAAAAAAGTGCAGATATTATTAAAGATAAACAATTAAATCCTTTCAGGGGGCAAAAGAACCTTGAAGCCAGGCTTAATCTGGTTAATCCAAAATCAGTGGAAGAATTCAAGCAGAACTTAGTAAAAAGAACACATAGGGACAGTTATCCAGCTCCTTGTAATGTTTACACAGAGATTGCAAAAATTATTAATAATTATAATCAATAAAATAATCTAAAAAATTAAATTATTACCATAAAACTAAGACCTAATTATTTCTAATACCTTATCCCGCATTTCTTCCATCTTTTCTTTTGTTCTGGCCTCTAGATTAAGTCTTATTAATGGCTCTGTGTTTGAGGGCCGAACATTGAAATGCCAGTCATCATAGTCAACTGATACTCCGTCCATGTGATAGATTTTTCCGTCGCTGAATTCCTGCTCAAGTTTTTTTAGCACAGCTTCTTTATCTTTTACCTTTGAGTTTATCTCTCCGCTGATGAAATAGTTTTCTGTTGGTTTTAGTATTTCTGAGAAAGGCTTGTTTTTTATGGAAATTAATTCAATCATCTGCAATGCAGGTATCATTCCATTATCTGTGTAAAAATCATTATGTTTATAATAATAATGGCCTGTAACCTCACCTGCAAAGATGCCATCTTCTTCTCTCATGTACTGCTTAAAGAATGAATGGCCAACCCTGCACATCCTTGACCTGCCGTTATTTTCCTCAATCATGTCCTTCACAAACCAGCTTGCTCTCAGGTCATATAGTATCATTGCATTTGGATGCTTTTTCAGCATGCTTTCAGCGAAAAGACCTGTTATGAAATCACCCTGTAAAAATTTTCCATTGTTACTAATGAAAAAACACCTGTCTGCATCGCCGTCCCATGTTATCCCTAAGTCAGCTTTTTCCTCAATAACCTTTTTCATAATATCCTGCCTGTTTTCTAAAATCAATGGATTGGATTGGTGGTTTGGAAAAGAGCCGTCAAGCTCAAAATACATTGGAATTATTTCAATATTTGTTTTTTCAAATATTTTTGGCGCTATCATCCCAGCCATTCCATTTGAGGCGTCCATAACAACCTTTAATGGCTTTATATTTTTTAAATTAACAAAGCTTAAGACAAAATCAGCATAATCTTCAAGAATATCTTTTTTTATTATCCTGCCTTTTTCAGCCTGCTTGAAATCATTTTTTTCAACTAATTTTTCTATTTCTTTTATTCCTGTATCCTCGCTTATGGGTATTGCCTTTTCTCTTGTAAATTTAATCCCATTCCATTCTTTAGGATTGTGAGATGCAGTTACCATAAGGCCAGAATCAAAGTTATAGTTTGCGACAGCAAAATAAAGCATTGGTGTTGTTGAAAGACCAATATCAATAACATCAGCCCCTTGGTCTGTTATTCCATCTGCTAATGCTTTGAACAATGAATCAGAGCTTAACCTCATATCCCTTCCAATAACAACATTTTTGCACTTTAAGAATTCAACAAGGGCTCTTCCAATTTTGTAAGCTATTTTTTCATTTATCTGTTCAGGATAAATACCCCTTATATCATATGCCTTGAATATGCTCATACTATCACCTTTTTATATGTAGAATAATTCTATTTTATATCTTTCCATTCTTTTAGAGCTTTTTCATATCTCTCTATGTTTCCTGTGTCAAACCACTGTCCGCTGAATGGGTATCCAAAAAGCCTTCCCATGTTTGCTAGTTTTGGAAAAACATCTTTTTCAAGCATTGTAAATCCCCTTGGTATCATATCGATGACCTCTGGCTCCATTATGTAAAAACCAGAATTTATGAGTTTAGATGGTGCTTCCTCCTTTTTTGGCTTTTCAACAAATTCAAGAATTTTTGAGCCTGAGAGTCTTGCAACACCATATTTGCTTGGATCTTCAACAGTGGTTAGTGCAATTGTTACAAGTGCATTGCTTTCTTTATGTAACTGATACATTTCTTCTATATTAATGTCTTTTAATTCATCTCCGTTTGAGACAATAAATGTTTCAGTAAGCATATTTTTTCCCAACTTTAATGGACCTGCTGTGCCCAAAGGCTCGTTTTCCTCTATGTAACTTAGCTTTATTCCAAATTTAATTCCATCAGTGAAATGTTCCTCAATCTTTTCCTTCATATGACCAACGGCCATTATAATATTTCTTATATCATACTTCTTGAGCAAGTCAAAGAGATGCTCTGTGAGTGTTTTTCCATGCACAGGTATTAAGGCCTTGGGTATTTCGTATGTTATTGGCCTAAGTCTTGTTCCCTTTCCTCCTGCAAGTATAACAGCCTTTCTTGGAACATTTGCGCCAAGCGCTTTCATTATAAGAAGCTCTACTGCATGAGACCTGTTTTTAATTTTAAATCCATTTACTCCAGAATCCACTTTTTTCAGAATATTTGAGTCAAGTGTTAGTGTTACCCTTTCTTTCATGTTTTTTTCAAAATTAAGGTTATATTTAAAGCTTTTGTTTTATATGATAAAGTATGATAAGTTAATAAGAATTAATATTTGATAATACTAATTTAATTTAAATAACTGTTTACAATCTACAAAATTCAAAATAGAAAGATTTAAATATTAGAAGTGTTACCCTATAGTAATAACAAATGAGGTGTTTTAATCATGGAAAAAAGTAATGAAATACTTAAAGAAGAAAAAGAATTAACTAACGTTGTGGAAGATTATCAACCAACTAATCCTATAGAAAATAATTCTATTTCAAAAGAAAATAGCAACAAAATTTATAACTGGTTAAAGGATGCTTATGGCGGCTTATGCAAAGCTTCACTTGTAGTAGGAACTGTTGGATTTATTGGAACTAATTACAGCAAGGCACTTGAATATACAAGTAATCTTCAATCTAATTTGTTGCAGAAATCTCTCGAAAATCCAGATATTCTTAATAATATTATATCTTCATCTTTAAATTCACAGTATTTAGATGATATACTTGTTGCAGGAGGGGCTGCTATATCTATTCTTGCAGCCAGAAATATTGCTGAAACATATAATCCTGTTGAAAAGGGATTAAACCTTGCTGGCAAGGGTGCTTACAAAGGATTAAAGTTTACAGGCAAATCTGCTTACAACGGAGGAAAATACTTTATAGATGGATTAAGAGATTTTGTTGGTGAAGGGTTAATTGCAGCTGTTGCACCAAAATCAAAATTGCGTCAAACAATTTCAACAAAAGATACTTATGAATCAAATATTATGAGGGATAACGAAAGAAACAGAAGAAAAATAAACAAAATTCAAGAATCAAAAATTAAAGATTCAGATAAAATTGTTGAAGATACTAACTTAAATCAGCAAAAAATAGAAAAATCTAATTATAAAATTCAAAAATTAGAAGA
>JAFCCI010000045.1 GCA_017610275.1 Candidatus Woesearchaeota archaeon
TGCACTGCTTCTGTAAAAGACACTGATAAAGATGGGATACCTAATAGCGAAGATAACTGTCCTTATGTAAGCAATTCAGATCAGGAAAATGCTGATGGAGATGAATATGGAGATGCTTGTGATGATGATAATGATAATGATGGCATGCCTGATGACTGGGAAGAAAAATATGATCTTGATCCTTTCTTTGATGATGCAGATGAAGATGAAGATAAGGATGGACTGACAAACTTACAAGAATACAAAAAGGGAACAGATCCAACCAATCCAGATAGTGATGGTGATGGTGTTTCAGATGGTAAAGAATTTGAGAAAGGGTTTGATCCAACTGATCCAGACAGCCGTCCAGCATCAATATTCCCAATTATTCTGCTTATAATAGGAATAATCCTTTTGGTTTCAGGAATTGGTTATCTATTGTATAAAAATAACACAAAACCAAAACAGAAAAAACCATTCAAGCCAGTCACCTCAACATTTCCAATGAGGCCGCATACAACTTTTGGTCCAGATCAAAACAGATTAATTGAAATCAGAAGAAGACAGGCAATGGAAAAAATAAAAAGAGACAGGGAAAGATTTAAGGAACATGACAAAGTATTTGGTACTTTTGCTGCTCAGCCAAAAACTAATATAAGTGAGAAGCTTCATGGAAGGCTTGATATAGGAAAACCAAAAACCACAAAAACTCCTAAAAAAATCAAGAAAAAAAGACAACCTAAGAGATCAAAGGATATTTTTGAATAAGAAGAAATAATTTATTAAACAGAAATTATTTTGACCTGTCTCTTCTAAAAGCACATTTGCAAAATGGAATCAAAAAAAGGGGTGATTAGTGTCCAATTTAATTGGATATTTATCTTAATAGCAGGATCTTTAATTCTCTTATTTTTTGGTTCATTAGTCCTTAAAATGAGAGATGTTTCTGACACTGCCATTGCTGAGACAATTCTGACAAATATGCAAACAATTATGACTGGCGCAGAGGTTAGTGTTAGGACTATAAACCCAATAGAGATTCCCGACAAAGAGATTGAGTTTAGCTGTAATTCAATATCTGTTGGTAAGGTATCCAAGCCAATAACAAAAAACAAGATAGTATTTGCGCCAGAGGTTATAAAGGGCAGATTATTGCTGACATGGGCTCTTGACTGGAATTCCCCTTATCATGTTACTAATTTTCTCTATCTTACAACTAAAGACATCAAATATATTTTTATTGAACAGCTTGATGATGAGGCAGAAAAAATTTTTAATATGCTTCCTGATGAAATAAATAAGAAAAGAGAAGACATTTCTAATATAAAAGATACAGGAAGTAATTTTAAGCTTGTGTTTTTTGATGTTTCAAGCCCAGATATTCCATCTAATCTTAAGAGTATTTCTGACAAGAGGATTAGTGCAGTAAATATAAACTTCAATTTTAATGAAATAAAATTTTATGAAAAAAATGGAGATACATTTGATTTTGTTAAAAAAGTAAACTATCTTAGTGATCCAATGATTTTGGGTGCAATTTTTAGTGGAAACCAAGAGGATTATGAATGCAATATTGAGAAGGCTTTTAACAAGCTTAATCTAGTCAGCAAGATTTATGAAAAGAGAACCAATTCCTTAAGTGAGTTATATAGTGAAACTAGCTGCATATCTTACTATGATATCACTCCTTTTTCAATAGATTATTCAAAAGCCAGCATAACTGAAATTAACTCAGCTATAAACTCAATAGAGACAAGTAATCAGTACTTACAATCATTATCATGCCCAACAATATATTAAAATGAAAAATAAGAAATCACAAATAAAGATGTTTGAAACAATTGCTATTTTACTAATCTTTTTTGTATTAATTGGATTTGGGCTTATATTTTATGGCAGAATACAAGGGCAGAGTTTTCAGGAGAAGCAGGAAGAGGATTTTGAATTAAAGGCAATCCAAACAGCACAACTTGTTTCTTTCCTTCCAGAACTTCAATGTTCATCTAATGGTGTTATTGTTGATGATTGCTTTGATATACTTAAGATTAAGGCGCTTAAAGAGTTTATTCAGCATAACCCCAACATTGGAAATGAATATTATTTTGATTTTTTTGGCTTTAGTCGCATTACTATTGAGCAGATTTATCTAACTCCTGCTAGTTGGTTAATTTATGAGAAAACAAGTGAGAAAACAAAGGCAGAATCCTCTATCATGATTCCTGTTTCACTTTATGATCCTACTTTGCGGGCATATAATTTTGGCATTTTAACTGTTGATGTTTACAGAAAATGAGAAAAAATAAAAAATCACAGGCAGAGATTGTTGGTCTTGTTATAATAGTCCTGCTTATTACAATAGGGCTTTTGTTTGTTGTCAAGTTTGTTGTTTTGAAGGAGCCTTCTGATATTAAGAAGGATTTTGTTCATTCTGAACTTGCTTCTAATATGATCAATGTTTTGCTGAAAACAACAACTGACTGCAGAGAAAGTTCTGTTACAGAATTGTTTCAAGACTGTGCAGGTTTTACAATAATTAATTGTGATGGGATTGATTCATGTACAAAAGTTAATGAGGTTGTTGGAAATATTCTAAGTAAAAGTCTGGAAAAGTGGAACAAACAATATAAATTTAAGGCTTATATTCCTGGCAGTGAATTAATATCAGATTATGGTAATTGTGCTGAAAAAACAGACAAGGAATCAAAAACATATCCTATTCCAACAGACAGGGGTACACTGTTCATACAACTTGATATCTGTGGTTAAATATTAGTACAGTTATAAAATTAATAAAAAGTATTATAAGGTTTAACAATGCATAAAAAGAGGGCTCAGGTTACAGTATACATAATTCTAGGAATTATTATTCTTGTTTTGGCTATTCTCTTGTTTTATTTTAGAAACACGACTGAAACAGGAGTAATTATGCAAGAACTTGTAAGGGCACAGGAAATACCAAGGGATGTAAGACCAATAACAAACTATGTAACAACAAACCTTGACGATGCTGCAAAAAAAGGTCTTTTACTTATTGGAATGCAGGGAGGTTATATTTATGAATACCAGGGAGGCCCTGTACCTGATTGTAATTGCAGTCAATCTAAAAAAGCAATTTATTATAATGGGTATTGGGTTTATTATGATATACACAAGCAAATATCGGGCAGTTCTTTTTTTTATTGGCCTAATCCACCATATTATCCATGGAAGAAGTTTCCCGGATATCCAGGGGGGATAAGTTTGCCCTACAGTTTTTCTAGTACTTGTATATTTGGGATTAATAATCTTCCTCCCTTAGAGGGTTCTAGTCAATATTCAATAGAATCGCAGCTTACGCTGTATATAACAAATTATCTCAAAAATCACATTAATTTAACAATTTTTGATGAGCAGGGCTTTAAAATAGAAGAGGGGGGGATCAATGTCTCTGTTTTAATAGGAGAAAATGATGTGACTGTATTTCTAGAACATCCATTATCTATAACAAAAAAAACAGAAAACATAATAACCAATGTTAGTTATTTTTACACAAATCCTCAGATAAGGCTAAGAAAAGTTTATAATCTTATTGATGATACTATTAATAAGGACATTGTAGACATATCCTTTGATATTATTGATATTGAGATTTTAGATAATTATATTAATGATATAACTATTGAAAAAAAAGAAGATAGGTATAAACATGATGATATTATCATAATAAGGGATAATAGATCAATGCTTTATGCCGAGCCCTATACATTTCAGTTTTCCAGGGAGAATAGAAATCCTGCTTTACATTATATTAATATTCCATCTTCTGCAACCACAATAGATATATCTAATATAAATTTAAAAGCAGATGATCCAGATGAGGATGAATGTTTTTTCAGTTATATTCTTTCAATAGTTTATGTTGATGATAAAGAACTAAAAGACTGGCAGGATCTTGTTGGCGTAATAATAACTGGCACAATTCCCCATTAATAAAAAAGGGGTTTATCTTACTTTAATTAAGGATTAAATTAAGGAAACATAATTTGACAATTACTTTCATACTTCACAGTACCTATATGGGATAACACAAATCCCAAAATTAGTTAAATATTTAAAAGTTAAACTAATTTATTTAATATGTAGGACTTAGCCATTAAAAGCTAAAAAATAACAAAAAAATAGGAAAGATATATATACATAAAAAGAAGAGTTTTCATTAAAGATGGTTGAAATACAAGATTGGATTAAGAAACAGCTGAAAAAAGGCTATAAAAAAGAGCAAATTAAAGAGGGCTTAAGAAAAGCTGGCTACCAACAAGATATTATTAATTCTGTTGATTTTCTTGCAAGGAAAAACAAACAAACAAAACAATCTTTAATTGCTTTAGTTATGCTTTTAGTTGTTGTGGTGATTGTGTGGTTGGTTATTAATAATTCTGCTGTTAAGAAAGAAAAAACAATCCATGTAAATATACCATCATCTTTTTCTGGTTATAATCCAACTAACTTAAATGAACTCAATACTTTTGTTAGTTTATGTGAGAGTTTTTTAGATGAAAGTTTAGAAATTAAAAAAGAAATTTTAGATGATGAAAATGAGGTTTTATGTTCCTTATTCTTACATAAGAATTCTAGTGCTTATGTTCCTAGCATTCATGCGATTTCTTCTGAATTAACCCAAGGCAAATATATTTGCATTTCTGTTAAATTAAATAATATAATTAAAGAAAAGTTCTTAGATATTTCTGAAGAAGAGCCTTTTCATGTATGTAATATAATTAAACCTCCTCTGGAGCGTCTTTCATTTTCAAGAATAAATCCTGAGCAGAATCTTGTTTTTCCTGAAGGAGAGATTTTTTGCAGTGAGGCTTTTAAATCAGATAGATCTCAGTTTGTTTCTTTCAGTGGTTTTGTTCCAGAGTCAGATTCTTTTAGTGCTGAAATATATCTTGTGCCTCAAGGGAGCATTCCTGAAATCCTTAATAAAAATTCTTTTTCAGAGGCAAAGAGTAAAGTTGAGTCTTGCATATTCTTATGGCAGCTTGAAAGACCAATTGTCTCTCAAGAACAGAGATAAAAAAATGAAAAATAATTTATTAATAAATATTCAACAAAAATCAAAATTTATCATATCCCTTGCTTTAATTTGTTTTGTTTTTCTTTTATCTTTTTCAGTAAGGAATGTTGATGCGTCAACATGTGTTAATTGGATCTATGATCCTGTGAGTGATAACACATACTGTGGTGAATGGGACTATGGAGAAACAA
This sequence comes from Candidatus Woesearchaeota archaeon, assembly GCA_017610275.1. Taxonomy (GTDB): domain Archaea; phylum Nanobdellota; class Nanobdellia; order Woesearchaeales; family CG1-02-33-12; genus CG1-02-33-12. The sequence continues at coordinate 5,227 of JAFCCI010000045.1, forward strand.
CAACAACCTCAACAACAAGAAGAACAACAACAAGAACAACAACAGGTGAGGGTTCTACAACATCAACAACAGCAGATCCTTGTTTTCTTGCTGGAACACCCATTGCCTTATCAGACGGCACTGAAAAGCCAATTGAAGACATTAAGGTAGGAGATATTGTTTTAAGTTATGATGAAGAAACTCAAACTAATGCTGCTTCAATAGTCGAAAAAACCCTTTATCATCCAAAAGAACAATCTAATAGTTATCTTATTATTAATAACAGATTAAGAGTCACTCCAAATCATCCTGTTCTTGTTAATAATAAATGGAAGAGAATGGGTAATGCAAATATTGGAAATGTTTTAAGATTACTGAATGGAAATAATTTAATAATCACTTCTATTAGAATAATTTATGGTAATATACCAACATATAATTTTGAAGTAGAAAACACACATACTTATTATGCAGGAGATATTTTAGTGCATAATGGTTGGGGGAGTTCAGGAAAAGAACCTCCTGCTGATGAATCTACAACCACATCATCAACAACAAGTGAGGGTGAAACAACAACATCAACAACATGTGGGGGGGTAACAACTCCAAAAACAACCACATCAACAACAACAAGTGAGGGTGAGACAACAACAACCACAACTGAGGGTGAGACAACAACAACCACAACTGAGGGTGAAACAACAACAACAACACCGGGAATAACATCAACAACAGCTCCTTCATGCATTTGTGGTGATAATAAATGCCAATCTGGAAATCCATGTTATGAAGACTATGAAGAAGAGAAGCATTGTCCGGAAGACTGTGGACCTACTATTACTTTAGCTTGTCCTTTGGTAGAATTAGGTTGGAGTAAATCAAATGTTTTAATAGAACGTTATAAAGATGTAAACCTTTTTAATATAGCCTTAGTTTATGATAATAACTTTGATGAAATTGCAGATGGTCCTTGCAAAGAGGTATCAACATCCTTAATGAAATATTCTTATGATTTGAGATTAAGTGAGTGCACAGATAATCTTCAAAGCAATATACAATTCTTTATCACCCCGAATGATCCTTCATTAGAGGGTATTTTGATGGATTGGATTGATGTAAGTGAATGTGAAATAGAAGATGAGCATAATACTGATTTGACTGGAACAAAAGATGACTATGATGGAGATATTCTCCTTAATGATGAAGATGAGGATAAGGATGGAGATGGTATTGATAACCCTTGGGATGATGAAGAATGGACAGAGTTAAAATGCGCGGTGGATGACCATGGTGTTGCAATAGATATT
>JAFCCI010000005.1 GCA_017610275.1 Candidatus Woesearchaeota archaeon
TACCCAATAACATTTTTATTATCTTTTTTTAGTTTATTTATTCTTTTCATACACTCAATTGCATTAGAAATTTTGTCAGGGTTTTGTGCAAGACTAACATCCTTATTTTTATATCTAAGAGGCATGTGTATCATTACTTTTATTTGCTTTTTGGCAAGTTTTTTTATGGTTTTATTAATCTGCTTGATTGTTTTGTCAGACTCAATATCTCCTTTAGGCGTATAAAATTCAATCATAGGTGGATTTTGCTTTAATTTAGCTTTAAGGTGTTTATTATCCCATCTTGATTTTAAGGCAAACTTATCCAAGCCCAATTTCGGAAGAATATTTTTAACATCACCGCAATAAAGAGAAATATTATTTAGTTTATTCAGCTTAAGATTTTCAAGAGCATATTTATGGGCTAAAGAATTGATTTCAACACCATACACCTCTTTTACATTTGTATTCCGGGATAAAACCAATGGATATGGCCCGCAGCCAGAGAACATAACAAGGATTGATTCATCTGGCTTAACAAGTTTCATTACTCTCTTTCTTTCATTGCTTAAGCGAGGAGAGAAATATACCTTTTCAACATCAAGCTTTATTTTTACACCATTCTCAATATAAATTGTTTCCTTTTTTCTTTCCCCTGCTAAAACCTTCAGTTTTTGCGTCCTGAAAACACCACCATGAATACCAATTTTTTTAACAATAGTCTTTATATTTTTGTTTATTTTTAATAATGCTTCTGCAACTATCTTCTCTTTTTTTATTAGGCCTTGCTTAATCTCAAGAATTATTATATCACCAATAGTATCAAAAGCAGACGGAACAAGGATTAACTCTTTTTTTGTAAGCTTATATTTCAATAAGTCTGTTATTGTGATTTTATTTGTTTTCTTTAGTTTTTTTTCAGTAAATTTTACAAATGGAAACTTTTTATTTAAATCTTTTTTCTCATTAATCGGAAAGTAGATGAAATTCTTATCTTTAACTATTTCATACTCTTTGTCAAAAAGACCATTGTCCAATAAATATTTCTTCAGTTTCTCAGCTTTCCTTAAAGGAACTTTTATAGTTAGCATAGCAAGAAAGATTCTTAAACATTATTTAAATTTATCCTAAAATAACAAGAAATGCGCCTATAAGCATAATAACACAAGCTAAAATTCTTTGAGTGAGATTTTTCTCATGAAATACTCTTCCACCAACAGCTGTTGCAAAGAATGCAGACATTCTCTTTATTGGAATTACAAGGCTTACATAAGTCATTGAGACTGCCTGTGTGTATGCTAACCTATAACTGGTTACTAAAATTGCAACAAGAAATATCCACTTTCCTGCACTTTTTACTCCATGTTTTATTCCTTCAAAACCATTATGGAATATACAAATTAAGATTATAAAATTTATTGCAATAAAAAACTGGATTATTGGAATATAAGTTAATGGTGAGACAGTTCTTAGAATAAATTTATCAAATATAGAGCAAAAGCCATATAAGATTAGTGCAAGGAATATATAATAAAAGTAATTTGACTTAAACGTTTTTGTGAATATCTTTTTTGTTCCGTGATTTTCTGCTTCCAAAACATAAGAGCCAATTATTAATAATATTATTCCAAATAACTGCAGCGAAGTTACCTTTTCTCCGAGAATAAAGAATGCAAGAACAACAACAATTGCTGGGCTAAAAGTCATTAAAGGGCTGACTATTGAAACATCCATATGCCTTACTGCCTTTGCAACAAACAAAAAAGCAATTGATCCAAAAATAGACGCTAGGTACATTAAGCCAAGTGTTTTTATAGGAAGATTAAAGTTAATATATGGTAATAAAACTAAAGCTATAAGAAAATTAAATATTGCCAAAACAGCTGAGAATTCCATTGCATGCTCTTTCAGCAGGGTTTTCTTTTCAATAATTGTAAATGCAGCTGTTAATAATGCTGCTAATGTTGCAAAGAGATACCATTCCATCTTAAAAAAATTCTCCAAGATCTTTCTGTTGTTTGCTTTCTTTGTTCTTCAATAGCTTGTCTAAAACTGTTTTAACCCTTTCCATTGCAAAATCATGCTCATTAACTAATAAATTAATAACTTCTTCCTTATTGGGCTCTTTCCATTCAATTAAGTATTCTTTTTCAATAGGTATATTCTTAAACAATTCATAAACTTTTTTCCATGGATAATCAAAAAAATCATCCCATTTAACATCTTTAAATAAGCCATCAAAGTCAGAGCCATATTTTTTAACAAGCTTTATGGCATTTTTTGGGCCTATCCCTTTAATGCCTCCAATATTATAGTCTGTTCCAACAAGCATTGCCAAAACAATAAGCTGATTCTGGTCAATACCAAGATTATTAAGGTTTTCTGATAAATTAATTAATTCTGGCCTTATATTTGTGTATGATAACCCGGATTTTTTTCTTTTTCCAATCAAAGATAAGTTTCTTACAAGCATTGGCGAGCCAAACAGCAATGAATCAAAATCCTGTGAAACACAGTAATCTGCATCCTTTTTTTTAGCCAAGTATGCTGCCTGAGCTTCGCCTTCTGAAGGTGCTTGCACAATAGGTAATCCCAGGGCAGAAATAAGTTTTTTTGATTCCTTTATTATATTTTCTGTAAGCCTTGTTGTCCTTGAGGCATATTTTTTCATTTCTTCTATATTTTCTTCTTCAACAGCTTTTTCATATTTTTTTTCTGCATGTATCTTAATCTCTTTTCTTCTCTGCCTTTCTATCTCTTTTAGTTTTGGCGGATTTCCATCAAAAACAAAAATTAATTTTATATTGTTTTGCATAAGTTTTGTTGTTCTTGAAAATAATCCAACAAGATGGGATGTTACATTGCCCTTTGAGTCCATAAGCAAGGATCCATCTCTTGAGCGAATAGTTGTTAAAAATTGATAAAGAAGATTGTATGAATCAATAACCAATGTTTTGTTATTCAAATCATTTAATGATAGTTCATTGCTTTTTAATAGGCACTTTATCTGAGTTCCCATTTTATATTTTTTTTATTTTTATGTTTTTAAATTCTTTTGAAAGCATTTCCTTTGCTTTTTTTGTTAACTCACCTTTTGTTAAGAATAAAACAGGAAGTTTTTTTATCTGTCCCTGAACAAAAGCAGAGCTTAAGTCAGAATCACTTATTCTTTTCTTGCTTTTTGCCTTGCAGTAATATGTCAAACTGCCGACAGCGCTTGGCACTTCAATAACAAGGTCTAAATCTGAATTCTTTTTTACTATTTTTTGTTCTATAAGATTGATATTACTTTTTTCAAAAAATCTTTTAACCTCACTTAAAAATTTATCTTCAGCTGTTTTGTCAACAAATATTTTCTTTTCTTCCTTCTTAATTTCTTCTTTTGGCATTACCCTTTTTAATTCTTCCTTCTTAATTTCTTCTTTTGGCTTTTCCTGTTCTTTTCTGGTAATTGTTTCCTGAACTGGCTTAACATCTTTTTTTGGCTTATCAAATTTAATTGTTTCTTTTATTATTCTTGATGCCTCTTCATTAGTTATTAAATACCATTTCCAGAATATTTCTACATTATCATTAATCTTTACCTGTAATGGAATAGCAAAATCCTTTATATTCCTTAAGGCAACCCTCACAACAGGCTCTGCTATTTTGTCCCTCAAGATTTTCTTCTGCATCAGTAAATCATAAACCCTTTTTTCCTTTTCATGAAGGTTTTTTGCAAAATCCTGCAGTCTTGATTCCTGGCCAGGCAGGTAATAAAGAGGTGTGCTTCCGAATTTGACATGAGAAATTTTAAGAATATTTTTTGATACAAGCTCTGAAAGTATTGCAGAGGCCATTAATATATCTGTTCCAATTACTTTTGCTATTTGTGCAGGTATGACAGGCCCTCTCATCCTTATTGTTTGTATGACTTTCTCCTTGCTGTCCATGAGAAAAGAGTCATATACAAACTTTATATACTTTATTGTTTAAAATTACAAAAATATATAAAATAAGGAGTGATTGATAATAAATATGCATAAAACTTATAATAACAAACCATTAAAGTTTTGTTTTGAAGGACCAAGAAGTTCAATAAATTATAAGATTAACAAATTAATAGACTTTATTGATATCCCCTTAGGGCTTTATGGTAAAACTGTTAAGATAGAAGAAAGGGAAAACAGAAGGATATTTGAAGGTTTTTCAGAAGATATTGGGGGTATACTCAGGTCATCACCTGGTTTTCCATTCCTGAGGCAGGTAATTAATGAACAGATTTCTGACCTTTTAAATGAAGAGGATGAATATAAAAAAATACCATCTCCTTTTAACAATGAATGTCAAGAAGAAGTGAGAGAAAGATATGTTTACTGCATAGGTGAAAAAGGGGGTCCATCTCACCCTGCTTATCCTATTCATTACAAATTAGAAGTTCTTGAGAGAACTCATCAAGCAGAGGTTAATGTACTGCTTCAATCGGACTTAGCAAAAGAAAAAATAAATTCTGATATTCTTTTTGAATTAAGAAAGAGGTTGTTTCAGGACTAAGGCCTGATCCACTTAATCTCATAATAGGTTACATCACCTTCATTATCAACTATGCCTATCATTAAGCGCTTTTTTGTGGAATGTGCAACCCTGTTTTTAGCAGCAAACTCATACCAAGTTAAAGCAGACCCCTCATGAACAGGATAAACAATCCACCTTGCATGGTCTTCGCCCGGCTTTACACCCCTGTCATAAATCCTGAAGTCAGCGCCAAACTTGAGTGCTGTTTTTATTATATAGCCCCTATTTCTTATATCTTTAAAAACACAATATCTTATCCAGAAATTAGGTTCAACTCTTTTTGTTTTTTTTATAAAATCATCAAAAGTAACTTTTTTCTTTTTATAATCCCTTATATCAACTTTGCCTTTATCCATTAAATATAAGGCTTCCAATAGTGACAAATAAACCTTGCCATCTTCTAAAATACTGCCAAATCTGCTTTGGTTGTATAACTCACGTGCAGCATCAGTGCTTTCTGTTAAAACCCTTTCCCTTGTCAGGACTGCTTTAACCTTTTTTTTCTTTTTTTTTGTTTCTGTCTTTTTCTTAACAGTTTTCTTTGCTTTAGTTTTTTTGGACATAAATTATGAAAACCTGTTTTTGTTTAAAAAACTTTAGTTTTAATAATTATTTTCTATATTGAAAATAAATAAACAATACAAAATCTTAAATATATTAAGATAACCCTTTTTGTTAAGATGCAATTAACATTTTTAGGGACAAGTGCAATGGTTCCGACAAAAGAGAGAAACCATTCAGCTGCTTTGATTAGCTACGGCTCTGAAGGCATTTTGATTGATTGTGGTGAGGGCACGCAAAGGCAGATGAAAATAGCAGGAATAAAGCCATCAAAAGTGACAAAGATATTGATAAGCCATTGGCATGGAGATCATGTTCTTGGTATTCCTGGTTTGATACAAACTTTAGCAAAAAATGAATATGACAAAATTTTGGAAATATACGGGCCAGAGGGAACAAAGGAAAGAATGAAAAATATGTTTAAGGCATTTTCTTTTGAAGATAAAATAGAGACAAAAATTCATGAAATCACAAAGAAAAGATTTTTTGAAGGAAAGGATTTTTTTCTGGAGGCACTTCCTCTTGAACATGGTATTATAACTCTTGGCTTTACTTTTATTGAAAAAGATAAAAGAAGAATAAAGGTCGATATAGTAAGAAAGCTTGGTATTCCGGATGGACCCTTGCTGGGTAAGTTACAGTCAGGAAAGAGCATAACCTTTAAGGAAAAGAAAATAACACCAGAGCAGGCAACTTATGTTGTTAAGGGCAAAAAATTAAGTTTTATAACAGATACAGTGCCATGCAATAACGCATTGGAGCTTGCAATGAATTCTGATATTTTAGTTTGTGAATCAACCTATGCGCATAAACTTGAAGAAAAGGCAGCTGAATACATGCATATGACATCAAAACAAGCTGGTTTATTGGCTAATCAGGCAAAAGCAAAAAAGCTTATCCTAACACATTTCAGCCAGCGCTATAAGACAATGGAAGAAATAGAAGATGATGCAAAGGATGTTTTCTCAAATACAATCTGTGCCTACGATTTCATGAAATTAAAAATATAATCAATTAGAGCACCTTAAATAAAAATTAGATTATATTACATATGCCCAGAATGCGTTCTTTTTTTGTTGTTCTCAACAACTTTCTCTAAAACTTCTTTGCTGTTAACACCAAGCATTTCACACAAACCCAAGCAATAGACCATTAAATCTGTGATTGCATCTATCATTTCATCCTTATGGCTAATTTCTCTGGCAGGTTTTTTATCACTGTTTTTATAAGCTCTTGCTAGTTCTCCAAGCTCTTCAGTCATTAAAATGATTTCTTTCCCAATATCTGTAATATTAAAACCTTTATCTAGCTTGTTTTGATAAATTTCTTTTTGCAATTTGGATAAATTTGTCATAATAATCCTTTAAGGTAAAATTTACTTTGAAGCCAGCTTTATATCGCTTGCCTTGACTGTTTTTCTTCCAGCATGTATTGCAAGCTTTACAGCATCTGATGCTATCTCTTCTGCTATCTCTTCTAAAGCATTTTTTAATGCTGCCTTTGCCTTATCAGAAACCCTCTCAGCACCGCATTTTTTCATTATTTTTTCCATTGCGGCCAATGGAATAAGTCTTTTTCCCATTTTTTTCACCCCAAAACAGTTAATTTGTTTTAATAAGGTAAAAATAAGCCTTATATTTAAGGTTTTTGTTTTTTAGGCTAGATTAGAGGAAAATATGGTTTACTTAACAAATAAAACAATAAAAGAGACAGATTAAACCTTTATAGTGGTAAAAAGGCATAAACCTCTTTTCAAAAGGTATTTATGTATGTATTATTTAAATAAATACATGAGCAGAAAATCAAAGGGAATAAATGCTGAGCGTGAATTAGTTCATATGTTCTGGAATACAAATGAATGGTCTGCTGTAAGGGTAGCAGGCTCTGGAAGCAGCAGTTTTCCATGCCCAGATGTTTTGGCTGGCAATAGAATAAGAAAACTTGCTATTGAGTGCAAAACAGTTAATGCCAAAAGCAAATACCTAACAGATGAAGACATAAACCAATTAAATGATTTTTCAGCTGTTTTTGGTGCAGAACCCTGGATAGGGGTTAAATTTAAGTCTGACTGGTTTTTTCTGAGTATAGATGACCTTAAAAAGACAGAAAAAGGTTATGCTGTCTCTAAAGAACTTGCAAAGAACAAAGGAATGATTTTTAATGAATTAGTTGAAAAATAGGCTTCTTTTATTAAAAAACGAAAGGTTTATAAACTCATTTCCCCATAATATACCTATTATCCGCTTCTGGAATTCTGGAGGAAAATATGAGATTATCCAATAAAATCATAGAAGCCACTATTGTTGATGTAGCTGGCGAGGATGTGCTTCCAATAGTCCATTTTCTAAAAAATAAAAAGAACATTTCAGAATTTAAGATAGCAGAAGTAATAAAAAAAGAGATAAATACAACAAGAAACATGCTATACCGGCTGCAGGAGGCAAACCTTGTTTCTTTTATCAGAAAAAAAGACAAGAAAAAAGGGTGGTATATTTATTACTGGACATTTAAACCAAAGATGATAAAACATATAATTATTAGTCTAAAAAAGGAAAAGTTATCGAAGCTAAAGGAAAGGATAATAAGGGAAAAGAGCAGCCATTTTTTTATATGCCAAAACAACTGCATAAGGCTTGATTTTGACCAGGCAATGAATTTTGAGTTCAAATGTCCTGAGTGCGGGGAAATAATGAACCAAGAGGATAACTCAGAAAATATAAGGTTGATTGAAGAGGAAATAAAAAAGATTAAAGAAGAATTAAAATAAATGCTTTCTGAACATCCATTTGTTATTAGCTTTAATTTCCTGTATAAATATATGCGGCTTGTAAATGCCAAGTTCTGAAATAATACCTGTTATTAAACTTGGATTAACTTTTTCAAATGCAAAATTGTTTATAGTGATTCCTTTAGGAGGATTTTTCCATATTTCATTTCCTTTTCTTATTTCAATCTCTTCTTCATAACCAAACACTGTTTCCACATCAAATTTCCATGAGTCAGTGCATGCGTATACAGGAATATCATACTTATTAGCTATTTCTGCATAAAGCTCAGAACCAATTTTATTGATTACCTTACCCTCTGTTGTTATTGCATCAGCACCAATCAGCATTAAATCTGCTTTTTTTAATGCAAATCTTGCTGCAGCGTCAACAAAATGAGTTATAGGAATACCAAGTTTTGCAACTTCTTTTGCTGTGATTCTTCCCTGGTACAAGGGCCTTGTTTCTGTATTATGTACCTCAAATTGCTTTCCTTGCTTTTTTGCTTGTTTTAGGATTTCAAGTATTGTTGAAGAATGGCAGTGGGTAAATACAATTGTTCCATTTCTGATTTTCTTAGAGCCTATCTGTGCTATTATTTTTTGGTTTTTGTCAAATCGCTCTAAAACATCATCAACTTTGAGGCAAACAGCATTTGCCAACTCAATAGGGTCATCATAGTTAAGGTCGTACAGGATATAGTTTAATGCATTTCTCATGCACGGTTCAGTTGGCCTGCTTAAAAAAAGAAGGTTTTTTGTGTGATAAATATCTGCTAAAATTCCAGAAACACTTTTTGCCTTAGATAATTTTACAACCTCTCTTAGTGATTTTACAGCCTCTTTGGCAACATTTTCTGCACCCTGAATCTTTAGATTCCTAATCCTATCTATTGTTTTCTTTAAACTCATTTTTCAAAGAAATTATTTCCTCTTTTTTCTTTTTTTGCTGGATTTTCTTACTTTAAATACAGATTCAATTTTTCTTTCTTCAGTTATGATCTTATTAGTAACTCTCACCAGGTTTTCATCCATTCTTGCAATCCTTCTTTCCAACAAAACAAGAATCCTGAGAGAATATACTATTGCCGCTAAAGTGCCCAGTATCACACATAGAATAGCTGTTTCTAATGCCATTTTATCACCTCTTTTAAACTCTTTTTATTATAATAGTATATTTATATAAATAGTTTTGGATTTTGCATTGTAAATAATTCCTCGTCATTTCCAAAAGATTTAAATATAACTTAACCATTTTAGATATCATTAAAGATTATAAATAAAAATCATATAAAGGGTGGATGTAATGGCTGAAGAAGATAAAAAATTCTCAAAACAATTAATTGGTAAGATTGTTGTTAGCAAGACTGGAAAGCGCTTTGGTGAGGTTGGTGATATCATATTTGAAACAAGATCCGGGGAGCTTATCAATATTATTTTGGGCAACCCAACAACATATACTGAAAAATTAGAGCTTGAAAAAAACAAAGAAGGAGAAATATTAATTCCATTTAGTGCAGTCATAGCTGTTGGAGATTTTATTGTCATAGCAGAGGAAGACATAATTTAATTCTTTTTTTGGGATAAATATTTAAATAAAGCTTATTTAGCTTCCTTTATGGAAAACACAATCTGGACTGAAAAATACAGGCCAAAGGAATTCTCTGATATAAAAGGTCAGAAAGAAATAGTCAAAAGAGTAAAGGCATTTGTTAAGCAAAAAAATATGCCTCATCTATTGTTTTCCGGGCCAGCGGGAACAGGCAAGACAAGCCTGGCTTTGGTAATATCAAAAAAACTGTTTGGCGACAGCTGGCATGAGAATATTCTTGAATTAAATGCCTCAGATGAAAGAGGGATTGATGTTGTAAGAAACAAGGTAAAGGATTTTGCAAGGACAAGGGCAATTGGCAATGTGCCGTTTAAGATAATTTACCTTGATGAGTCAGATGCCCTGACAAAAGAAGCACAGCAGGCATTGAGAAGAACTATGGAGAATTATACAAGAACATGCCGCTTTATTCTCAGCTGCAACTACAGCAGCAAAATTATAGAGCCAATACAATCAAGGTGTGCTATATTCAGGTTTAAGTTTTTGAGCAAGAAAGAGATAATAGAACTGATTGAAAAAGTTGCAAAAGCAGAATCATTAAAAATAGATGATAAGACAAAAGAAGTTTTGTATGAAGTCAGCAATGGGGACTGCAGGAGGATGGAAAATATTTTGCAAAGTTGTGCAGCATTATCCAGCAATATAACAGAAGATTTAATCTATTCAATAGCATCTATTGCAAGGCCAAAAGAAGTAGGTGAAGTGTTAAACCTTGCCTTAAAAAATAAATTTAAGGATGCAAGGAACAAATTATTGGATGTTATGCTTGAGTATGGGTTGTCTGGCCTTGACATAATAAAACAAATTCAAAAGGAAATACTAAATTTAACTATTGAACCAAGGAAAAAGATGTTCTTAATAGATAAATGTGGTGAGATAGAATTCAGGATGGTTGAAGGCTCTGACGAATTTTTACAGCTTGAAGCACTGTTAAGCCAGGTTACATTAACAGGAATAAAAAAAAATTAAACAGAATGTTTTACCAGAACCTGTGTTGATATGTCTTCTTTATAATCATATTCTAATTTTATATTGACTGGTTTTTCAAAATCAGTGTTTGTTTCTGTTTCCTGAGTGCAGGTTATCGTACGTTTTCCGCTATATAAAGTTATATAGCCACTTGTAGCGTCACCATCTAAACCAACACAGTTTAAGCCGCTCATTCCTGTATCAACGCTCACAAAAATCCTGTTTTCATTTGTCCTTGTTTCCTCGCAGTTAGAACCCTTTTTGTATATTCCCCCATTTCCCTTAGGCTCTATTGTAAACTGAAAGTTAAACTTATTCTTTCCTTTAGGAGTTTCTTTAAAGGTTGTAACCTGTACTGGACCGCCTGAGTTAAAAACAGCTTTCTCCTCATTAATTTTGCAAATATCTCCTTCTTTATCAATCTGACCTTTTTTTATGCAAAGCATTGAGTTTACATCTGTTGCATAATTATAACAGACATCGGCCCTTATTGTATAGGGAGTGTTTCCAGTTAAGCTTTCACGGTGATTTAATCCAGAAAATACTACATAAGTTGTTGTTCCTTCTATTTTGTTTCCTTCTGAATCCTTATAAGTTCCTTCTAAATCCTCATCAGAGTGTTTAACAAAATCAGAATCTGATAATCCAAATTCCCTTGGGTCAATTCCACTAAGACTTACCTCCACCTTATCCTTGCTTACACTTTGTTCACCATCATTCTTTAGCTTGACAACAACTTCAAAATCAAAGTCCCCCCCATCATAGACCTCTGCTGGAGGTGCACCATCATCATAACTTATCAAAAGGCCTGTTGTTCCACCAATAAATGGGCTTTCCTTAGAAGGAGTAATTTTTTCTCCGCATCCAGATACAAAAATCAATAAACTCAATATTAATATTATATTGACATAATTTTTCATTTTTCAAGCCTCCAGTTTTTAATACATTATTTGATTATATAAATTTTTCTGTTAATTAGGGTGTGTTTAATATTTCAACACCCTTTTGTATTGATGAAGTGTAACCATACTCTAACTTAACTTGTAGTGGTGTAGTATATGCTGATTTGCTCATTGCTGGTTTTGGAATAGTGCATATAACACTTCCAGCCCCATTTATTAACCTGATTGGATTATTTGGCCTGCAACTAAGACTATAGCCAGATACCCTACCACTTACATAAACCTTATCCATGTTTGTATAATCCAATGAATATGGGCAGTCAATATTAAGCCTGTTTTTGTCAATAACCTTACCACTGCCTACATTTTTGATATATACCTTAAATTGTATTTTGTTTGAAAGCACAGTTTCTTCTATTTTTGTTACAGCAACAGGAGCTCCCTGTCCGCCTGATAATGAGTAACTTTGGGGGATGGTGCAAACCTTTGTCTTTTGCTTTGTTGAATAAGGCTCTGGATCAATGCATACTGTCTGTGGAGCAAGAGTTTCATAATTATAGCAGGATGTAACAAGGAAGTTTGCATTATAGCTATCAGTTTTCCTGCTGTCAAAATTTATTATATTGCCCCTAAATGAAACCACATCATAGCCTCCCTCTGGGTTGTAAATGTTTTTTCCTTCAACCTTTGGAAGTGATATCTGTTTTGGCATGCCCACTACAATAGTATTGTCAAAGCCGCTCAAATAAAGAGTTCCAACCCCTTTTGCATTTGGATTGATTACATTAATTGCCCAACCAGTAAGAGAATTTGGTTGTGGATATGCTCCTTTGTTTCTTATTTCTACAACAAGATCAATTGGCATGTTGTCATACATCTTAGCTGGAGGCATATCTGTCATGAAATTCATAACAATCCCCTGAGTTCCTTTTCTATAGTCAACACCAGTTTCTCCTGTTTTTGGAGTGCATCCAAAACTAAAGAATAAAAGAAATATAATAACTATTAATATAATCTTTCTCATTTTATTATATAATCCCTAGATTTCTATTTAAAACTTTCTATTGGAAACTATTTTTTTATTGTAATTTTTTTTGATATAGAGTAGGTATAGCCATAGTTTAGCTCAATTGTCAATGGGGTAGTATAGGTTGCTCTTTCCTTTGGCACACCTTTCTCAAGAATACATCTTACAACATCATCACCATATTTCAGCTTTAATGGTATTGGCTTGCATTCAAGCTCTTCATTTGAAAGCATGACCTTTATATCCACTATATTTAATTCCTTATAATTTAATGGGTCTGAAGAGCATATATCAGATATTTTATCTTTGTCAATAACTTCCCCATTACCAACATTTTTTATATGGATTTTAAATGCTGGTTTTATTAAATTATCATCATCTACTGGAAGCATTTCACTCTCTACCTTTGTTATTGAAACAGGTGCTCCCTGAGGAGCAAGAGTTATATCCTTGACCCTGCATACTTTTTGCATCTTTTTTAGGTCATAAACATCTGTATCTATGCAGGTTGTAATATCTTTTTTTGTTTGGTATTGGTAGCATACATTTGCTAATATTGTGGATTCATGCTTCTCACTCTGCCCGCCTATTTTCTTTGTTTTTGCTTTTATTATTTTTACTAACTGGTCTCCGGTTGGAAGAGAAATAGATTTTCCCTTTAAGTTAAACCTAATAGATTCATCATTTTGGTTCATTAATTCCATGTAAGCCTCCTCAACTGTAAAAGAAATAAATCCATTCTTAATATCAGATGCTCCAACATTCTCTAATATAACCCCTATCTGAAATGGATAATCTTTATATATTTCGTTGGGAGGTGCATTGTTTAAAAATTCCATTAAGATACCCTGCTTTCCTGTTCTGAAGTCATCCTGCGTTGTTGGATTTACAAAAGGGTTTGAAATACATCCTGATATAAATAAAACAAGAATAATCATAATTAATAAAATAATTCCAGCATTTCTGTTTTGTTTCATCTTTTAGTTTTATAATCTTTAGTTTTAGAGTTTTTATGCAAATTTTTCTATGTGTCCCATAACATTTTCTACATAGCTAGTATCTGCATTTTTGTCGCATCCAAGACCATTGTAACCTCTTATCGCCATTTTCACACAATTCCCATCATATTTAAGATATTTATTTATATACTCATCATTAAAACAATTCTTTCTGACACTACTTTCAAATATTGTTGTTCCATCATTTTTCTTTTTAATATTTCCTTCACTATCACAAAAAGTGTTATACTTGTTTTTAAATATCCTGACCCCGCATTCAATATTTGTATTTATATCTTTTAATTCTTCTTTAGTTTTACTACAAAGGCTGCACCAGTTGTTTTTAGTTTGTATTTGCATTACCCCAATGCATCCAGTTTCCTTATTTTCTACTACATTTCCTTCACCATCTATATGTTTTAAACCCTCATTTTCGGTCTCAGCAATTCCTAATATAAGTTTTTCAGGATATCCATATTCTTTAGCAGCCCCTCTTATTTTAAGTTCAACTTCACTGTCATCATAATCCTTCCATTCCTCCTTTTTGAGAAAACCCATCATACATTTATCATCATACCATTGGCATTCAATATTATAATCTCCAAAATTACAAATGTCTTTTTCACAATAGTCTTCAGCAAAGTATATCTTACAATAGTCTTCACTTGGCAGGTCCTGAATAGTTATATAATGTGGGCATTCCTTGCATAAATCATAGGAAACTTCATCACCACTTTTCTCGAAAGCCGAATAACAGTCTAAATTGCAAGGATTTGTATCACACCATTCTTGGTTACAAAAGCCAAGCTTATCATAATAATTTCCATCATAGTCACCACATTTTAATATATTTTCACATATTTCTTTTATTTCTGATTGACTTTTTAATTCCTCAATTTTATTTTCTTCAGTCATTGCCTCTCCCGGGCTTATGTATTCTTTTACTTCTTCAATCTCAACAGGTGTTGACTTTTCAAGCTCATAAATATAGTTAACAGTAACCCTAAAATATCTTGTTGTTATTGGCTCATTACCAAGCAAACTCTTTGGGTCAGCAGGATTTAACCTGCATTTAATAGAATAGTAATTACTTATATTTTCTGTTCTTTTGTCAGGGACAAGGCTATACACATTATATCCATCATCATTTTTTTCTTTGAATTCAAACTCATGGTCACAGTTTGTTAGCTCTAGGCTGTCATGAACCTGAATCTCTAAGTTTGTTACTTTTTTGATAATACCCTCCCAATTATTTTCTATGGTTATTCCAAAGAAAAAAGGGTTATTCTCTTGATCACTGTAAACCCCTATTGGCAGCGGCTCAGCTGTTTTCATGCCTATTCCTATAGGTCCATTTGTGTATATTGCTATTGGGTTTATATGGCTTATTCCATAATGCTGGAATACATCAATTTCCTCTCTTTTAAAAGCCCTTAACCTTTCCTTATCCATGAAATATGTTTTTAGATAAGCCATTGTTTCAAAATTAAACTCTGCATTAAATATTACCTCTTTCTTGCCAGGATTAAGTTTGTCAAATACACAGTCAAGAGTTTCTTCTTCCTCTGTTGCTATATTAAACTCATTCTGAGGAGTTATATTACCATTTATTTTTTTGTCCCCTTCTTTTGCATAACATGAAACATTTATGTTAATTTCTTTATCCCCTAATGTTTTTGCTTTTAGGGTAGCCCAAACAATTATTTTTTCTCCTTCAAAGAATTTTGAATCAGATGCTTCCAAACCCTCAAGATAAACACCCACTGGCTCATGCTCATAATCATCAACTCTGCCTGTATAATAATCTCCTGTAGCTGTTTGTATAAGGCTATTATAAACATTTTTCCAGGTTTTTCCAATATTTTTTATGACACTATTAAATCCATAGCTTAAGTCCCTCATGGTATTTGAGATTGTTTGCTGCACATTAATTCCTGTTTCAATATCCCCTACTCTTAAATCGTTTATAAAACCATTAATAAGGGCTGGAAAAACAAGAAATACCACTAATAATACTATGCCCCACCTGCATATAGTAATAAACCAATTTTGTCCCATTGCAAAACAAAGGTATAATACCCAAGCTGGAAAAAATATAATTGCTGTCTGGAATGCCTGTGAACCTCCTAAAAAAGGGATTATCCCTCCTAAATAAGGAGCAAATATTGCAATTGATGAGAGGATAATGGGAACTTTAATGTTGGCAACATTAGCAACCCCTGTATTTTCTTGGTCATTAAATAGGGTAAGCCATGCAGCAAATGTTAATATTAAATAAGCAAATATTCTAAAACTAGTATTTCTAAAGTCTGAAAAAACATCAAGGAGATGAATAACCAAACTAATAATAATAAAAAGGGTTATAGAAGGATTAGCAGTGAGCCCTCTATTCATATTCCTTAAAAACCCCTTCCACATATCTCTAGCTGCCATAAATCCCTCTTTTTAGAAAAATAAAAGATTATTTTTCAAGTTCTATTTTTAACTCAACAATATCAAGCATTGACAATGGTTCTATTTTTATGAAGTTGTTGCCTTCTTTTACATAATTATCTATGTTCTTGTAATATTTTGCTTCCTCTGTGTCAATAGAAATCATCCTGTTGTTTATATTAAGGTTCATTTCCTTGTCTTTTTTGTCATCCACAAACTCAAGAGTTAGCTTAGTATCATATTCATCGCCCTTAATCTTATCATATGTTGATTCGTTAATTGGAAAATAATATGTTGGGTAGGTTAGCTCTTTAAGATCAGTTGTTATTTTTATTTGCTCAATGCGATAAGAGCCCTTGTCTGTTTTAAAAACAATATTATTATCACCTTTATGTAAAAATGTTGCTGAGAAAAGATACATATTGATTGTTTTGCAGTCAGGCACCCCAGAAAAGACCTCTCGATAGTTAATTAATACATCCAGTTTTCCAGCATCGTCCTGTTCGCAATCAGGCCAAAACCTGAGTTTTGCTCTCTCTAAATTTAACTTTTCATTCTCACTTACAAAGAATATATTCTTGCTTTCCTGCCTGCTTATATCCGCAACATCACCAACTATCCTAATGTCATCAAGGCTGTAAACATTTGTTGACCAGAATTTAATTCCTGTTCCAGAAACACTAAATTCCAGTATATTATCCTCTTCAAAATAATTTTTTTTAAGTTTTATTGGCTTTGGATTTGATGTTGTTATCTCGCTCTCAAATATATTAATATCATTAAGTTTTATGGTCAATATTCCCGTATGCTTTTTTGCTGTAAATGATAATAAAATATTTTCTGTATTTTTTAAGTCTAATATTTTAAAAGGAATTTCCTTTTTTACTTCATCAAATAATCCATGCCTTATAATAAATGGATTAATTGTATCTAATTCTTGTGCATTTATAGTTTTATATAATTTAAATGCAGATATATCGTGCTCATACTCCTTCTCTTTCAGGTAATCAATCCTTCCAGGATACTCAAGCATTAAAATATTTTCTTCATCTTCAGCACTAACGCCACCTTCATCTTCATCTTCAATAGTTTCATTTTCCCCTAATAATTCTGCCCTTTCATCTGGCGGCAGAAATATAATATATAATATAATTAATCCAACCATAAGGGCTATAAATCCTGTTGCACTAGCAGCATTAGTACCTTGAGCTTTTTTATTATTCATAGATGACCACCTGTCCTAAATAGATAACTTAATATATATAAGTTTTCCTATTTTAAAGGTATGAAACAAATACACTTTGATTTGAAAAAAGGAGAGCTAAAGCTAAAAGTTGAAAATATGGATGACCTTTGGTGTTTAAGTCATGTAATCCATTTTCATTGAGATAGGTGTTGAGAGTGTTGAATTTCATGAATATTCCTCTGTTTTAAGGGTTTCTGGGATTATAACACAGGGACCAGAAGATATAACAAAGGGTTCTTACCACACATTTAATCTAGAATCTGGTTCTATAATCACAATAATAAAAAAACAATGGTTAAGCTTTCAAATTGAAAAAATAAAACAGGCATCAGTTGAAACCAAAAAAATACTAATCTGTGTTCTTGACAGGGAGGATGTATGCTTTGGGCTTTTAAAAAGACAGGGTTTTAGTCTATTATCTGAGATTAAAGGGGATGTTGAGAAAAAAGCAGATGTAAAAGTAAAAACAGGAAATTTCTATGCAGAGGTTGTAAACAAGCTTTATAATTATGTTAAAAGATATAAAATTGAAAACATAATACTTGCAAGCCCTGCATTCTGGAAAGAAGATTTAATGAAAAACATAAAGGATGAGGAAGTTAAGAAAAAAATCACCCTGGCAACATGCTCCTGCTCTGGAAAAGAGGCAATTGATGAAGTTCTGAAAAGGCCTGAAGTAAAAAATGTTTTGAGCCAGCAGAGGCTTGCAAAAGAGCTGAAACTAGTTGAATCATTGTTAGAGGAAATCTCAAAAAACAACCTTGCTGTCTATGGCCTGAAGGAAACAGAAAAAGCTGTTAATGCAGGGGCTGTTGAAAAGCTTTTAGTTACAGATGGACTCATACAAAAAACAAGATTAAGCAAAAATTATGAAAAAATAGACCAGATGATGAAGAACACAGAGAGCATGAAAGGCAGTGTTAATATAATCGGCTCAGATCATGACGGCGGCAAGAAGTTAGATGGATTAGGTGGTGTTGGGGCCATATTGAGGTATAAGTTGAGTTATTAGAATATCCTTTCTTTTATTAAATCTGGAATAATTTCTTCTCTCATTATATCTATTAAAGGATATTTTTTGTTTTCAAAGTCTCCTCTTGATGTCCATACATAACCTGTTATTTCCATACCTGGTTTTAGTTCTCCCTTTATTTTTGTTATGTAAATTCTTGATATTGTTCTTGTGTCTGGGATATAGGGCGAATCACATACATACTCTTTAAAGAAATTTGAATCAACAACATCAACACCAAGCTCTTCTTTCAGTTCTCTTGAAAGAGTTTCTTTATCAGTCTCCCCTTCTTCTTGCCTTCCGCCAGGAGTCCAGTATTCCTTGAATCTTTTATGGCCTTTGACAAGCAATATTTTTCCGTCTTTGATGATTATTGCAGCTAAACGTGTTCTTACATTCATGATAATGATATTACAAGATAGGTTTATTAAGTTTTGTGGTTTTTAGAATTAAATTAACAAAAAATTATCTATATTTCCTCAAGTTTCCATCTCTTTGTTTTATTAAATCTAAAAGTTTACTTGTAAAAACAAAATCTAAATTCTTTAAATTTTTAGGGTATAACGATATAAAATCAATTAAATTATCTTTATACATTTTCTTTTTTCTATCATAACTTTTCTTTTTATATTCTGGATTATCTATCATACCCCAATATTCAACAAAAACATCAAATTCTGGAAGAAAAAAATCAGGTTCTAATTTTATATTTACAAAAGGAATTGTAAATATCCAAAAGGGTTTTGGAACTTTTATTTCTGGATGATGATTGTAAATAATATTTTTTCTTTTAAAATAAGCAGCAATTTTTTCTTCTGCATTTGAATCATACCTATTCTTTTTGTAGGGTACTAATATTTTATATCTTCTAACAGATTCATTCCAAAAAGTTGATACAGAAATGATTAAAATGAATATAGACATCATTCTAAGCAGATTATATGCTTCTTGAGGTTTAACAGAGAGAAGAAACAAGCTAATTATTATAAAAAATATTGAACCTATTTGTTTTGTTGAAAATGTATTTTTGAATTTCATATTTAATTTCCTTTAACAACCCTCAGCGTCTCCCTGGCGATTTGGAGTTCTTCGTTGGTAGGAATGACCATGGCCACTACTTTTGAGTCTTTGGCCGTTATGATTGTTTCATTGTTTTCATTCTTTTTCTTGTCAATTCTTAGGCCAATGTATTCAAACTGTTTCAGTATTCTTTCCCTTAAATAATATGCATTCTCCCCAATGCCTGCTGTGAAAACAATTGCATCAACACCATTTAAACTAGCAATATAAGAACCAATATATTTTGTAATCCTATAAGCAAGAACATCAAGAGCAAGATGTGCTCTTTTGTTTCCTTTTTTCTCATTATTCCACAAAACCCTTACATCAGGGCTTATTCCGGATATTCCCAATAACCCTGATTTTTTGTTTAATATATTATCCATTTCCTTAACAGAAAGTTTCTCTTTTTTCATAAGAAAGAAAATTATAGCAGGATCAATATCACCACAGCGAGTTCCCATAACAACTCCCTCCAATGGAGTAAAGCCCATTGAGGTATCAATGCTTTTCCCATTCATAACTGCAGCAATGCTTGAGCCATTACCAAGATGGCAGGTTATTATTTTTAATTTATTATAATCTTTTTTTAAGATTTCAGCTGCTTTTTTTGAAACATAATAGTGTGATGTTCCATGAAAGCCATAGCGCCTTATACCATACTTTTTATAATATTTATATGGAATCCCATAAATAAATGCTTTTTCAGGAATACTACTATGAAAGCAAGTGTCAAAAACAGCAACCTGCTTTACACTTGGCAAGAGTTCTTTGCAAACCCTTATTCCAATAAGATTTGCAGGATTATGCAAGGGGGCAAGTTCACTTAATTCTTTAATCTTTTTCATAACTTTATCATTAATCAAAACAGTTTTTTTAAACTCTTCACCACCATGAACTGCCCTATGGCCTATGGCCTTTATCTCACTAAGCAAACTTATAATCCTATTATCCAAAATTATGCCAAGAACATTCTTTAATGCTACCCTATGGTTTTTAATTTTTTTTCTTATTTTCTTACTGTTGCCTTCTATTTCATACTTAATAAAAGAATTATTTAAACCAATGCCATCAGCAATTCCCTTAATCAAAACATGTTCTTTTTCTTTAATCTCAAAAAGCTGGAACTTCAAAGAACTTGAGCCCGAATTTAATACCAAAATTTTCATTATATCACTTCTTTATATTCTGAGCCTGCACAACAGTTATTGCAGTCAAGTCAACAATATCCTGAACAGAGCAACCCCTTGATAAATCATTCATTGGCTTTGCAAGGCCTTGGAGTATTGGGCCAATTGCCCTTACATTCCCCAATCTTTCAACAAGCTTGTATGATATATTGCCAGAGTTAAGGCTCGGAAACACAAGCACATTAATTTTTTCCCGGCAGTTAATACTAGGGCACTTTTTTTCACAAACATCTTCTATGAGTGCAGCATCTGCCTGGATCTCACCAACAACATTTAATCCAGATTTTTTGGCAATTTTTACTGCCTTTCTTACTCTATCTACATCTTCTCCTTTTCCAGAACCAACTGTTGAATATGAGAGCATTCCTACCCTTGCTTTTTTATTAAAAAGATTTTCAAATGTTTCTATTGAAAGCCCTGCTATTTCAGCAAGATCTTCTGAGCTCGGGTCTGGGATAACAGCACAGTCAGCAAAGAGCAGAACTTTTTCATCTTTTGCCATAAGCATAGCACCAGACACTTTTTTAACATTCTTTTTTGTTTTTATTATCTGAAAAGCTGCCCTTACTGCTTCCGATGTTGAATGAGATGCCCCTCCTATTAAGCCATTAGCATCATTGCAATAAAGCATCATAGCCCCAAAGTAGAGCTCATTTTTCAGCATTTTTTTTGCATCATCTAAACTAACACCCTTATCATTCCTTAATTCAAAAAGCTTTTTTGCATACAAATTAAATTTTTCTGATTTAAGATTATTAATAATCTCAACACCCCTTAGATTTAGCCCAAGATCATCAATTTTCTTTAATACCTTTTTCACATCACCTAAAAGAGTAACCCTTGCAATTCCTTTCTTTAAAATGATTTCAGATGCCTTTAAAATCCTCTCATCAAATGCCTCTGAAAAAACAATCTTTTTGGGATTTTTCCTTGCTTTTTTTATTATATTATCCAAAACTTCCATAATCAGGGTAACTTTCTTTTATTTATTTAAAGCTTTTCATTTGAAAAAACCCCTGAAAAAGATAACATTTAAATAATAGCTACATATAGTAATTATTGGGTTTTTTAACTGGGTGGTTACATATAAAAATTAGCGACTATTAAATGCTGAAAAACCATAACATATTAATAGTAGTAACCTTAATTCATTTATATTAAATTAAAAATAAAAGAGGGAGGGTGAATAATAATGATAGTAAAAGAAGAATTTTTAAGCAGGCTGAAATTGTATTTTTCTCTAAATCTGTATGAAGTAAAGATATGGACAGCCCTTTTATCAAGAGGGGTTTCAACAGCTGGCGAGTTAAGTGACATTGCAAATGTTCCAAGATCAAGAAGTTATGATGTTCTTGAATCACTTGAGAAAAAAGGATTTGTTGTTATGAAGTTTGGAAAGCCAATAAAATACATGGCAGTTCCACCTGAAGAGGTTGTTGAAAGAGTAAAGAAAAATATGAGGACAGATGCAGAAACAAAAGTAAAGAGATTAGATGAACTGAAGAAAACAGAGGTTTTAGGTGAGTTAAAGACTCTTTTCACACAAGGTGTTGAATTAGTTGAGCCAAGCGATTTATCTGGCTCATTAAGGGGAAGGCACAACCTCTATAACCACATTGACTTTACAATAAGGAGTGCTGAAGAGACAGTTACTATTGTAACAACAACCGCCGGCCTAATAAGGAAGGTAGAAGCCCTTAAGGGAACTCTTGAAAAAATGAAGAAAAAAGGAGTTAAAATAAGAGTAGCAGCACCAATAACAAAAGAGTGCAAGGCAGCTATTGATGATTTAAAAGATATTGCAGAAATAAGGCACATTGAAAATCTGAAAGCAAGATTTATAGTTGTTGACAGCAAAGAACTAATCTTTATGGTCATGGATGATAAGAATGTTCACCCAACCTACGATGTTGGAATCTGGGTAAACACACCAATCTTTGCTTCTGCATTAGAGCAATTGTTTGAGCTTGCATGGAAAGATTTGAAACCAGCACTTAAAACAATTAAAGCATAATTTTTTTTATTTTTTTATTGTTCACAAAACATTTAAATAAGTATCTTATTCTTTAATTTTTATGGTATTGATATTAGGCATTGATGAAGCAGGCAGGGGCCCGGTTATAGGGCCGTTGGTCATAGCTGGAGTTTCTATAAATGAAAAAGACCTTGATAAATTAAAAGAGCTAGGAGTAAAGGATTCCAAACTGCTGAGCCCAACTCAAAGGGAAGGCATGTTTAATAAAATAATAAATACAGCAAAAAATCACAAGATTATAATAATCCCCCCAAAAGAGATAGATTCTGCGCTTAAATCAGAAAGCCTTAACCTTAACTGGCTGGAAGCAATCAAATCTGCGGATATTATAAATTTTTTAAAGCCAGAAAAAGCCATAGTTGACTGCCCAAGCAACAACATACCAGCTTATACAAATTTTTTAAAAAAATACTTAAAAAACAAAACAGAACTTATTGTAGAGCATAAAGCAGATTTTAAATATCTTGTTGTTTCAGCAGCCTCAATAATTGCAAAAGTAATAAGAGATAATGAAATAAAAAAAATACAACAGAAAATAAAAGAGCCAATTGGCTCGGGTTACCCATCTGATCCTGTTACAATAAATTTTCTGGAAAAAAACTATAATAATTACCTAGGAATTTTCAGGAAGGAATGGGCTTCATGGAAAAATATTAATAAAAAAAAGAAACAAAAGAGCTTAAAAGATTTTTAGTAAAAAATCTACTCTTCTGCTCCTTCTTCCGAAGTTTTTTCAAGAACAGCTTCATAGTATTTTATAGGCTTTATATCTGTTATGACTGTCTTATGCATAACAAACTTTCCATCTTTGCTCTTTAAAACCTTGCTCTCTACTATGGGCATATTCTTTATCTGCTCTAGTCTTTTCTCGCTAAATTCCATTTTTTAACCCCCTAAATTTTTTAATCTCTTTTGTCAAAAAGATTATATAATAAAGTCAGAAATAATTCTTTATATGAGTTTTTCAAAAAAAATGAGCATATTTTCAGGATAATTAAAGAAATCACGAAAACTATGGCAGTGTTCTGTACTTTGTGTTTATCATACCCCATTCAACAAACAACAATGCTAAAGCAGTCATCATGAGGCCCATTGAAAGATTTACAGGTATTTTTTTCTGTGAGCTTGCAGATATTTCTTCAAATGCATTGGATAAACTTTCCTCATTATCAGCCCTGTAATACTTACCATCTGTTTTTTGAGCTATGTCAATGAGGGTTGGCTCATCAAGTTTTGAGAGTAAATCGCCTTTTATGAATGTCCCCCCTTCTTCTGTGCCAAGGCCTATAGTGTTAATTGTTACATAATTTTTGTTTGCATATTCAATAGCCGTATCAACAGGCGTTCCAACAGTGCTCTGCCCGTCTGTCAGCAAAATAATAACCCTTGAGTTTTCCTGGTTTAACAAAATATTTGTAGAGGTTATTATTGCTCCCCCTATATCAGTTCCTCCAACTCTCTTAATTCTTATGCCGGTAATAACCTCTTCTGTCTCTTTCATGTTATCTGTTAAATCCTGCTCAACAAAACTTGTTCCTGCAAAAGAAACAACACCAATATTTGTTTTTGCTTTTAAGCTCTCAACAAACAATGAAGATGCCTTTCTTGCAGCATCAAGCCTATATGGCTTGAAATCATCTGCTAACATAGAGCTTGAGGCATCTATTGCTATCACAAAATCAAACTCACTGCTTTGGCCACTGTACCAAAGGACAGGTCCGGATATTGAAAATATGAGAAATAATAATACAACAACTCTTACAATCAACAAAAACAAATTTTTTGATATCCCCCTTGCATTTTTAAGTTCAAGCTTTGTTCCTGTCACTCTTTTGATTGCCTCAAAATTAGCAAATTTTACTGCCCTTCTCTTGAGGTAACCTAAAACAAAGAAGTGGGTTATTATTAGCATGGGTATGCTTATTAAAAGCCACAAATAATAAGGATTAGTAAAGTTTATTGTTATCATCTTCTTATTTTATTCCTCATCAAAAAGAAATTTATTACATGATTTAAAAAAGGTTTATCTGTTCTTAATTCTAAAAAATTTGCTCTTGATTTTATAAATGTATGTTTTACATATTTTACTTGTTCTTTAACAGCAGCCTCATATTCTTCCTTTATTGTTGCTGTGTCTATTAATACCTCTTTGTCAGAATAAGGGTCTGAAATAACTATCTGGCCAACATCTTCAGGCATTTCATAGTCCCTTGGATCCCTGACCATCATCCCAATTATCTCAAATCTTTCAGATGCAGCATTTAAGTATTTTTCCCAATCCTCACCAAGACCTATAAAATCAGATACTATCACAACTATTGCACCCCTTTTGAAAGAATTAATCAACTCAGTTATTACTCTTGCAAAATCAAATTTTCCTTCATAGAGTTTAGGATTAGACAAGGTTTTTAATATCATAAAATACTGCCCATTACCCATAGCAGGATGCAGGAATTTGACTATTTTATCATTAAACATAACCAAACCAACTGAATCACCAGCCTGTATAGCTGCAAAGCTCAGTGAGGCAACAAGTTCTGCTGCATACTCATTTTTCAGCTTGTCAATAGATGCAAAAGACATGCTTGAGCTGACATCAACTAGAAAAATAATATTAACATTTCTTTCCTCAGTAAGCACTTTAATCAGCAAATCCTGTGACCTTAAGGTTGCTTTCCAGTCAATCAGGTTAGCATCATCACCAGAAATATAACCTCGATAACCCTCAAAATCCAGGCCTTTGCCTTTAAATGAGCTTTTATAAGAACCAGTTAAGATATCTATAAACCCTCTTTTGGTTGATACCTCTAATTTTTTAATAAGGGGCTTTAAGTTAAGCTTTAATTCTTCCATTTTTAAGCAGGATTTATGGAACAGGAACTCTTGCCAGAATCTCTGAAATCACATCTTCAACCTTAATATTTTCTGATTGTGCTTCATAGTTTAGGATAAGCCTGTGCCTCAAAACATCATATGTAACCTCTTTAACATCCTGCGGCGTTACAAAGGTCTTGCCATTCATTAATGCCTCTGCTTTTGATGCAATAAACAATCCAATAGATGCCCTTGGAGAAGCACCATAATCTATATAATCTCCTAGCTTAACCTTATAATTATTAGGATTCCGTGTTGCATCAACTATCTGAACAATATATTTTTCAATCTTTTTATCTAGATAAACTTTTTTTACATCATCCTGCAATCCTAATATTTTTTCAGGAGACATTATAGGTTTTAAAGTGAAATTCTCAAACTTTTTTGTTGTTATGTTTTTATTAAGAATAGCCTGCTCTTCATCAAGAAGGGGGTATCCTATTTTAATCTTGAACAGGAACCTGTCAATCTGCGCCTCTGGCAAGGGATAAATACCTACTTGTTCTAATGGATTTTGAGTTGCAAGAATAAAAAAGGGCATTGGCATACTAAATGTTTCTTTTCCAATTGTTGCCTGTTTTTCCTGCATACATTCCAGCAAAGCGGACTGCACTTTTGGAGGTGCCCTGTTTATTTCATCAGCAAG
Source organism: Candidatus Woesearchaeota archaeon (assembly GCA_017610275.1). Lineage (GTDB taxonomy): Archaea > Nanobdellota > Nanobdellia > Woesearchaeales > CG1-02-33-12 > CG1-02-33-12. Next base: position 25,862 of record JAFCCI010000005.1, read on the forward strand.
AATAAAATTGCTGAATATTGGCCCTTTAAGAACATAAAACCCTCTTTCCCGTTCATAAGCAGTTATCCCAATTATATCAGTTGGCAAAAGGTCTGGCGTAAACTGAATTCTGCTGAAGTCGCACCCCATAACAGCAGATAAAGCCCTTACAATAAGTGTTTTAGCAATCCCGGGAACCCCTTCTACAAGCACATTGCCATTTGCTAATAATGCCCTTAAGAATCCATTAATTACTCTTTCCTGGCCAACAACTGCATTTGAAACTTCTTTTTTTATTTCACCAATAACTTTTTGGTTTTGAATTACCTTCTCAGCAAAATCTTCTTTATTCATATTTAAGTTGAGTAATTCCTAATATTTATATTTTCTTATCCTACTCAAGAAGGGTAAAACCTCACACGATAGATTTATATATAGATATTTAATAATATAAAATAATATGTACTTAAGCACTTTCAAAAGGAAAAAAAAGAAACCTAATAGGCTTGAACTGGTAAAAAACAATACCTTTAAAAGAATTTATTCATTTAGAAAACATTTTTCTAAAAAAAACAGAGAAGACAATTTCATCCAGTTTTTTCATATTGTGAAGCTTTTTTTTGCTGAATTATTTAAGATTAGGTATGAATTTACATTTGAGGAATTAAATAAGGAACTGGAAAGAAAAAGGATAGATGAAAATCTGAAAGAACGAATTACTTTTTTTTTAAAAAAAGTGTCTGTTGTTGAATATAGTAATGAAACCCTGTCTGAGCAGGAACTTAAGAAACTATTAAGTGATTTTTTAAAATTATTTGAAAAACTGACATTTAATGAAGAAAAAGTTAAGGAAACAAGACTTTGTAAAATATTAAGGATTCTTAAAGTTAAGAGAATATCAACACACAAAAAAGAGAGGGTGAAAAAACAAAATGCTTTGTTAGTCCTGATGCAGCATATATCACCCAAACTTAAGATAAATCTTGAAAAAAGCAGGCTAGAGCAGATACATAATATGCTTATTAAGGCATTGGATATGCTAAATAACAATGAGATTCAAAAGAGCAAGCAGTTGTATGTAAAGATTAAAGAAAATTATAATCATCTAAAAATTGAAAATAAAAAAGAAATTTATGATGATATTCTTTTCTTATACAAAGAACTTGTTCCTAATAACAAGAATTAATACATTTTCTTATGTTTTCTCTTTGATCCATTATGGGTAATCAAATAAAGCAGTAATATTATGATAAACAATATTCCTATGCCTGCTGCAATAAGCCTTGTTTGTTTTTTCTGAGTTTCCTCATAAGTTGGCTCTTCTATTATTGGCTCTTTTGCAGTTATTAGATATCTGCATGTATCAACAACTGACTGAATCAATAATTGTGCTCTTTTATAGTCTGATTTTGATATTAATTTTTGTGCATCTACAAGCTGCTCATTAAGTTCCAGGCATTCAGGATTTTCCTCAAGCAGATCCCTTGTGAATGCTATTTTGGTTTCAAATTCTTTCTGGCTCCATTGGCCAAGTTCTATTGAGCTCATGAAGAATTTAGCAGAATCATTAAACTCAGGGTCTTTTATGTCTGCAAACACAACAACCTCATATGAGCCCAATGCAGTATAAGATTCTATAATAAGGTTTGTTTTTACAGATGTCTTTTTTTCTATTGTTTCAAAATAATCTTTTGTGAATCTTAGCTTAATAACACTGCTGTTGACAGAAGCTGTTAAACTTACTTCTTTTAAAGTTATGTCTCCATAATTATTTAGTGTTATTGGGGCAATAACTGTGTTATTTTTATACATTGTCATTGTTAAAGGAGTTATAAGATTAAATGAATATGGCTTTTCTACCTCCACTTTTTTTGTCTTGATTACTATTGTTGATGATCCGCCACCTCCACTAACAATAATTGTTGGACCTGGTGTTATACCTTCATATTCTACAAATGTTAAGATTATATCATTACTTCTTGTTGTGTTGTAACTATCATTCATTATGAAATATATTGTTTCTGAACCATACCAATCACTTTTAGGCGTGAGTGCAACTTTATGCGTATCATTTCCTATTGAAATATCAATATTTGAATTCCCACGTACATTATAGGTTATTGTGTCATCTGTGTCAAAATCATGAAAGTAATCATCAAGGTCTATCCAATTGACATATATTGTGTTTTCATTTCCTGTGAAATCAGATATAATATAATTTACACTTACATCATGCAATGCTGGTGTTGTAAGGGTGTTTGTTGTGGATAAATTTGCCAGGTATTGTATATATTGATAATCCCCTGATTCAATTAATGAATCATTAACATAATCAGAACTCCAGCTTGCATTATTTAATCCAACTTCTGTAAAAGCAGTTTTTGTCTGCAGTGTTATGTTAGCTCCTGCAGGCATTGTTGTGCTAAAATTAATATAAGTTATGTTCATGTTATCCTCAGCCAGGAGATTTATTACTGAGGATATGAAATTCCCTTGCGAATAATAATTAGTTGAATTCTGATTATCAAGTATTATGTCTCCGCTTTGGGTGGTTATACTTGTGTTGCTTTTTATTCCAGGGCTGAAATCAGTTTTAGTTGTTTGTGTTACTATTCCAAAGCTTGGCAGCCTATTTGTGTTATTCACACTAACATTCCAGGTTATGCTGTCTGTTTCATTGGAGTTATCAGAAACTATTACTGTTATGTTACGCTGCCCAGCTGCTGTAAAATCAGGCTCATAAAGCCACGACTGGTTTGATGACTGGTTAACAGAATCCAAATACCATGTATATGTCAGACTATCTCCATGAATCAAATCATCATCAGTTGCTGTTACATTAAACTGCAATGATAAGTTTTCTGCTGTGTTTGGTATTAAGTTAAGAGGGATATAAGATGTTATGTTAGGTGGGCTATTGAGGTTTAGTATTGTAAGGATTATAACTCCCCATGTTACACTATTGCTATCATTTACTGAAATATTTATTGAATAATTTCCAACATCATCATTTGTGGGAGTAAAGTTAATAAATCCTGTTAAAGAACTTATATTAAATAAGGTACTGTTATCGCTGAATGTTAATGGATCATTTTCCTCATCTGTTGCATTAATATCATAAAAAAATAATATATCCTCTGTTGCTGTCTGATTTTCAAGTGGAGGGTCAAAATAAGGGGGATCATTTATTTCAGTGATATTTAACCAGAATGTTGCTGATGCTGTTCCATTATCCCCATCACTCACATTAATTTTTATGCTGTAAAGCCCTATCTGGCTCACATTTGGAGTAAAGTTAATAAACCCTGTTGAGGGGTTAATATCAAACAAAGTTGTATTATCGCTGAAGGTTAATGGATCTCCATCAGGATCAGATGCATTTATTGTTAAGTTGAATTCTAAATCTTCTGTTGCACTCTGGTTACCTATTGGATCAATTACTGGAGCCCTGTTTTGTGTAACAGTAAATACTACTATTTCATAATCTATTTTCGGTATGGTAGCATCATCTGTAACAGAAATATTAATTGTGTAAACTCCTGCCTGGCTTTCATTTGGTGTAAATTCAATAAGCCCTGTTGATGGATTAATCTCAAACAAAGTTGTATTATCACTCAAGGTTAAGGTATCTCCAGTGTCAAGATCTGTTGCATTAACCTTCAAGCTAAATGTTTTATTTATCTTGATTATTCTATTTCCTATTGGGTCTAAAATAGGGGGGTTATTAATATCTAATATCTCGAGCACAAATGTTGTTGAGTCTGTTGCACCTTTTTCATCTGTTGCTGTAACAAGAATAGTATGATTTCCTTTGTCTTCATCAAGCGGTGTAAAGCTGAATTTTGCAGCTGTTTCATTAATTTTGACAGAAGTTAACATTTTATCATAATTGCTTGAGAATGTAAGGTTATCACCATCCAGGTCAGAACCTGTAACTATCAACTCAAATAAGGTATTTTCTTCACCTGTCTTGTTAGTTATTGGGTCAATAACCGGAGCTGTATTATTGAGTATTGTAAGATTTAAAGTAGTAGAGGAATTAGCCATTCCATCGCCTACAGTGATATTTATTATATAATTACCAATATTATCCCTTGTTGGAGTAAAGTTAATAAACCCTGTTGAGTAAGTAATATTAAACAAGCTTGTGTTATCATAATATATTAAGGGATCATTATCTGGATCAGATGCAACCACCTGATAGCTAAAGACAGCATAAGCATATGCCTGTCGATTTGGAATTGGGTATATTATTGGAGGGTCCTGGACATTAGTTACATTTAATATTAGATTATTGCTGTCAGCTGTTACATAACTATCATTTATTGTGAAACATATTTCCTCAACACCAAACCAATTTGAGTCAGGATAAAAGCTTACATTATGGGGGGTTGGTGATTCTATGTTTATTGCTATGTTTGTGTTGCCTGTTGATGAAAAACTTGGATTGTCGCCACACTCACTGTAATCAGGATCATAAAAATAATCATCTAAGCTTATATTATTTATTAAATTATTATCTTCTTCCCATGTTATATTACCTATTGTTCCATTCCAGATAGGATCTCTGTTGACATTTATTATGCTTAGATTCCATGTTATATTCTCTGTTTCATTTTCTATGTCACTTACTTCAAGGGTTATATTTCTATGAATAGGCTCGCAAAATCCTGTTATAAAGTTCAATGAGCCAGAAGTTTCATTAACTGTTGTTGAATTAACAACCCCATCAACAATCCACCTTGCAGTTAAAACATCACCATACAGCAAATCAGGGTCTGTTGCATTATACCAAAATGAGAAACCAACAGTATTGTTTTCTGTTGTTTCTGGAGTTAAGTTTATTGGAGTGTAATTTAGTATTTGTGGAGGATCATTAACATTTGCCACACTGAAAACAACATTTTCTGTTACAGGGTCATTAGTTCCATCTTCAATACTAATACCCACTGTATGGTTACCCACATCAATATTTGTTGGTGTAAAAGAAATAAATCCACTACCATTCATTTCAAATACAGGCCAATTAACTTCTGGAGATTCTGAATTATCTGTAAAAGTAATTGTATCATTATCAGGATCAGATGCATTTATCTGAACCTCAAAAAGCTGGTCTTGTGTTAGATTATAATCCGGAGGGCTCGGATTAAAATAAGGGGGGCCAATGTCAAAGATTGTGGCAAATCCAGTTATACTTGGTCTTAAGAAAAAATTTGCAAAATTATTTGTGCCTATACTAATCTCGTTGATAAAATGCTCAATCCCTCCTTCATTTATTAGGCTAACAGAGTATACAACACTAATTACTAAAAACATAATAACTATTGACTTCAACTGTTTCTTATTTATCTCTTTTTTTGGTCTTATCATTTTTTATTTAATTTACTTTAACTTTATCCAATGCTCCTTCCTTTATTTTATTGTATAACCAGACAATTTTTTTATAGATTTTTCTTTTTTCCTTGACAGGCAACTCTTCATAAAGCTCTTTTATTCTGATATACGCAAGTTTTGCAGAATCAATATCTGATTCCCTTATTGATTTTTTTGATTTAATTAAATCCTTATATACCTCCAGCATTAAATTGGATTCTTTTTTAATCTTCTGTTTTTTCTTTAGTTTAGTTTTCTTTGGCTCTTCTTTTTCTGTTTTGCCTTCTAAATATTCCTCTGAGCCAAGCTTGACTATAATCCTTGCTTCTTTAACCATCTCCCTTAATTCTGGCTTCTCCATCTTATAACCCTTGTAGCTTATTTCAGATATTTTTCTGAAAAAAGTTATAAGCATTATCCTTAATGGAGTTGAAATTTTATGTTTTTCTATCTCTTTGCAGAACTCTTCATATGTGAACTCATATTCTATCTTTAGCAAATCACTTAGGAAGTCCCTGACTATTCTGACAAATTCTTTTGAAAGTTCATCTATAGGTTTTTTATCAATACTCTTTTCAAGCTTGTCTAACCTTAATAATATTGATTCCCTTTCTTTTAATTCCTCTGGCACCTCTTTCTTCCTTTTCTTAAATAAAACAATAAAAGGCACAAATTTCATCAATATCTTTGCAATAAAAGGCTGATAATATTTATGATACTTAATTATAACAAACATTATTGCTAAAATAAGTAGTATTATCAATAGGATGGTTGGCCATATAGCTTTTTTAACAACAGCAGGAATCTCTATTTTTTTGCAAGCAGGACATGGACCCCCACAATCTATTTTTTCTTCACACAAGCCATGATGGCAATTCTTTATTTTATCAGAGCAACTTGGGCATGGGGGGCAAGGTCCTCCACAATCAATATCTTCCTCGCCTTGGTTCTGTATGCCATCAAAGCATGTTTTGCATACAAGACGACAAGGTCCTCCACAGTCAATGCCCTCCTCTCCCTGGTTTTGTATTCCATCAAAGCAGGTTGGGCATGGAGGGCATGGACCACCGCAATCTACACCAGTTTCACATGAATTATCATGGCAATTTTTTATAAGATCAAGGCAGGTTCCAACATATTCGCATGGCCTGCTTTCAAATGGTTTCCTAAACTCTGTTCCGCACTCTGCAAGGTCTATGCATTTTCTTATTTGTATTCCTGATGGAAGACATTTTCCCCATTCAGTGCATTCCCATAATTCCTCGCAGATTATTCTTGTTCCTCCACCACCACCTCCACCACCAGAAGGAGGAGGAGGTTCTGGAACATCTATCACAAAGAGATAAACTATATTACTTTCTGTTATTGCTCCACTTGGGTCATGGGCATAAAACTTTACTGTCCTGTTGCCATAAAAGTTTGCCTGTGGAGTGTAAGTAATAATATTTGTTAAGGGGTCTATTGTGATATCAATATTAGGAACTTTTATACTTGTATATGTTAATATTTCTCCATCAGGATCCATAAAATAATCATCAAGGTCACGCCCAGTAAGTATTGTATCTTCATTCCATGTTTCATTTGGCATAATTGAGATTAAAACAGGTGCCCTATTTGTTATTATGAAATTATCTGTTTGACCAACAATTCCGAGGTCATGAGAAAAATTATTATAGAAAAAATTAGAGGCATTACAGAAAACAAGGTAATCAAAAGTTCCTGGCGAACTAAATGACCTAGTGTACTCATATAATAAAGAACTATAATTAAATTTCATATCAACAGGGAGGGAAAAACTATCTAAACTAAATTTGGTGCCGCTGTAAGGTGAGTAATAACTATCCATAAAATAATTAAATATAATATAATCAAGGGGAGCTGAATAATTGTTTAAATTAAATCTGATATTACAATACCCTACGGTGTCATTCATGACATAACCATAAGCAGTATCAGTAAGATTGGCAAAAAATGTTACATTTTCATTTACATATATTGTATTATTATCTGTCTGATCCCATGTCTTTAACCTTAATGTTGCATTTTCAGCAGCAGAATATGCCTGCCAAGGATTAAAATATGGTACTTCAAATACAACATCCCCATTAGAATAACTTAAGACTACACACTCATCACTTGGGCATGTTATCCCCCCTCTTTTTATTTTTGGCTGTACTAAATTTATGTTATTTAAAGTTAATATTGCAGGCTGGTCTAAACATGGTACATTATGTTTACGGGGATCAATTCTAATATAATTATAATCTATATAAACATTTGAATCAAGGTCTGCATCGTCAAAATTAACTGGCGAATATGCGAAATTTATTAATCCTTTATCTGGAAGACCAATTGTTGCATCTTCTATTGCTGTCCAGTCTCCTAATTCTAAAGGATTTTCAAATTCTGAAAAATTAGTAGTTAGGCTATTCTTGAAATTATCCCATTTTGGCTCAACATCAATATGATTAATTGAAAAACGTGAGTCAGATATACCATAGCCCAGTTTTCCACAAGTATTATTGCTGTATGCCTTAACAAATATTTGGTAAATACAATTTCCATCACTTGCATTTGTAGAGTTCCAACTATGGTTATAATATTTATCACTGCCATCTGTATCATTTCCAATAAATGACCCATACCACCACTCTCCTTCACCATCCTCTACCCATGCATCATATAGTGCATTTGCATAGTAAAATGATAGTTTAATATACTCTTTATCATGCCTTTTTTCTGAAGTTGCCTTCACATCTATTATTCCATTTATAATCTCCCATCCATTAGGGTAAATGTCTGTTACGTTTGGATTGCCATATCCTATACAAAGACGAATATGCGCCTGGTCTACCATACTCCCTGTTATTTTAATTGGAATTTTTGTATGGTTATAAACAATTAAATTAAAGCATACAGATGCCAGCATAAATAATATTATCAGCAAAGCAATTATATTATTTGAGAGATGTTTTCTGCTCTTTATTTCTCTCCAGCTATTTTCTCTTTCCTTTTTTACTTTATTATTCTTCATTTATCCTCAGGAATTCTTGAATAAAGTATTCAACCTGCCATGTTTTCAAAAATTCTTTTAATTCATCCAGCTTATTTATTGGAATCAGAACATTGTTTCTTCCAACAGCACTTCCATTTAATAAGTTCAGGAAGCCCCTTTGACCTTTCCTCCCCTTCAATGCATAACCAAAAAGTGTTTTTTTAGAATGGTTAAGTGTTTTCAGGTCATATGTTAATAGGATAAGGGTTTCTATATTAAGTGTTTTATTGATAATCTTATTATTTTTTATGCTGAATCCATTTTGAATTAACCTTAAATAAAGTGTATCTTTAAATAAATCACCAGCCAGCAAGAATTTAATATCTGCTTTCACTTGTTTTCTATTGAAAATATCTTTTACTTTAAGAAGAATATTCTTAGTATGGCTATTATTGTCTTTAAAGATTATTACCAAGCCAATCTTGCTTGTTTTTCCTTTTTTATCATATCCTAATAGAACTATATCAATAACCTCTTTTTCCCTGCAGATTTCCTTTAATTGCTTTATCTCTTTCCTGATATCTGAAAACATCTATTGTTTATTATCAACATAACTCATATATAAACCTTTTGTTGTTGATTATCAACTAAAAGATTTTTTAAATTTAGAATATTAAAAGAACACTTAAATAATCCTCTTAAAAACAAACCTTACTGTACCAGTATAGTTGCCATAGGCTGTATCTCTTGGAGCAGAGGCTGAGAATGACAGCTTTTTTTCCTCGTCTGGCTTGATAACAAAGTAATTGTCTGATACAGAGACAAATTCTGTAAGGTTGCCATCAAAATTAATATAAATCCTTAATGGATAATCTCTTTTATTTGATAAATTAATATACCTTATACATGAGTTGCTTGCCGGCTTAACCATTCCAAAGGCTAATCTTTCACCATCAACATCAAACCCTGCATGATCCCCTACTAAGAGAGACATATCAATTTCTTTTACATCTGCTATTATATAAAATGAGTAAAAAAGAATTGTAGCTGTTATACCTGTTAGTGTAATAATAAGCATTAAAATTATAAAAATTTTTGTTTTCACTATAATCACTTATTTTCTCTTTTTAGTTTATTCTTTTTTAACTTCTTTTGCTTTCTTTCATTAATTCTTTTTTTAAATATCCAGATAATATCCATAGTAATAAGCAATATAATAATTAATATTAATATAGTTGTTGTATTAAGGCTTATTGTTACTATTCCTGGCTTTTCAACTAATGCCTCTTTTTTCTCAACAACATTAACCTTGCCTGTTTCTACTGTTGTTTTATCTTCATAATAAATAGTTATCTTAGCATCATAAGAGCCGGCTTCAACATTATTTGTGTCCCAATAGGTGGTTATTGTTTTTTTCTCCCAAGGCAAAAGTTCTATGCTTGGCGTTTTGATAATGCTATCATTTATTTTTATTTCTCCATAAACATTCTCAATCTTATTGCCCCAGTCACTTTCTATCTCAATATAAAAAGGGTTTATTTTGTCTTTTTCAAACTCTTTTGTATAATTAATTATTTTAATATTAAGTTTTCCTATTTTAAAATTCTTTTCATCTTCTTTTGTTTTACCATCATAGTTCAAGGTTGCAACAGCTTTATATGTGCCTGCTGAATATCCTGTTGTGCTAAGTTGTGCATGCAGGGTTTCCTTTGTGTTAGATTTTAATGATTTTTCTTCTGTGTAAACTGTGGCAAGCTTTTTGTTATCTAAGCTGTAAACATCTATAGCTGCTTTTATGCTGTTTATATCATCTTCTCCAAAGCTTTTTACATTAACAGCAAAATTAACTGGCTCATTAAGATTAACATTTGGCGCACTAAGGCTCATATCAACATATTTTCCTGGGTTGAGGACATGTATAAGAATATAAATTTGAGCATTTGAGGATGTTCCGACAGCTCCCCCTATTTTTGATTTATCAATAATTTCTTCTGCCATAACAAAAATTCTATGATGCCCTGGCTTTTCAATCTTGTTTGGCAGCTTTACAGTTACTGTAAATTTACGGTCAGTGCTGTCAGGCTTGATAATGGTTTTGCTTAGTGTTGCATACTCTGAGAGGTATTCAGAAACAGAAAGCATGACTTCAAGATTAGATTTTGTAATTTCAAAGTTAAAAGTTTTTTCAATCCCTGGCTTAAAATCTATTTCATTATCACTAGGGAAATACAGCCCCACTGCCTCTGCCGGTTTAATAATAACAAAAATTACAATCAATAAAAAAATGAATACATTTGTTCTTTTTAGTTTGATTTTCATTCTAAACTATAAAATATTTTAAAAACAAGAAAAGATTATTTAGTTTTATATGAGCAGGGCTGTTGCAGTCATTGTATCGCTTTTTTGTCCTTCTGCATTGCTTGGTATCCAAATCTCTACATCAAACCTCATTTCATCCAGTCCATCATTTGCTGAGAAATTACTGCATACATGTCTTTCTGTATTTATTGTAGCATTATAAAACTGGTTAAGAACAAAACCTGCAGATGCAACACATGAACCTGCCTCACTGTTATTTCCCTTCCATTTATAAACTGGATTTGCGCCACCAATGAACTGGTTTGCACTGTCTCCAGTTTTTATAGTTAGGTTTACGTCAACATTTCCAGTATTTTCTAAAATAAGGCCATCCTCTTGTGCTTCAAAACCCGTACCAGTACAATTTGGGCCTATGCTTGTAGGAAAACTTTTCAATGTGCAACCTGACCTATTTGTAATGACTTTTCCTGTACCCCAATTGATAGAATCTATTTTCCACTGAACTTCTATTAATTGGATTATTTGAAGAGCTATGGTTGCTTCATCTGTTGCAAAACCAGTTATGCCTGGCATTCTTACCCTTGTCAGCCTGTTCAGGCTGATTAATGTTCCACCTAATGAAATAACTATTGCTCCAATCAGCAAGATTGCCAATGTTTTATTTGAGATTTCATTCATTTTATTCTCATTGTTTTATTTCTAATTTGATATTTGCATTTGTTTCTACTAGTTCTGGTGTGTTCTCCATGTTAAATTCAATATCCTCATTTGTTGATCCCGCTGTTTTTTGAGCAGGTGAAGTTTCTTTTATGCTAATGGATTCAAGCACAGTCCATGTGCCTATTACTGAAACAAGAACTGTTAGAACAAGTAAAACAATGATTGTTGCCTTTGGAATGTCTTTTTCCATTTAAAACCTCTTTTACTTTAACATTAATACCCAAATATGTATACTAATATATAAATATTTTGGTTTTTTAAGCGTTATTATACCTATTTAATTTTTTTATTTCTTATGTATTAATATTTTTCTATTCTTGAGTTGGTATATTTTTTATTTTTATTACCTAAATTAAAATCTTTTTTGATTTTTTTTGTTAATTCTCTTATTTAAACAAGAGTTATTAATAATTTCTTTCTTTTACAGTACTTGATATTTTGATAAATCATATAAATTAGGCAATTTTTCAATACATATAAAAATTTCTGTTGGGGTAATCGCATATAATGAAGAGAAAAATATTGAAAGATTAATAACTTTATTGATTAATCAAAAACTTGAAATATTCAAGATTAAAGAGATTATTTTTCTTGCGAAACTTATTTAAATAACAGAATAAATTTTTTATTTGTTGAGTTGATGGAATATTGTTTAATGAACTCACATATAAAGTGGCATCTAAAATTGTATTTAGGTTCAAATCCTAATCCTGGCATATTAAAATGAGAGTTATAAAGATATGGAATGTTATTTTAGTAATTCTATTCGTCTTGCTTTTTGTGTCAATATACAACACACTGAGCAATAGAAAAAGTTATAATAATTACTTAATAAACAAAGAAATAAACTTTAAAGATAAATCAATGGAAAGCAAAACTTTTATTGATTCATTGAATTATACTCCTTCTTCTATAATACCTTTCTGGTTCTGGAATGGCAACATGACAAAAAAAGAAATAAAAAGGCAAATTAACCTTATTAAAGATGTAGGCATAAATGAATTGATGATACATGCAAGATCAGGGCTTGAACAGGAATACCTTTCTGAAGAATGGTTTGAACTCGTTGGTTTTGCGCTTGACGAACTTAAGAAAAATAATATGAAAGTGTGGATATATGATGAGTTTGACTGGCCCAGCGGCACGGCTGGAGGGAAGGTTTTAGAAAACAATTCTCATTTTATTGCAAAGAACCTTAAAATGGAAAAAGTTAATAAAAGCTACTTCAGTTTAAAAACAAATGAAAAATTCAATGTGGAAAAAATTGTTTCAGTAATCATTTATGAAAAAGACAGCAAAAAAAATGTGAAAAATAATTATTGCATTGAAAACAGTTGTTTTTTTGAAGATTTATACCTCAATAATTCAATATATGTTTTTTATCAGGATTTTGGTCACTTTAGAACAGAGTACAAAAAAAATTATTATGTTGATTTGCTTGACAGCGAAACAACAAAAACTTTCATAAGATTAACTCATGAAGAATATTATGAAAGATTTAGTGATTATTTTCAAGACACTATAGTTGGATTCTTTACAGATGAGCCAGGATTTTATTCAAATGTTTACGAAGAATATGACATTGGCTCAATACCATGGACAGATGATTTTGAAACTGATTTTTATGAAATAGAAGAATATAACATAACTGATTATCTTTATTTTATTTGGGAAGAAGGTGACAGTAACATCTCAAGAAAAGTAAGAAAAGATTATTTTGAGGTAAGAAACACAATTTATTCCAAGAATTACTTTGAAATCATAAGAAACTGGACAAGAGAGCATAATGTTCTTTTTTCAGGGCATCTTCTTATTGAAGAAGATTTATCTCAGATAGTCCTTTTCCAGGGAGATTTTTTCACATCAATTAAATATTTTGATATACCGGGCACGGATGATATAAACGAGTTCAATAAAAACAAAATAACCCCTTTACTTGCTTCATCTGCAGAGTTCATTTATGGAAAGCCTTATTCACTAACAGAAACTTTTGCAGGCTATGGATGGGATTTAAGCTATAATGAAGTTTTAAAAACTTCTGAATGGCTTTATGAGAATGGCATTGATATAATAGTTGTTCATGCATTATTTTACACAACAGAAGGAGAGATCCAGTATAATGATTATCCCCCCTCATTTTTTTACCAGAATGAAATGATTTGGGGCCATATACCTGATTATTTGAATTACACAACAGGAATACTATATTCAGAAGATCAGCAAAAGGAAACTGTTTTTATAAGATACCCTATAAGCGAGGCCTGGGAAGTTTTCAATCCATTTGATTTTTCTTGTATAGAAAAAATAGATAAAGAGATGAAACAAACAATAGCCTACTACAAGAAAAAAGGAAAATATATAATCCTTGTTCCAGATTATATCCTTGAGAAATAAAGATTTAAATTAAGTTATAATGTTATCACTTACAATATAATATTGTTTAGTAAATTTACATTACAGCTTATAATTTCCTAACTCCTCCCTTTTTGAAGAATATTTCATTTTTCCATATAAACATAACTATGACAATCAGAATAAAAATATTCAGGAAGGGAAACAACCTGAAGCCAAAGAGTCTTTCTATTAGTATACTACGGGGACCATATCTTAAAAAAAGAGGCATGTAATAAGTAAATAATGAATTTGATATTGGCTGCCATGTTGTAAGTTTAAGTTTATATTCAGGTAATGCTCTTATTGGCAAATCATCAGCATGGTATTCACTTGTTAAAACCTGCATACCTATCAAATTTATAATTATTGAAATAATGGCCAATAACAAAATAAACTTTAGCTTAATTTTTTTGAAACAAAAAGTTAATGATAACATTAAAAATGGGATAACAGGATATAAATACCTTGGTCCAAAAGAACAGTTTGCTCCCCACTCAAACAGTTGTGAATTATAAATTAAGAATAAAATAAATATAAAAATGATTAAATTTGCTTCTAATTTATGCTTTTTGTGCATGTATAACAAGCCAATCAAAGATAATACCAAAACAGGTGAATAAAAAAACAATCCTCTAAAAGGATAAAATAATAACCTTAAGATTATTTTAAAATTAGCTAATGAAAAAAGAGACATATAATCAGTTTTAAATTGAGGAGGTATAATCCCTTGTGCATAATCATTTATAAATATTACTGGAGAAACCTTTTCTCCCAAAAGAAAAACCTTCTCATCTATGTGATTGTAACCTATATCAAAAATATTGCTAAAGATAGAATAATTATACATAAATAATAGACTAATAGCTATTAAAAATCCAAGCAAAAATGGAATAAGTTGTTTCCATTTTTTTAATGCAAAAATCATAATTATACAAGCAAGGATTACTATTGAAGTTGAATATTCACATGTTATTGCAAATCCACCACAAAGACCAGCAATGAAAAAGTTTTTGTTACTAAACTTATTTTCTTGCTTCATCTTTAAAATTAAATAAAAACACATAAATGCAAAAAAGTTAGCGATAGCATATTGGTAGATGATTGTTGCATATGCAAATATCATAGTCCCCAATCCAAAAATAATTATAATCAAAATTCTATACATCTCTTTTTTTACAAAAAATCCTGAAATTTTATACATCAAGACAACCAAAAGTGCTGAGAACAAAACAGAACTAAAGGTTATTACCATAAACTCTAAAACATGTAGTTTTAAATCAGTATCAGGAATTCCAAAAATTATTCTGAAAATAACATAAACAGGAATTGTTAGAAAAGAAGCACCAGGAGGCTTGTCACTATAGTAATGGTTATTGTAATAAGCCCTGTCACCTGTATTACTGCCCCTATCATGATCACCAGCTATAGTTTCTGTATCATTTATGTAAGAGTCTATCTCAAAACGACCCTCATCAACTATTGCCCTTGTTAAATCAAGCTTAGATGCATCTGTCCATGGACCAAACCTTGCAAAGAATAGGTAAATAATGAAGAATGTTAGAAATATTTTGAATTCCTTTTTGTTTAATATGCCCATATTTTCTTGTTTTATTCCCTTTTATTTAAATATTGTGGAACACAAATTTTGCTTTAATAAACTATTTAAACATGGGTTCTTTTTAAATATGTATGGATATTTCAATCGGTATAATGGCCTTTAATGAGGAAAAAAATATCAGCAGGTTATTGGAAGCCCTCTTAAACCAGGAACTTAAAAAAGTTAAGATTAAGGAAATCATTGTTGTTTCAGATGGAAGTACAGATAAAACAAATGAAATTGTAAAAAAGTTTGCACGGAAAAATAAAATAATCAAATTAATAACTAGAAAAAAACGGGAGGGTAAGGCACTAGCAATAAACAGATTTATCAAAAAAGCAAACTCAAAAATACTTGTTTTAGAAAGCGCTGATACTTTGCCAAGAAAGGATTGTATAGAAAAGCTTTGTCTTCCTCTTTTTAAAAAAAATGTTGGGATTTGTGCTTCTCATCCAATACCAATAAACAAAAAAGATTCTTTTATTGGACTTACTATTAATCTTTTATGGTCATTGCATCACAGAATTTCATTAAAAAGCCCTAAGTTTGGTGAATTGATTGCATTTAGGAACATAATTGAGAAAATTCCTAATACAGCGGCGGATGAGGAATATATTGCTATGGTTATACAAAAAAAAGGTTTTTTAGTAAAATATGTACCTAATGCTATTATATTTAATAAGGGTCCAACTACTATCAAAGACTTCTTAAAGCAACGAAGAAGAATTTACTGTGGGCATCTGGAACTAAAAAAGAAATCTCATTATGAAGTTCCAACAATCAGTAATTTCAATATTTTGAAAAATTTAATAGCGACTTTAGATATAAGGCAAAAACATCTAATTTGGACTTTTGGGGCAGTGATACTTGAGGCTTATGCTAGGTTACTTGGTATGATTGATTTTTATACTAGAAAAGAACATGCTATTTGGAAGATTGCTGAGAGTACAAAAAGATTAAGGTTATAACTTTATATTATTTAAATAAAATTAGAGGATTAAATATGAAAACACTTTTGTTACCACTTAAATTATTAATCTTTAATATATCAAGAAGATTAAATAAAACATTTATTCTTCCTGTTAATTATACATATTCAATTACATCCAAATGTGACTCTAAATGTAAAACCTGTAACATCTGGAAACAAAAGTCAGGCAATGACTTAACAAAAAAAGAATGGAAAAAAATCATAAGAAATATTGGAAATGCCCCTTTTTGGATTACTATA
>JAFCCI010000006.1 GCA_017610275.1 Candidatus Woesearchaeota archaeon
AGATACAAAACAGTGCGGCCAGACAAATGTTGGAGAATGCTCATATGGAATCAAGACAAAAACCTGTGATTCAGAAGGCCAATGGGGATCATGGGGCTCATGTGTTGGAGCAGTATATCCTGTTACTGAAATTTGTGATGGAAAAGATAATGATTGTGATGGCTTAATAGATGAGAATGGAGTATGCTGGGAATGCACACCTGGAGAAACAGATACAAAACAATGCGGCCAGACAAATGTTGGAGAATGCTCATATGGAATCAAGACAAAAACCTGTGATTCAGAAGGCCAATGGGGATCATGGGGCTCATGTGTTGGAGCAGTCTATCCTGTTACTTGGAAAAGATAATGACTGTGATGGAATAACTGATAATGGAGGAGATTTGCTCTGCGATGATGGAATATTTTGTAATGGTGCTGAAACTTGTGAAGGCACCCTAGGATGCCAGCCAGGAACACAAATAGACTGCTCTTATTATAATATAGGGGAAATTGCAACATGCAATTATTGTGATTCAAATTCTTTGACATGGGATTACAGAGCTGAGTTCATATCAACTTGTGATGAGGAAACTGATTCATGTATAGAGGGAGATGAAACAGTAACCCATGATTGCAGCGTCGATAACTGTGATGCAGAATGCGATGCAACAAATCCATGTTTAGATACAAAATGCGACTATCTAGACGGCTGTGTAGGAAATGATTATTATGATTATGATGATGTATTCAATGACTGCTTAAGTGACTGCACATGCGAACAGAACTGCTGCTCAGACTATGACATCTCATACAATGACCCAAGATGCATAGAATGTACAACAGACGAAGAATGTGATTATTTAGATGAGGACTACTGCTTTGGAGACATTTTAAAACACAAAAAGGGAATTTGTGTTGATTATGAATGTGTAAATGAAACCACAACAACACAAAACTGCGATGATTTAGACGAAGATTATTGCGAAGGAACATGGATAAAAAATAAAGATTACACATGCGAGGAAGCTAAATGTATTCTTAGCTCAGATTCTGAAGTAATGAACTGTGATAATGGTTTATTCTGCGACGGACAGGAAACATGCACAGATGCAGCTTGTGTAGGTGGAACTGCACCAGTAATAGATGATGGTGTATCATGTACTGATGATAGTTGTGATGAAGTTAATAATATTGTAGTCAATGCACCCAATAATGGAAATTGTGATGACGGAGCATGGTGCAATGGACTTGAAACATGCGACGCTCAATTAGATTGCCTAGTAGGAACTGCTCCCTGCACTTATTACATAGATGAATGTACTAATGTTGGTTGTGATGAAGTTAATGATGTTTGCACAGAGACGCCTATTCAAGATTGCTGTTTAATTGATGCAGATTGCGATGATGGATTATATTGTAATGGACAAGAAAAATGTAACTTAAATACATATACTTGTCAACTAGGAACACCAATAGATTGCTCTAATTATAATATCGGGGAAATTGCAACATGCAATTATTGTGATTCAAATTCTTTGACATGGGATTACAGAGCTGAGTTCATATCAACTTGTGATGAGGAAACTGATTCATGCACAGAGGGAGATGAAACAGTAACCCATGATTGCAGCGTCGATAACTGTGATGCAGAATGCGATGCAACACATCCATGTTTAGATACAGAATGCGACTATCTAGACGGCTGTGTAGACAATGATTATTATGATTATGATGATATAACTAATGCATGTGAAGGAGATTGTACATGCACAGACAACCAATGTGGTGAACCAACAGTAACCCTTAATGATCCAAGATGTTTTACATGCACTCCAGGCGAAAACGAAACAAGACGGTGTGGGTTAACCAATGTCGGAGAATGCTCATATGGAACTGAAACAAAAACCTGTGATTCAGAAGGTCAATGGGAATCATGGGGATTATGTATAGGAGCTGTTTATCCTGCAGAGGAAATCTGCGATGGAAAAGATAATAATTGTGATGGCTTAATAGATGAGGATGGAGTTTGTGACACTTTATTAGATGATAAATCTGTTTTAGGAATGACAAGATTTAGCATAATAAACGATGATTACTTAAGACCTGGGGCCACACTTTTTATTATCGCAACTCTTGAGAATAACGGAGATACTAACTTAAAGGGTATACGATTAACTTTTACAGTTCCTGAGTTAGACATGAGAAGAAGAATAGGTCCTTTTGATCTTAAAAAAAATAAAGAAATAACTAAACTAATAATGCTTGACATACCTTATTGGGCAGAGCCTGGTTATTATGATATAAGGGCAACTGCGTCAAACGGAGATGTCAGAAGAGTAAAGCACAGGGAAATAGTTATTTATAACTGATGCATAGTTATAAGTTGTGATTACTCTTATATACTTAAAAACCAAAAAGTTTATATATAAGTTGTAATTACATGATAACAACAATAGAGATTTTATATATAATCTCTTATATTAAAGAACAAAATTTGGGGGTAAAAAATGAAGAATACAATAAATGTTTTATTGGCAATATTTCTAGTCAGCTTTTTAGCAGTTGGCATGGTAAGTGCATTGCCTACAGTTGATGAAGTTAAGATAGATGGTGACATATATGAAAATATGGAATCACTTCAAGTTGAGAGAGGAGACCAGCTTGACATAAGAGTTAAAGTAACAGCAGGAAATGTAAGTGAAAAGGACATTGAAATCAGTGCAGAAGTTTTAGGTTATGAGTATAGTGACCATGAGCCAATCTTTGCAAGGGTTCACACATTTGACCTTGATGCTTATGACACAGATCCTATGGATCTTACACTACAATTACCAGATAAAATGGATAAGGCTTATTATGATTTGAGAGTAACTGTTGGCACAAGAACAGGACCTTCACAGGAATACACTTACAGATTACATCTTAAAGGAATTAAACATTCATTAATAATTAAGGATGTTGTCTTTAATCCAGAAGCAAGTGTTGAGAGCGGAAGAGCATTGCTCACAACAGTAAGGGTAAAAAACATTGGTGAAAAAGACGAAGAAAGTGTAAAGGTTAAGGTAACTATCCCAGAACTTGGATTATCAGCATCAGATTATATTGATGAGATAAACGATGGAGATTCAGAAACATCTGAAGAGCTTTATATGAGAATACCAGAATGTGTTGAAGCAAAAGACTACAATGTTAAAATAACAGTTGAATATGACGAAGGATATGAAACTGTTTCAGTAGAAAAAATGATAACTGTTACAGGAGATGTCTGCGCTGCAGAAGAACCTGTTGAGAAGAAAACAATAATAACTGTTGGTCCAGAAACACAGGATGTTGCTCAGGGTGCAAGTGTTATATACCCACTGACAATAAGCAATGCAGGAAATACAGCAAGAACATATGTTGTAAGCATTGACGGAGCAGAAACATGGTCAACTATTGAAGTAACACCAAGCAACCTTGTTGTGCTGAATGCAGGCGAATCAAAAGCTGTTTATGTTTCACTAACAGCAAATGATGATGCAACAGTTGGAGAGCACATGTTTGTCCTTTCAGTCAAATCAGGTGACACAACCTTAAAGCAGGTAACTCTTAAAGCAGATGTTACAGGAGAAAAACCTTCAGGAGTATTAAGCCTAAAGAGAGGACTTGAAATAGGAGTTATAATCCTAGTAGTTCTTCTTGTTATCTTGGGTTTGATAATCGGCTTCAATAAGCTGAGAGAAACTGGAGAAGAAGAGCATGAAGAATCTGACAAGGGAGAAACATATTATTAATTTTTTATTTTTTTAACTTTTTCTTTTTATAATTTTTTATCGTAAGATTTTCGAATTTTTACTGGTTAAACATATAAACACCCAAATAGATTAATTTATCATTATGAAAAAGTATTACTTAGATACATCAATCTGGAGGGACTATTATGAAAATAGGTCTGACAGATTTAGGCCTTTGGGAGAGTGGGCATTAGAATTAATTAATGTTATTATTGAAAACAAAGATTTTATTCTTTATTCTGATTTTATTGTTAAAGAACTTAAAATTAAATATAGTGAAGAAGAAGTAAACAAAATATTTGAGGTTATTTATAAGAAAGATTTACTTTTAAAAGTAATTATTTCAAATTCCCAAGTTAAAGAGGCTGCAATCTTATGTAAAAGAAGGAGTGTAGCATTTGGTGATGCATTACATGCTATTTTAGCTAGGGATAACAAGGCAGTTATGGTAACAAGAGACAATCATTTTTTTGAGCTTGTTGATATATCTGAAATAAAAAAACCTGAAGACCTAATCTAATTTTATACCAAACTTTTTAGCAAATTTTTTACCAACTTCTTCTCTAATTTTTCTTTCTTCTTTATAGCTTGTCTTTGTTTTTGCTTTACCAAAGTATTTCCTAAGTTCATCCAGTGCTTTTTCTTTTCTAGCTTCCTTAATTTTATTCCTTATTGCTTCCCTTATGAACTCTGTCTTTGTACCATAATTTGGCTTAATGAAGATTTTTATCTCTCTGGCCATTATGTCCGGTACTTTTATTGTGATTGATTCCATCGTAAGACTAAGTAAGACTAGGTCTTATTTAAGTTTTTCGCTTATTTTTCTGGAAGAATTTTGCTGTTATGATAAAATTACCTTTACCAGCTAGAAATTCATATCCTAATCAATCCAAAAACATTTAATAATTCATAAGCAATTCCAAATACAAACAAAAGGATCAATATCCAGCTTATTACATTGCTTTTTTTAATGCTGTATTCAGGCTTTCTGTTGCCAAGCTTTTTTGCCTTTATGAACATGAGAACTACAAGTATTCCCATAATTCCGCCTGAAACAGAGCCTGCAATACCTATTGTTCTTACAAAACTTTTCACTCCAAGCAGGAAGATAACCAATGGAACAGAGCAGGTAAGAAACCATGATGAAAACTTATCTATATTGTAATCATATTCAAACATCTCTTTAAGAGAAAACGCCAATATTAAGAAAGAACTCATCATCGCTATTATTCCAAACAAGGTTCCAAAAACAAGCATATTGTAGCCAAGGGCATTGCCAAGACCAAGTATTGCTCCGTCTGTTGTGTTTATGCCTGTTACGCCAACAACAACAGCTGCAAATATAATATATACTACTAAGGGTATAAGGCATCCTATAATAATTGCTTTTTTTAGATGAGCCTTGTTTTCCTTAAGCTCCTCTTTCATCTCAGGAACTGATACTAGCCCAAGAAATGCGAAAAGTATTACTCCGTATGGCAGGAAAAAAGAACCTGGATTAAATGAGTTTAGGTTATTTATATTAACATGGGGCAGTGCAAAAATACATATTAAAAATATTACTCCTAGCAATATTGATACCATAAGCATCTCAGATTTTTCAAGAACATTGAGCTCAAAATAAACAAGAAAAGCCATAAGCCCAAAAAATATTAAGCTGTACGTAAATGGGCTGCCTCCAAAGTAAGTGCTAAATAACGCATTAAGGAAATGCCCTTCTTTTATTGTGTATGCTACTAAAGCCCCATAAATAACAAAAAGCATTGCAAACCACATAAGGTTCTTGCCTGCTTTGCCAAGATATTTTTCTGCATAGCCAACAAGCTGATGATTGCCTTTTGTCCTTAGAACAACCTCTCCAAAATAGAGGTGCATAACCATCATTACAATTCCTATAAGAACAATATCTATAAGCCCAGTGATAAAACCGGCCTTTGCAATAACATAGGGTATGCCCAAGATTCCTGCGCCTATGATACAGCCAATTAATGTTGCTATTGCTCCAAATGAGCTTTTGGAAATAATAAACACCTCTTTTTTATTAGAATTAATTTAAGTATTATATAAAGATTGCTAAAGAAGAAGTGGGGACGTAGGGATTCGAACCCCAATCAGCCGGTTTCTTCAGGATAATCATCGCCAAAAGGCTCATCTCTCCAGTTACTGGAGCCGGCTATAATAGCCAGGTTATACGACGCCCCCTTGCTTGAAAGGAATTATTGGCATTATTTAAATTTGTTGTTTTTAGTGCTAAAATGAGATATTGTCATTTATTCTTGTATTTGTTTTTCTGATAGTTCCATTTGTAAGCTCTATGACATATTTTGCTTTTGCTTTTGGAGTGTAGAAAGTGAATGGTTTAAAATTTTCCTTTAAGTCAACTACTTCCTTGTTCTTGTTAAGGAAGAGAACATCAATTGGGTAGAACACAAAAAACATATGCAAAGGGCATATTTTTTCTTTCCTGAAAATAAATATTAATGCCTTTGGCTTTAATGAGAACATTAATCCAATTGCCTTGGAAGAAATACTTTTGCAATGGAATCCTTTTTTTGCCAAAACTCTTTTTTTTGCCTGGTTTATAATCATACTTTAAATACCTCTTTTTATGCTTAAATACGCTCTAATATAAAAATATTTATATTAAGATGATAACCAAACATTTATAAATACCATATATATCTTATATATATATGGGTAAATTGGGCAAAAATAAAAAATTGAAGAGAAAAGTAAAAGAAATTATAATTAAATTTTGGTGTTCTGAAATTTTAGAAAGAAAAGCATCTAAATTTGGTACTGGAGCTCATGTCATAATCCCTAAAAAATATGCTGGTAAAAAAGTAAAAATCATTGTTGAAGGAGAAAATGAATAAGATTAATAAAATGAAAAAGAGGTTTATATTCTTAGCAGTAGTTTTGTTCCTTTTCATAGTTCCCTATATTTCTAGCTCATCTGTCAGTTCATTAAAAATTGACTCACAAATATTTGAAAAACTTAATGAAAACCAAGATGTTTCTGTTATTGTAATGCTGAGAGATGGGCCAGTTTCTTCACCAAAGGGATTATCTATTCTTGGCAAACCAGGTAAAACAATTCTTGAGCAGAAAAAAGCAATGATAAAAGACCAGCAGGACAATGTTTTGTCAAGGCTAAACTTAAAGGACAAAACCAAAAATTTGGTTAAATCAAATGCAAGAGACCATGTTTCAACAACATCATCTGGCGCAGATTTTAATTTGAGGCACAAATACTCAACAGTCAATGGGTTCTCAGGAATGGTGACAAAATCAGGCTTAGAGAAACTAAGAAATAATCCTGATGTTAAAAAAGTCTATTTGGATAGAGTAGTTCATGCTTTTCTTGACCAAAGCATACCTCAAATAAACGCTGATGATACATGGGCCATTCAACTAAACTCAACGAACATAACTGGCTTGGGTGAAACCATCTGTATTATAGACACAGGAATTGATTATAACCATTCTGCACTTGGCAATGGCTGGGGCAATAAAACAATAGGCGGGTATAATGCAATAACACAGCAGGAATGCGCCATTAATAACAGTGCATGTTTTGATGATAAGGGGCATGGAACTCATTGTGCAGGAATAGCTGCCTCAAATGATACTATTTATAGGGGTGTTGCTCCTGATGCAAAGCTAATTGCAATCAAGGTTTTGGATTCTAGTGGAAGTGGTTGGAATTCTGATGTCATTGCTGGAATTGATTGGTGTACTAATAATGCCTCAAAGTTTAACATTTCAGTAATAAGCATGAGCTTGGGAATAACTGGAACAGCATATAATAACACATATTGTGATACTGATTATTCCGACTTTGCAGATGCGATTAATTCAGCTGTTGGAGCAGGCATTTTAGTAGCAGTTTCTTCAGGTAATTGTGAAGAAGTGAGTTGTACAGCAGGAATATCTGTACCCTCTTGTGTTGAGAATGCAACACCTGTTGGAGCTGTTGATAGTACTGATACAATTGATTATCAAAGGGGAGACATCCTTAATTTATTAGCCCCAGGAAAGAATATATATTCAACAATTCCTGGGGGCTGGGGTTTTAAAACAGGAACCTCAATGGCAACGCCACATGTTGCAGGAGCAGCTGCCTTGCTGAAGCAGTTTGTAAGGCTTTATAATGGAACAGATATAACCCCTCAGGAAATAGAGGATGTTCTCAATGATACTGGAGTGCAAATTTATGATGGTGCAACAGGAAGAACTTACTCAAGGATTGATGTGTATGCTGCTATTCTCTCCTTAGATACAACAGCGCCAGAGCTAAATTTTGTATCACCAACGCCAGAGAACAATACTAATACATCAAATACTTCCATCTTCATTAATGTTACAACTAATGAAATTTTGTCTTCTATTCTGTTGGATTGGAACGGAACTAATGAAACAATGAACGGCTCTGGATTAAACTTTTACTTAAACAAAACAATAACCGGTTCTGGAAATTTTATATATAAGGTTTATGGAAATGACTCTGCAAACAACACAGGTGTTTCTGAAACAAGAATAATTACAATAAATAATACAGCACCAACGCAGCCAAGTTTAACAAACCCGGCAAACCAAAGCATACAAACAACCATAAATATAACTATAAATTGGTCAACAAGCACAGATGCAAATGGAGATACAATAAATTATTTTATTCATTTCTTAAACTCTTCTCCACCAACTTACAACTCATCAACACAGGACCTTTACAAAACTTTTACAGATTTAACTGATAATGAAACCTATTACTGGTATATCATTGCTAATGATGGAACAGCAAACACAACATCAGCACAAAGACAATTCACAATAAACACGACAGCACTAACAGTAACTTTTGTGCCTCCAACACCAAGACATAATGTAAGACAGATAAAAAATTACATTTATGTTAATGTAACTGTAATCCATTCATCATTAAACATTAGCAATTGCACTTTGTTGTGGAATGATGGAATAAACAGTAATATCAGCATGGAAAAAGTAGGAAATGGAACAAGTGTTTCCTGCTTTAAGAATATGACAACAATTGACGGGATAAACTACACTTATAGTGTAATAGCCAACACAACAGATGGAGTTGAGGGTACTACTGGAAACAGGACCAATCTGGAAAATACAAAACCGCAGCTAAACATTAGTTATCTTGGCAACAATTCTAATATCACAACAACAAGCACTTATCTCAACTGGTCAAGCAGTGATGCAGAAGGGGATAACATAACACATTATGTTTATGGCAACTCAACAAGAAACTCAATTTTATTATCTTTATACAATGGAACAGACCTGAACTACAACTGGCAAATTGATGACGGAACTTACTATTGGTATGTTGTTGCTAATGATTCCTATGAAACAAACACATCAAGCGAATATAAATTTAATGTTAATATATCTCCTGTTTTATCCGGACTGAGCCTCAGCTCTGCTTCAGGTTATTCAGACACAAACATCACTGTTTATGTAAACTGTTCAGATACTGGCTCTAATATAAGCTCTGTAACAGTTTCTGTTTATTACCCAAATACTACATGGGTCAATTACTCAATGGCATCTTTGAATGAAACTCAAAGATATACGAAGAGCTATAGACCAAATATTGTTGGAACTTATAATTTCAGCTTTTACTGCCAGGATTATTATGGAAACATTGCAGTCAATGAAACAACTGGACTGCAATTTACATCCTCAACAAGACCTTCTCCTTCAAGCGGAGGAGGCAGAGGAGGCACTCCTATTGTAAGCTATGAACAAAAGAGTGTTGGAACTCTTGCAGCAGGCTCAAGCAAGGCCGTTGCATTCACTAAATCAGCAACTTTTGCTGTTACAGAGATAAAGGTAACTGTCAGGAATAAAGTTACTAATGCAAAGATAAAAGTTGATACTGGTTCATTGCCTTCAGGAGCATCCTTGCCTTCAGCAAAGGGAAGTGTTTACAAGTACATTGAAATCACAAAAACAGGCATGACTGATAGTGATGTAAGTAAAGGAATCATTAAATTCAAGGTCAAGAGATCATGGCTAACAGATAAAGGCTATGGAAAAAACACTATTGCATTGCACAGGTATTATAACAATAAATGGACAAAGCTAACAACAACAAGAGACAGCCAGGATACAACCTACTATTACTATTGTGCTGAATCACCAGGATTCTCAGCATTTGCAATAACAGCTGAAAAAGCACCAGTTATAACAGCACCAGCAGAAGAGCCGGAAGAAGAGGAACCAGAAGAAGCTGAAGTAACAAAAGAAGAAGTACTGGTAGAGGAGGAAGCTCCTGCACAAGTGGAAGCACCAGAAGAAGAAAAAGAAGCACCATCAAACACAACTTTAATAGTTACATTGATAGCAGTAATTATAGTTTTTGTAATTGTTAGCTACTTTGTTCAGGAAAAGAAACAAAAGAAAAAAAAGGAATATAAGAAAGAAAAAAAGAAAAAGCACAAAAGAAAGAGAGGATAATTACATTCATAAAAAATAATTCAGTTTTTGGATAAGAGAATATAAAAATATTTATATACCTATATAAAATGAATAAGATTAGTAAAATGAAAAAGAGGCTGATATTCTTAGCACTAGTTATGTTCCTTTTAATAATCCCCAATATTGTTAGCTCAGCAGAAATAATAGCAAATGCAACAAAGCCAGACACTGTTTACACAAATACTGATTTTAAACTAAATATCACCGCAAGAGACAATGAAAGTTCAAGCTTTACTGCCTACACACAGTTCTATGTAAATAGTTCTACCTCTGGTTCTGTTGTGAGTTACCTAATCTCAAACAATACAAACACAAATGTAGCAAACCTTTCAAGCTCAAGCTTCAACAAGGGAGCAACACTTATTGCAGAATTCTGGGCAGGTGATGGAACTGCAAACACAACAAAGGAAAACACAACCACTATTACAGTCAATAATTCAATCCCAACACAACCAAACCTGACAAACCCCGGAAACAATTCTTACACAAACACAACAATAACAATGAACTGGACTGCAAGCACAGATGTAGACAGTGATAATGTCTCTTATTATGTGTTAGTAAATGGAACACAAGAATGCTATACCACAGACCTTAACTGTTCATATACTCCTCCAGCAGATGGTTATTATGAATGGCATGTTACTCCCTATGATGGCTATGATAATGGTACTATATCTGTTTCAGAATTTTACACTTATGATACTACAACCCCCCAACTCGTGATAACATCAATTAATAATACTCTTACAAATGTCATTCCTTCAATTAATGGAACATCTTCTGATAAAAATAATAACTCAGTTTATGCAAACAATTCTGCCTGGAGTTGGAACAATAACTATACTAACTGGGGTTTTACTAATAATACAAACATAGCTGATGGAAATTATCATATTTTGATAACAGCAAATGATTCTGCTGGAAACACAAATAGCTCTTTGTTTAATTTCACTTATGATTCAAGTGGTCCATCCTCATCAGGTGTAGGGAAGAACGACACTTGTGTTGAAGTTAATGATACTGTTTTGTTTTATGCAAACTGGTCAGATTCTATTGGGTTATCTCATTATATATTCAGTTGGAATAATTCTGAATCATGGGTAAATGAAACCGGAGAATTATCAGGAACAATTAACTGGTCAAACATAACTAAAAATGTAACTGCAACAAATAGCTCAATTGTAAAATGGGTTATCTATGCAAATGATTCTTTAGGAAACTGGAACAACACAGGAGTTCAAATATTTAAAGTTGGCAATTCAGCTCCAACACAACCAAACCTGACAAACCCCGCAAACAATTCTTACACAAACACAACACCTATAACAATGAACTGGACTGCAAGCACAGATGCAGATAGTGATACTGTTTATTATTATGTTTTAATTAACGGAACACAAGAGTGCTATACAAATGACACAAACTGCTCATATACTCCTTCAGAAACTTATTATGAATGGCATGTTATACCCTTTGATGGAGCTGAAAATGGCACTAGTTCAGTTTCAAGATTTTATACTTATGATATTGAAGAACCAATAATAACAGATGTATCAACAGAGGATGTTACATCTGGCAGTGCTACACTCACTGCAATGACAAATGAAAATGCAGATTGTGCTTATGCAACAACTAATAAAGCATATTCTGAAATGACTACATTTAGCACTACTGGTGGAACATCACATTCAACACCATTAACTGGTTTGAGTGCATCAACAAGATATACTCGTTATGTGAGGTGCAGGGATACTGCTGGAAACGTTATAATTACTTCAAACTCTACAACCTTCACTACATCATCAAGCGGAGGCGGAGGAGGAGGTGGAGGATCCTCTGTAAGCTATGAACAAAAAAGCGTTGGAACACTTGCAGCAGGCTCAAGCAAGGAAATTACATTTTTGGAGTCAACTAATCATGGAATTACTAAAATAGAAGTAACTGTCAAGAACAGAGTTACTAATGCAAAAATAAGGGTTGATACTGGCTCATTGCCTTCAGGTGCATCTAAGCCATCAACAAAGGGAAGTGTTTACAAGTACATAGAAATCACAAAGATAGATATGACTGATGATGATATAGAAAAGGCAGTTATCCAGTTCAAGGTAAAGAAATCATGGCTAACAAATAAAGGATATGGGAAAGATGCAGTTACTTTACATAGGTATAATAATAAAAAATGGGAAAATCTTGAAACAACAAGAACTGGCTTTGGCGCAGAATACTACTATTATTCTGCTGAATCATCAGGATTTTCAACATTTGCAATAACAGCAGAGAAAGCACCTCCAGCACCAACTACAGGAAAAGTGACAGAATCTGCAAAAAAACCAGAAGAAGAAACCACAGAAGAAGAGCCAGATGATGTATCAGATAAAGAATCAATATTTTCAAAATTGATATCCAATTTAAAAGATTTTAAGTTTAATATCAGCTGGTTATGGCCAACAATAATTGTAATGACACTATTAGCTATTTACTTTGTTCAGAAAAAATGGAAGGTTCTTAATGTAAGTATTGGCATGGAATCAGAAGCAATTATAGCTATAACCACAAAGATGCAAAAGGCTGAGAAATTTTTAGAAGAAAGGGATATTGACTCTGCTAAAAAAACATACAAAAAGATACTGAAGATTTATGATGGATTGCCTATTAATGAAAGGAAATGGGTTTACAAGGAGATACAATCCCTGTATAAAAAACTAAAAACTACTGGTGGTCAATAAAAGAGAAAAATAATCATTGTATACCATAAAAAAATTAAGGAATATTTAAATAATTTAAATATTGAAAAATTTCTTATAAACTTATTCAACCACTACATATTAAATATTAAACTTCCTACTTTACTTTAGTTTTTAATTTAAACAAAGAACTTTAATAATTTAAATAACTTTATAACCTTAACCAGAAAAAATCAGAATATTTAAATAATATAACCTTTTTCATATTTTCAATAAATTAGTTTTAAATAATATTTACTTTAAGAGGTGGTATTGGTGTATAAAAATAGAATTCTTGTTTTTGGCTTATTTGCAATGCTCTTTATTGTTCTGACAATCTCTTTGTCAACGATTTCTTATGCGACAGGAATAAACGTAAGTAAAAGAACAACCACAGAAGATAATTATAGTCCTGGCTCAAATATCCAGTTTGTTATAAATTTAACAAATATTGAAAGCTCAAATATAACTCATATAAATATTACAGACACTTATAATTGTTCATGTTTAACTAATTATACATGGGTTAATATACCACCTAATTCAAGCTCCAATGGTTCCATGACTTGGGAAGACCTTCCTGGAACACCACTAAACTTTAGCAATAATATTACTATTTATGTAAACTTCACAGTTTTGGCTCAATGCAATACCACGAATAATGTATCAGTAAATTCAACAAATGGAACTCAATTCTTTGAAAATCAAGGGAGTTATAATTTTATTGTTGGAGGTGATGAAGGACCTGAAGATAACTGGAATCAGGGTTTGAATTCATGGCAGTCAAGCATAGTATCACCTTATTTAATTAGAAATGAAGCCAAGCTGATTAACTTCAGCATATACAGGGAAGCAGGAGAACAATCATGCCTCAAGAATCTTACAATTACTTATCCATCATCATCTAACTTTACATTCCATGGTCAGAACTTTTCAAGCATAGACTCAAGCAATTATACTACTTTTAATTTAACATCAAATAGCATTACTTGGAATGCAACTGGAGATGATTTTTTCTGTGGCTCTGGTCCACAATATTTTGCAATTAATGTAACTTCTAATGCAAGCTATGGCAGCGGCATATTTACAGTTAGTGCATATGCTAATGAGAGTACACAGAATGATGAAATAAACCTGACTTTTTTCACAACAACAACTTTCAATTATGGTGGAACAGTTTATGATATAAACGGCTCTTTGCTTCCAGGGGCTGTTGCTTCAATTACTGTTCTAACTTTTGGAGATACTGGGGACATTACAATAGGCACTTTCTCAAACACAACAGATGCTAATGGGGTATTTAATATAACAGATATTGCTGGTCTTGATGTATCAATAGATGAAGATGATGGATTTAAAATGGGGGAAGAGGGAGGATTACTCTACAGGTTAAGTGCAACAAAATACAATGATACCCCGACAAATCATTATGCAATGTATGTTGGTCCTAGCCTGCCAGAGCTTCCTGAAATTGAATTAAGGTCTGATTGGGGATTGAAAAATGCAAGCATATATCTAAAGCCTGCTGTAACATTCTACATAACGGTTGAAGGCAGGGATTATAAGTCAGGTCCTTCAGATGAAGGCTCCTGCACTGATGGTAGCTGTCCTGATACTGCATTTAGCTGGACAAACATAGGATTTAGTTATGGGCTTAAGGATTCAACATTAGGATACCCTGTTTCATCTGATTTCTCTAGCAGTGCAACAGAAAGATATTTTGCAGCACCAAGTGACAGGGATTATTCATTAATGGTTTTTCCAGAAGCATCATTCCCAATATATGTTGATTTCACAGATATAGAAACAAAATGTAACACAACTGGCTACAACATAAGTGCAACAGGCGTTAATGCAACCTGTACAAAAACTAATGGAACTTATTTTATTAATGCAACCATAGCAGCAGGCCAAAATATAACTCCCTTGACAGGATATATTGGTCATGGAACATTTGAGGAACTATGGATTATTCCTTATATGCTTGGTGGAGGAAATATGCTATTTGACCAGGATACCCTACCTTTTAATATGGGGCAAATGATGAGATGGCCAACAAACAACACAGCTTATGATGATTCATACAATAAAAGCACTGGAGAATATTCTATTTACCTGCCAGCAACAATGGCTAGTTCAGATATAATGCTGATGGCTTTTGCAAAGAATGACAGCAATTATTACCATGATTTATACAAATTATCTTCAGAAGGAAAGAAATTTTTGAATGGGTCAGAATTCAACTTTACACTAAATCCATTAATAAATGGAACAGACAAGACACTAACCTCTAACAACATATCAGCTGAATGGAACCAGACAACAATTGTCAACACAACAGCAGTTCAGTTTCAATTAGTAAGCAATGGCAGTGTATTAACTGCTGACAGCTCATTTGTTGAAATGA
Source organism: Candidatus Woesearchaeota archaeon (assembly GCA_017610275.1). Lineage (GTDB taxonomy): Archaea > Nanobdellota > Nanobdellia > Woesearchaeales > CG1-02-33-12 > CG1-02-33-12. The sequence continues at coordinate 15,402 of JAFCCI010000006.1, forward strand.
AGTTAGAAACCAGTAGCATTGAATATATGAGAATGGTAAATGCCCAGAATGGAGTATTTACACTGCCAGTTATTTATGGAGGAAGCATAAAAAAACTCACAATATACTCCCAGTCTTATGCACCAGTCTCAGCACCTATAAGTGCAAGTGTTTTGAGTGGTGCAACCCATACTGATACAATAACTTGTAATAGTGGGGTATGCAACATAACATTATCAAGGTTTGACCTCTTTGACCCAACTTCAAATGAATCAATAGACATGTGGATGGATTTCTATAAATCAAATTCAACATGTGATGTTCCAAGCCCGCCAGCTGGATGCAACATGATGGGTGAAGATAATGGGGAAATGAACAAGACAGATTTCTCACCATTAAAAGCAATATTAATGGGAGATGTTAGCCTTAGAATAACAAGTGGTAATATATCTGTGCATTATGTTAAGACAGACCTTCTTGCCTCTGGTCCTCCAGATGCAGCATTCTCTCAGAACTCCACTGGCACTGATTTGAATGCAGCATGGAAATTTGGTAGCAAAGGTCCTGAGATATATGATTATGTATTAATTAGCATGCCTTATGCAGATACTCTTTCAGACAAGAGCATAAAAATAACAATCCCTCTCTTATATAACAATGAATTTCATGTTATTTGGAATTCATCTGCTGGAGATAATACAACAAAAATAGAAACAAATGATACTTTAGAAGATTACAGAGATTATCTAAACAGTGATTATGCAGCATATTTGAATGGAACAGGTGTTAATTGCTCAACAGCTGATTCAAACTTGTCTATAGGCTTATGCTATGCAGACGTAGAAAATCAACTTATCTGGATTAAGATACCACATTTCTCAGGAGTTGGTCCGGAAATTATAACCAATGATACAACAGCACCAGTAATAACAGAAATTTCAACATCAGGGACTTCTTCCTTAACAAGTTCAGGAACAGCAACAATTACAGCAACAACAAATGAAAATACTAATTGTTGGTATAAGAACTCGACATTTGATGCTTCAGACACAACAGGAGCAACTGCAATGACTGGTACATCCACATCACACACATTTACAGTAGGTTATAGCTCATCAACTACAATAGGTCCTTATTTCATATCCTGTAGGGATACTGCTGGGAACAATATGACAACATCTAACTCAACAGGAGATATATCTGTAACAGTAACAACCTCAACTGGAGGCGGAGGAAGCAGCACACCTACTGTGACTTATGAGGAGAAGACTGTTGGAACGCTTGCAGCAGGGTCAACAAAAGCCGTTGCATTCACCAAATCAGCAACCCTTGCTGTGACAGAAATAACAGTAACTGTCAAGAATGCAGTTACCAATGCAAAGATAAAGGTTGATACTGGTTCACTGCCTTCAGGAGCATCTGTGCCATCATCAGCAGGCGGAGGTGTTTACAAATATTTAACAATGACAAAAACAGCCATGACTGATGATGATATAAGCAAAGCAATAATTAAATTTAAGATCAAGAAATCATGGCTAACAGATAAAGGCTATGGAAAAGACACTATTGCATTGCACAGGTATTATAATAATAAATGGACAAAGTTAACAACAACAAGAGACAGCCAGGATACAACATACTATTATTACAGTTCTGAATCACCAGGATTTTCAACTTTTGCAATAACAGCTGAAAAAGCACCTGCGGTAATAGCATCACCAGAAGAGCCAGAAGAAGAAGCATCACCAGAAGAGCCAGAAGAAGAAGCATCACCAGAAGAGGGAGCTCCTGCAGAAGAAGAAGAAGAATTAGAAGAAGAAACAAAGTCAAACACAGCTTTGATAATCACTTTGATAGCAGTAGTTATAACCCTTGCAGTAGTTGGTTACTTTGTCCAGCAGAAAAAGAAAAAATATTAATTTTTTATTTTTTTAAATATTAATTATCTTTCCATATGGTTTAAGATTAAGTGTACAGCCACTCTTATGCCAAAATCACTTATAAATATCACTCATATGATGAAATCTCAGTAGAATTACTTCATCTTTTCTTATGGCATAAATTAGCCTGTAAGGCTTTATGTATAATGTTCTTTCCCCTTTAAGGGTGTATCTTAAAGGCTTTCCAATAGAAGGATTCTCAATTATTTTCCTGATTTGTTTTCTTACTCTCTCTTTTGTTGAACTGTTTTTTATTTTCCTGAATTCCCTCTCAAATCCATTTGAGAAGGTGATTCTTACCATTTTTTAATCTCTTCTAAGAAATCCTCTTTCTCCATGGTTTTGCATCTTCCATGCTCTATCTCTTTCCATGCTTCTTCTGTCTCTTTCAGAATTATGAGGTCTTCTTTCATTATTGGGTTTTTTATCTTTTTTAGTATAATCAAATCATGGTCACTGCTAGTAGTTGCAAAAACATCACCTTCTCTTATCTTGAGATTCCTTCTTATCTCATTTGGTATTACCAACTGCCCCTTTGAACTTATTCTTGTAAGTTCTGGTACTTGTTCTAATAATTTGCTTTTCATAAGGTAAGAATATCTTACTTATATATAAATATTTCGGTCAACTTGCTTTTGTTAACAATAAATGCAGCAAACTTACAACAATGAGAATAATTTTTTAAATATCAATTATTTTTCCATAAGGTCCAGGGTTAATTATTAATGTATTGTTTATCTTATCAGTCTTGTTTCTGTTCTCATGCAAATGCCCGCATATAACAAGCTTTAAATTATTCTCCTTAATAAATTTTCTTAATGATTTGCTTCCGCAATGTCCATCAATCATGTCCAGCTTTGTGCCATAAGGCGGCTCATGAGATACAAAAACAACTTTTTTTTCCTTTGTTATTTTTCTGCTAAACACTTTGGCTATTTTTTCAAACTGAGGATTATGCGTTGAGAATCCTCCACCTCCATGACCCAAAAACAAATAATTTTCAGCTTTATAACTTCTTTTATGCAGATAAATTATATTTTTAAATAAGGAGCATGCTTTCCTGAGGTTTGTGCTTGTTTCATGATTTCCGGGGATTATCAAAACAGGCTTTCCTGTATTATTAAGCATAGAAAGCATTAAATCCATATTCTGCTCAAAAACAGTCAAGTCTCCTGCACACACTAATAAACTTACATCTTTGGACTTTTTTATTATACTACCCAATGCTTTCATGTCTTCATGTACATCAACAAATGCAAGGATTTTCATAATCTTGGGGAAAAGCAGAATTATTTAAATGTTGCCTATTATGAAAAAGTTTATATATTTATTGTGAAAATTTAATAATACAAAATTTATTGGTGATAATTAAATGGAAAAAAATGATTTAATTCTTATTTCATCTACTATTTTATTCCTGCTGTTGGTTTTTATAATGCTGATAAAAGCTCCAGCTTACACTGGGAAAGTTATTGAAATAAATAATCTTGATGATGCACTTAACAATCTTGATGAGCTTAAGGATGGATACAACACTAAGGCAGATGGGCTTCCTGGTTTTATATCAAGAATTTTTGGAAATGAAGTAATGCGCATTGAAATAATGAGAAGAAACGGTTCTGTTGAAGAAATTGATTTAAAGACAGTCGCAGGAAAAGCAGTTAAAGTTGATGATGTAAACGAATCATGCACCATGGAAATAAATACAAATGAAGATACATTTGACAAAATATTGAGTTCTGAAAACCAGCTTGATGTGTTCAGAAAATCCCTTGACAAAAAAGAAATTAGCTACAAAGCACTAAAATTCAAAACAAAGTTAAAGGTAGGGACCATAAGAACAATCCTGAGAGTGAGGTCGTGGTTCTGGTAAAAAAAGATTATGATTAAATAATATTTCTTTGTTTAAATCTTTTATATGTCCTATGCCTATTGGTTATATTAAAAAACCTAAATATATTTAAAGTGTTAGAACTCTAAAGTTACAATGGAAAAGAAAAAAATATACCTGGCAGGAAGCTTTCTTAATTTCAGGGATAAAATTATTGCTGCACTTGGTTATAAATATGAATTTGCTGACCCAAGGAAGAACAGGCAGCATTCAATAGCTACCCTTGTTGTAGATGATATGGGGGGAGCAGAGGAATGCCCTATTCTGCTTGCATGTTTTCCCAAAGACAAGCCAAGAGGCAAAATGACTTATGGGGAGATAGGGGGTTCAAGAGCAAAAGGAAATTATATAATCATTGCAGATGAAACAGGTAAAAGAGATACTTTTTTAGATAGTATTTCAAATTATAAGCTAAACAAAATAGATGATGCAATTAATTTTTTAAAAGAGAACAATCCTGGAAGAAATGTTTCAAGAGCAATAACAAAAAAACAGAATAAAGATAATAAGCTTAGAATGTTTCTTGCAACAAATATTGAATACTTTAAAGAAATAGAAAAAGTTTATCAAAATGATGAAAACAAAGTTCTTATGTATGGGGATTTTGAAGATTTAAAAAATTTTGGTAAAGCAGATTTAACAATTGTGCATTTCCCAAAAGGAGGAAACAGGAATAAAAAAGCCATTTTCTTTATGGGCGCATCATATGCCTTAAAAATTCCAATTGTTATGATAGAAGAAAATCCTATAATTTACCCTCCTCTTGCAGGACTGCCAAGAAGAATATTTACAGAAAAAGAAATTGCTTTAGATTATTTAATAAGGCTTAATTCACAGGAAATACAAGATGAAGCAAAAGTGATGTATTCTCTTTTCCAGAAGTATAGAAGTTAAAAGATTTCTTCTTTATCAGAACTGAATTTTCTTTTTAATATTATTATATTGCCCCTGCCTTTTTTAATTCTTTTTACAATTCCCTTATCTTCCAGTTCAGTTATCATAAGGCTTATCTTTGCTTCTGAAAGTGGAATCTGCTTTCTTATCTCTTTCTGGGTTACTCTTCCATTATTCTCTTTAATAATCCTTATTACCCTATCCAGGCTTTCAGGAGACTCAACTTCTTCTTTTGTTTCATCAAAACTTCCAGGAATTTCCTCTTTTTTTTCTTCTGTTGCAGAAAAACTTCCTTCTTCTTTCTCTTGAATATGTTCTTTTTTCTTTTCTTTTTTTAAGAAATGAACAACAAGCAGGATGGATATCACAAAAACAGATCCAATAATTATAAATAAAAAAATTGTTTGTTTCCCATTAGAATCATCTTCTGGTCTTTCCAGTGTTTTATTCAATAGCCTTTCTTCTTCTTCAGGGCTGGGGTACATTACAATATCATGTATAAATCTGCCTTCATCTCTGACAACTATTTTTTCTTCAGCAACGTATTTTATTCTTCCGTGCTCTTCGTACTTTGCCTTGATAGTATACTTCCCGACTAACAGGAAAAAAGAATATGTCCCGTCTGTAGAAACCTGGTATTGCCTTGGCGATGAATCAACCTCTACCTCAACTCTGCCTTTCATCTGATTAAGGTCAGGATCATAAATATTGCCATGGATAGTAGCAGCATAACAGTTCTCTATTGAGATTAATAGCATTAACACTATAATTAGTTTTTTAAGCATAAACCAAGGACTTCAGTTTGACTATATAAACATTTCTAAATTTTATATGGCTAAAAACACCTTTAAAAAGTTAAAAAAAGTATTATCAAGTCTTATTCATGAATATATTCTATTATAGACCATTATAAAGTTTTAAACTACTTGATAAAGCTTTAAATCAGTTATTGAGAAACTATGTTTATAAGCAAGACTCTTTTTTAATATTCCGGTTAGTTATATTTTTAGTGTGAGAACAAAAGTTCCACACTTTTCTTTTTTATAAATTTAAAGAAGCAATCTTGATATTTGTTTCCGAATCCATAATATCATATTTTAAGGATTCCTTATCTTGTTTGTTTAACCCATTATAAAAAGGCATCATTTTTGATAATACTAGCTTTGCTTTGGAAATATCTCCTCTTGATGCATAATCATTAATCTCCTTTATCATAAAGCTAACATCCTCTTTTCCAATTTTCTTTGTTTTTTCATGTTCCTTCTTCCTGACTTTTTTAGTTGATTTGACTTTTTCTTTTTTAATACCCTTCTTTACAGATTGCTTGATTTTCCTTGGCACATGAACCTTCTTTTCTTTCTTCTCCTCTAACAAATTTTCTTTTACTAATAATCCATAAGCTCTTTTCCTTAATTCATTCTCCATATCAACTAAACTTTTTTCCTTTGATACCAATTTCCCCTTTATTTCATTATTTTCGTTAATCAACCTTTCAAGAAATTCATTTTTCTCTGTTATCCTACCCTCTTTTTTTAGAAATAATTCTGCTTCCCTTTTCAATATCTCTTTCTTTTTTTCAATGTTTTTCTGTTTTTCTTTAAGTTCAAATAACTCTTTTTTCATTTCCTTAAATCTTGCATCTTTTTCATCAATTTCTTTTTTCTTTTTCTCAATAAATTCAAACTGCTTTTTTTTGCTTTCCAGCTCTTTTTGCTTTTCCCTGATGATTTTTTCTCTTTTCTTAAGAGTATCCTCCTTTTTCATCAAAACAATCTCTTTTTTCTCAATTCTTTCTTTAGGAATATCAATCTGCTTTTTAGAGAGTTTCTCTATCTCAGCCTGTTTTTTTCTCAGTTCTTTTTCAGCAGCAATATTTTCCTTTTCTTTAAGCTCATTTTTAAGCAGCTCCTTTTGATTTTTATTAAATTCAAGGTGCCTTAACATATGCTCTTTGCTTTTAGACCCTTTTATATTGTTAGCAAGTTCATTGTCTTCTACAATGTTTTTAATCCAGTCTGCAAAATCATTCTTATCATTTGTTACATGGTGCTTAAATGTGCTCTCGTCCATAAATTTAAGAAAGTGAGTAAGCTCTTCAAGATTTTTAATTCTTCTTCCGTCCCTCAGAATGAAATGGTGCTCTTTTTTTATTTTCTTTAATGTTTCCCATTTTCTTTTCAATTTCTTTTTTGGCTTTTCATCTTTTTCAGAACTTGGTCCCATTAATTCTGAAACCTCTATTATTTTCTCTTTTTTAGCTGGTTTAAAAATAGAAAGCTTTTTTTCAGCTTTAAAGTCAGGAAGATCAGGCAGTTCTAAATTCTTAAGATTATTTTTAAACATTTTTATATAACCAGTATGTCTAATTATTTAAAAATCTTTGCTATACCTCTTAAATAGTAATTTAATTATAATTTTTTTATTAGATAAAATCATAAGGTTTTTAAGTCAGCCAAAAGAACCCTTTTGTTATATTATACTAATAGAGGTAATTAAAATGGATGAAAAAGAACTTATTTGCTCTTCTTGCAGTAAAAGAATGACCAATAAAGAAGGAACAGCTGTATTTATGTGTCCTAACTGCGGTAAAGCTCAAATAGTAAGATGTAAGCACTGCAGAGAGATAGCAGCAACGTATACGTGCCCTGAATGTGGTTTTACAGGTCCAAACTAGGAAAATGACAGATGTAGTAATAACACTTAGGATAATGCCTGAAAGCCCAGAAACCGATTTAAAGGTAATAGAAGAGAAAGCTAAGGTATTTATTGCAGAATATGGCGGTGAAGTAGGAAAGGTTAATATAGAGCCTGTTGCATTTGGCTTAAAGGCACTTGAGTTGATATTTGTAAGCAATGAAGACATTGGAAGCACAGACAAGCTTGAGCAGAATGTGGCCTCAATAGAGGGCGTAAACTCTGTTGAAGTGACCGACGTCAGAAGGGCTATTGGTTAATCTTTTTAATTAACTTTATTAATTCTTTTAATTCTATACTACTTCTTATTGAATTTGGTCTTATATGAGTTTCAGCTGCATTAAATCCGGCTTTTTTAATCTCTTTAATCAGCAAATTTTTTTTTGGAACACTTTTCAATTTATTATGTTTTACAACCTTTGCAACATCATAAAACCCGGCTGAGCTTATTTTTGATTCATTTTTTATTATCTCAAGGAATTTAACTAGCTTTTTATCCTCTGAATTCTTAATATTTTTACACATTCTGGTTAGAAGTTTTTTGTCCCACAACTGACCAAGCCACAAAGGCCCTGCATAATCTGTTTTTGAACTGCAAACAGGACATTTATTTGAATTAAAAATATCTTTTGTTGTTTTCCTGAACAGGCACGAGCTGCAGTGGACAATATATCTAATATTTTTCATTAACTCATCCACTTTCTTTTTTCCTTTTATGCACTTAAAGAAAACCCTGAAGTAATGCTCTTTTGAATATGAGAATATTGGTGTTAAGGCCTTGTCATACTGGGTCCCAGTTGACTGGACTTTTGAAATAAGAATCCTTAATCCTGTTTCATGGCAGAACTCATTTCTTAGTGGCTTGCCTGAGTATTTTCTTAAGCAGGCATTTTTGTAACTGCCGCATAAGGCACCTGTGTCTGTTGCAGTCACAGCAAGAATTCCTTCTCTTCCAAGCCTTTTTACTGCACTGTCCAGCACAAAGTTTGGTGAGCCAAATGGATCTATATCAATGTAATCAAATCCTTTTGAATTTAAAATAAACAGGTTTGCATCAAGGTTTGATATATTGATTTTTTTGTTTAACTTAATTTTATTTAATTTTAAATTGCTTTTTATCAGCTTAACAGCTTCTGTATTATTATCATTAAAGGAAATACTTTTTATTTTGCTTTTTTTTAATTCAAGCAAAAACCTTACCCCCCTTACTCCTGTTGCAGCCAATGGCAGTGCAATCTGCATATTTTTTTTATCAACTGAATTTAGCAATAAAACAGTTATATCCCTATTAAGCTTCATAACAGGATTGTAAAACACAGGCAGATCTTTTGATACTGTTTCAGATACATACACTTTAATTCTTGCTTTGCCTTCTTGCATTGTTTCCATAAAAAAACAAAGAATTAAGATTAATATAAAGCTTTTGGAAAGCTTATTCAAATCCAGACAAGGTTTCAATTATTTCTTTATCAAAATACTCCTTATAATAATAACCACCAGGGTTTTTATATCTTTTTAACTGGTCCTTTGTTCCTATCACAAAAGATATTGCATGCTCTGCTATTTCATATTCATAACCTTTCTTACCTTCGGGCCATTCATAACCAGGAAAACCAACCCATCCTGCAAATTCATAAATTAATGCAGCATTCCATTGCTTTTCAAACTCAGGCATTTTTGGAAAATATTTTCTAATATCTTCAGTAATTTCATCACTTTTTTCTTTTTCATAATTCTTATTAATTTTTTCAATGTCTGCTTCAACATGAACTTTAACCTCATCTTCAAGGTTTTTAGAAATACTTTTGTCCAATATAAATACCAAAAGGCCTGCCAATTCATACAAGTTATATCTTTTATAAAGAAATTCTTCAAGACCTTTACCTTTTATTGTTAAATATCTTTTTGACTGTTTAGCTATATGATCAGCAAGTTTTTCATAATAATCTCCAAAATCATTTATCTTTGTATCAAGCTTGATATTTTTATTAAAAAATTCTATATCCTCACTTCTTATAAGTTGTGCTATATCCCCCATCTTATAATTTATGTATTTGAAGTTTATATAATTTCTGTTTATTACTCCCTTTTGGAAAGCTTTAAAAGTGAATATAATTTCCTGATAAATAAGATGAATACTATCAGATCACCTGTATGCACTGTTGTGGGCCATGTGGACCATGGAAAGTCAAGCCTGCTTGATTACATTAGAAGCAGTAATATTGTCAAGTGTGAGGCAGGAGCAATAACACAGGCAATAGGGGCATCTTTAATACCTTTGGATATTATTAAGAAGACATGCGGGCCTTTGCTTGACTCACTAAAAATAAAATTCACAATTCCTGGACTGTTGTTTATAGACACTCCAGGGCATGCTGCATTCACAAATTTAAGAAAGCGAGGAGGAAACCTTGCAGATATA